>JBKCVH010000069.1:0-4814 GCA_046317675.1 Burkholderiales bacterium
CGCCGAGGCCGAAGCGCGCGAGCGCGCGGAAGCTGAGCGTCGTGCTGCCGAAGCGGCTGCGCGTGCCGCCGCCGAAGCCGCTGCTGAAGCTGCTGCGGCTGAAGCTGCCAAACAAGCGAAAGCCGAAGGCAAACCTGAACCGAAGGCTGAGCCCAAGGCGAAGCCAGCCCCTGCGCCCGTGGTTGTGGCGACGCCCGTCGAGGCGCCCAAGCCTTCTGTGCGTGTGGTGAAGGCGGCCGACACCGCTGCTGAGAATGCGGCAAAGGCTGCAGAGCTGGACCGTCGTCGCAAAGCTGCGGAATCTGAAGCAGCTGCCATTCGCGCCATGATGAACGCACCCAAGAAGGTGCTGGTGGCGAAGAAGCCTGAAGAGCCGAAGCCAGCCGAACCTGCGGCAGGCATCAAGGGCACCTTGCACAAGAAGGTCGGGGCCCCCGGTGCGCCCGCGCCCGCTGCGGCTCCTGGTGCTGCCAAGCCGGGTGACAAGAATGCCGTCAAGAGTGAGAAGCTCAGCTCCAGCTGGGCCGACGACGCCGCCAAGAAGCGCGGCCTCAAGACGCGTGGCGATACGACCGCTGCTGCGGGTCGTAGCACGCCTGGTTGGAAGGCTCCTCGCGGTGGCCGCCGTGGCGACCGCAACGAGGCTCCAAGCAACTTCGTGGCGCCGACCGAGCCGGTGACCCAAGAGGTCCATATTCCCGAAACCATCACCGTGGCCGATTTGGCCCACAAGATGTCGGTGAAGGCGGCCGAGGTCATCAAGAAGCTGATGTTGCTGGGCCAGATGGTCACCATCAACCAGCCCCTGGACCAAGAAACGGCCATGATCGTGGTCGAGGAAATGGGCCACAAGGCCTTTGCCGCCAAGCTCGATGACCCGGACGCCTTCTTGGAAGAAGACGTCACGGAAAAGGAGTACGAATCCGTTACCCGTCCTCCAGTGGTTACTGTCATGGGTCACGTCGACCATGGCAAGACCTCGCTCCTGGACAGCATTCGACGCGCTCGTGTGGCCGCTGGCGAAGCCGGTGGAATTACGCAGCACATTGGTGCGTACCACGTAGAGACGCCGCGCGGCGTCATCACCTTCCTCGACACCACGGGTCACGAGGCGTTCACCGCCATGCGGGCTCGTGGGGCCAAGGCGACCGACTTGGTGATCCTGGTGGTGGCTGCCGATGACGGCGTGATGCCCCAGACCAAGGAAGCCATTCACCACGCCAAGGCGGCGGGTGTTCCCTTGATCGTGGCGATCAACAAGATCGACAAGCCAGGAGCCAACCTCGACCGCGTCAAGCAAGAGCTGGTGGGCGAGCAAGTTGTGCCTGAAGAGTACGGCGGCGATTCGCCTTTCGTACCCGTCTCGGCCAAGACCGGCGAGGGCATCGACAGCTTGCTCGAGCAGGTGTTGCTGCAGGCCGAGGTGCTGGAGCTGAAGGCGCCGGTTGACTCGATGGCCAAGGGTCTGGTCATTGAAGCCCGTCTCGACAAGGGTCGCGGCCCTGTGGCCACGGTGTTGGTGCAAAGCGGTACCCTCAAGCGCGGTGACGTTATTTTGGCGGGCTCCACCTTTGGCCGTGTGCGTGCGATGTTGGACGAAGATGGCTTGGCTGCCACTGAAGCAGGCCCGTCGATTCCAGTCGAAATTCAAGGTTTGTCGGACGTTCCTCGCGCCGGCGACGAATTCATGGTCCTGAGTGACGAACGGCGAGCCCGCGAAATTGCGACCTTCCGTGCTGGCAAGTACCGTGACGTGAAGCTGGCCAAGCAGCAAGCCGCCAAGCTCGAGAACATGTTCGAGAACATGGGCAAGGGCGATGCGCAAACGCTGGCCCTCATCGTCAAGGCGGATGTGCAGGGCTCGCAAGAAGCATTGGCCGCTTCACTGCTCAAGCTCAGCACCGAAGAGGTGCGCGTCCAGATCGTTCATGCGGCGGTCGGCGGCATCAGCGAGACCGACGTCAATCTGGCCATCGCCTCCAAGGCGGTCATCATTGGCTTCAACGTGCGGGCCGATTCCGGTGCGCGCAAGCTGGCCGAAGGCAATGGCGTTGACCTGCGTTACTACAACGTCATCTATGACGCGGTCGACGAAGTCAAGGCTGCGATGACCGGCATGCTGGCACCTGAGCAGCGCGAAGAGGTCATCGGTATGGCCGAGATCCGCAACGTCATCGTGGCCACCAAGATCGGGACCATTGCCGGTTGCATGGTCACCGCTGGCACGGTCAAGCGCGACGCTCGTTACCGTCTGCTGCGCGAGAACGTGGTGATCTACACCGGCGAGCTGGATTCGCTCAAGCGCTTCAAGGACGACGTCAAAGAAGTCAAGGAAGGCTTCGAGTGCGGTGTCAAGCTCAAGAACTACACCGACATCCACGAGGGTGACCAGCTGGAATTCTTCGAGATCAAGGAAGTCGCCAGGACGCTGTAAGCCGGTACAGCGTTCCCGACAAACCCCGCCCGGCCGAACTTCACAGGTTCAGCCGGCGGGGTTTTGTCCATTGAAGGATCTTTATCACCATGCGCCACAAACGTTCCACACCCAACCGCAGCTTCCGCGTCGCCGATCAGATCCAGCGTGATCTGGCGGAGCTCGTGCGTGAACTCAAGGACCCTCGGATCGGCATGCTGACGATCTCGGGTGTAGACGTAACGCCGGACTACGCGCATGCCAAGGTCCGGTTCACACTCTTGCTGGGTAGCCCAGAAGAAACCGAAGAAGCGCTGAACGAAAGCGCTGGCTTCCTGCGCAATGGGCTCTTCAAGCGCTTGCAGATTCACACCGTGCCGACCTTGCATTTCCACTTCGACAAGAGCACTGAACGCGCTGCGCAGATGAACAAGCTCATCACGCAAGCCAACGCCAGCCGAGCCCTTGACGACGAGACCACTGAGGACTGATGCAAGCGCAACGCCCCCGGCTACCGCGTCGTGCCCTGCACGGTGTGCTTTTGCTCGACAAGCCGCTTGGCCTGTCCAGCAATGACGCTTTGCAGCGCGCCAAGCGTTTGCTGCGGGCGGAGAAGGCAGGGCATACGGGTACGCTGGACCCACTCGCCACGGGCTTGCTTCCCTTGTGCTTTGGTGCGGCCACCAAGTTCAGCCAAGTGAACCTAGAGGCAGACAAAGCCTACGAGGCCACGCTGCACTTGGGTCAAACCACCAGCACGGGTGACCGCGAGGGCGAAGTCCTCAAGGTTCGCCCTGTGGCCTTCAGCGATGCGCAACTTCAGGCTGCCTTGCAGCAACTGCGCGGCGAGATTGATCAGGTGCCGCCCATGCACTCTGCGCTCAAGCATGAGGGCAAGGCCTTGTACGAATTGGCCCGCAAGGGCGAGGTGGTAGACCGCGCGCCGCGCCGAGTCACCATTCATCAACTCGAATTGCTGTCACACGATGGCGAGACGATGCGCTTGGGTGTGCGTTGCTCCAAAGGAACCTACATCCGCTCGCTCGCCGAAGACTTGGGTGAATTGCTGGGTTGCGGAGCGCACCTCAGTGGATTGCGCCGCATTGCCAGCGGCCCGCTGGGCCTGGCCCACAGCGTCACGCTGGAAGCCCTTGATGCCATGACCGACGCCGAGCGCCTCACTCAACTGCTGCCGCCTGACACTTTGCTCGCTGACTGCCCATTGATTCGCCTGCCCGCTGAAGAAGCGGGCAAGTTGATGGCCGGCATTCGCCGCCGCACCAGCGTTGCGCCGGCCATCCGCGTGCGTGCCTTTGGCCCTGAGCCGCATGCATTCCTGGGCAGTGCCCGGGTGCAGGGCGGCGAACTGATTCCTGAGCGTTTGCTCAGCCCGATCGAGCTGCAAACCCTGCTCGCCGGCCCTGTTTCCCTGATTTAAACGAGCTGTTCTATGACCAAGCAAATCCGCAACATCGCCATCATTGCCCACGTTGACCACGGCAAAACCACCATGGTTGACCAACTGCTGCGTCAAAGCGGCACCTTTGCCGACCACGAGAAAGTGGTCGACACCGTGATGGACAGCAATGCCATCGAGCGGGAACGTGGCATCACGATCTTGGCCAAGAACTGCGCGGTGAGCTGGGAAGGCACGCACATCAACATCGTCGATACCCCCGGACACGCGGACTTTGGCGGCGAGGTGGAGCGCGCTTTGTCGATGGTCGATGGCGTGGTGTTGCTCATCGATGCCCAAGAGGGCCCGATGCCGCAGACCCGCTTCGTGACCAAGAAGGCCCTGGCCCTTGGCCTGAAGCCCATCGTGGTGGTGAACAAGGTGGACAAGCCGGGCGCCAAGCCCGACGCCGTGATCAACGCCGCTTTCGACTTGTTCGACAAGCTGGGCGCCACCGACGAGCAGATCGACTTCCCAGTCGTGTACGCCTCGGGCATCAACGGCTGGTCGTCGCTGGAAGAGGGCGCACCGGGCGAGCAGTGGGGGCCCGACATGTCGGCGCTTTTCAACACCGTGTTGAAGCACGTGCCGGCGCAATCGGGTGATCCAGCAGCCCCGTTGCAGTTGCAGATCTCGGCGCTCGACTTCTCGACCTTCGTGGGCCGCATCGGCGTGGGCCGCATCAGCCAGGGAACGATCAAGCCGGGCATGAACGTGGTTGTGATGGAAGGTCCGGACGGCAAGGCCGTCAACGGCCGCATCAATCAGGTGCTGACCTTCCAAGGCTTGGACCGCGTGCAAGTGACCGACGCCGGTCCCGGCAACATCGTGCTGATCAACGGCATTGAAGACATCGGCATCGGCGTGACCGTGACCGACCCGGCCAGCCCGGCACCGCTGCCCATGCTGAAGGTGGACGAGCCGACGCTGACCATGAACTTCTGC
>JBKCVH010000070.1:0-5183 GCA_046317675.1 Burkholderiales bacterium
GCTCATGGCCATGCTCTTGTGGGCTTCTTTCTCAGTCGTCAGGTGGCCCTTGGTTTCGTAGGGCGTGCATTCGTCGAACTGCATGACGATGTCGCTGTTCAGCACGGTCTGGATCTGCATGCTGACCTCGGGGGTCAGGAACAGCTTGTCGCCGTTGATGGGGCTGGCGAACGTGACGCCCTCTTCGCTGATCTTGCGCATCGCCCCGAGGCTCCAAACCTGGAAGCCACCGCTGTCGGTGAGGATGGGCTTTTGCCAAGACTCAAAGCGGTGCAAGCCGCCGAACTGCTGGACCACGTCCAGCCCGGGCCGCAACCAGAGGTGAAAGGTGTTGCCCAGAATGATCTGCGCGCCCATTTCGGTCAGGTCGCGGGGCATCATCCCTTTCACCGTGCCGTAGGTGCCTACCGGCATAAAAATCGGGGTTTCGACGACCCCGTGATTCAGGGTCATGCGGCCGCGGCGGGCGGCGCCTTCTTGGCGCAGGAGTTGAAAATCAAGCATCCTCTTATTGTCTGGCCTGCCATGCAGCAACGCTTCCAACTGCTCATCGTGGTGTTGCTGTGCTTCACCTTAGGCGCACAGGCTTGCGGGCCGCTTCGCGTGGCCTTGCGCGTGCAGCCCGGTGTGTACGAGCGCATGCCCGATGGCAGCGAGCGCGGCGTGGATGTGGACTTGGTGCAGGAACTGGCGGTGCGCAGCGGCTGCCGACTGGTGACCCAAGAGATGAGCAACTCCGGCGCGTGGAAGGCCTTGGCCCAGGGCGACCTGGACCTGCTGCCCTCGGCGATGGCCAGTCCAGACCGGGAGGCTTTTGTGGACCACGTTCCCGTGATTGGCATGCGCATGGCCTTGCTGGTGCGCGGCGAGGTGGCGCGCCGGCTGGGCAGCTTTGATCAATTCAACCAAGACGCCACCGAGCTCACCCTCAAGGTGCGGGGCGGCTCGGTTCACCCCGAGGTGCAGGCTTGGTACGCGCGCTTGGCCACACAGAACCGCGTCACCGAGGCAGGCGATGTGCTCTCGGCCCTGCGCGCCTTTGAGTTGGGCCGTGCAGCCGCCTTGCCGATCTACCCCATGCTCTTGCGCGGCCGGGGCGCCGAGTGGCTGGCCCAGCACCAGCTTTGGGACCCCTGGCCCAAGAGCGAGGTGATTGGCGGGCTCGCCATGTCGCGAAAGACCTTGTCGGCCCCCGACCGGCAGCGCTTGCGCAGCGCACTCGTGAGCATGGTGCGCGATGGCACGGTGAAGCGTGCGGTGGAGCAGCACTTTGGGTCCAGCCTCAGCAGCCACTACCGCTGGATTTCAGCGCCAGCCACTGCCCCTTGATTGCGGCAAGCTCCACCACAGCAGCAAAGCCAACAAGCTGACGCTGGCCAAGGTGGCGTCCAGCGCGGCGAGCTTCTGCAAGGGCACGAGGCTCAGCACCAGCGCCGCCAGACTGATGGCGGCCGTCTCTGCGGCGCGCATGGCCGGCGAGAAACGCGGCCGGGCGGGGCGGCGCCGCTGCGGCTGTGCAGGCAACTGGGCCATGACGCGCGCCGAAAAGCCAGCATCCAAGGGCTCCGGCTCTTGCTGCAGGGCTGATTTGAGCCAGTTGTCAAAGTGCTGCTCGCTCATTCGGGGCTCCAGTCTTTCAGGGCGGTGCGCAGTTTGTTCCGGGCGCGCAGCACCTGGGTCTTCACGGTGCCCAGCGGCCAGCCGAGCACCAGGGCAGCCTCACTATGGCTGAGGTCGCCGGCAAAGCAAAGCAGCAAAGCATCACGCTCCTTCTCATTCAAGAGCGTCATGGCGCGGTCGAGGTCAAGGCGCCAATCCACGCCGGGTGAAAAGTCGCTCACGGGCAGCTCCGGCGCTTCGCTGTCCAGCGGCAGGGCCTGCGGGCGGCGCTCGGCGGCCAGCGCCGAATAGGCGATGCGCGTGAGCCAGGTGCGGAAGCGCGCCTCGCCCCGAAAGCTCGGCAAAGCGCGCCACGCCTTCATGAAGGCCTCTTGCGCCAAGTCGTCGGCACGCGCGGTGTCGCCGCCGCACAGCCGCGCCAGCAAGCGGCGCAAGTAGCCCTGGTGGGCCTGCACCAACTGCGCAAAAGCGGCCTGCTGCCCAGCTGCTGCGCGGGCAATGCAAGCGGCCTCTTCATGCAACTCAAGCAACGGGCGGCTTGGCTTGTTGCTGCCCGCGCTCCACCAGCCACAGCACCAAGAAGCCGAGGCCCAGGCAGAAAGGAATCAAGCCAATGCCCCACAACCACGAGCCCGGGCGCATGACGCTGAACATGCCCATGAGGCCCAGGCCCACGCTGAGGTTGATGATGCCGGGCGTCAGGCTGCGGTTGGGGTTGCTCGGCCGCGAGCTGGCTTTGGTGGCTTCGTCGTCGTCTTCATCCACCAACCAACCTTGCGGCACCGGCTGCCCCGCCTTGATCATTTGCCGCATGGTTTCGTGGCGCTCGCGCTCACGGCCGGATTTGCTGATGTAGTGCGCCAAGATCGCAATGATGGGAATCAGCATGCCGAGGATGGGGATCATCAACGGGAAGCTGTCGCGCAGGAAATCGAGGTCCATGAGAACTCCAAATGGGTGGGTGATGATGCTTAGAGCGGCCTAGGCCGGCATTTGGATTCAGCCCCGCCCACTTTTTTCTGCATGGAAACCCTGGCCGCCCCCGCCACCTCCGAAACGCTGGTCAAGAAGAGCCGCTTCTTGGCCTGTGTAGAGCCCTGCGCCGACCGCGCTGCCGCCCTGGCGCGCGTGGCCCAACTGCGGGCCGAGCACCCCCAGGCCGGCCATGTGTGCTGGGCCTTGCTGGCCGGCGGGCAAAGCGCCGCCAATGACGACGGCGAACCGGGCGGCACTGCCGGCAGGCCCATGCTGGAGGTGCTGCGCCACCAGCAACTCGACGGCGTGCTGGCCACGGTGGTGCGCTACTTCGGTGGCATCAAGCTCGGTGCGGGCGGCTTGGTGCGGGCCTACACCGATGCCGTGGCGCAGGCCCTGCTCGGCGCGCCGCGCACCAAGCTGCAGCGCATGAAGCTGCTGCGCTGCACCCTGCCCTACCCGCTGGAAGGCCTGGTGCGCCGGCAGCTGCAACAAGCCGGTGCCGAGTTGCTGTCGGCCGAGCATGGTGCACAGGTGGAACTGGCGCTGCGCTTGCCCGAGGAAGCCGCAGCTGACCTCGTGTTGCTGCTGGACGAAGCCTGCCAAGGCCGAATCGGATGGCTGCGTAGCGACGCCCTCTAAAGTTCGGGCTTTCCCGCCCCTCTTTTGCGAGCTGCCCGTGTCCGCCACCATCCTGCAAACCATCCCCGTCGGCCAGCGCGTCGGCATCGCCTTCTCTGGGGGCCTGGACACCAGCGCCGCTGTGCACTGGATGCGCGGCAAGGGCGCCAGTCCCTGCGCCGCCACGGCCAACCTGGGCCAGCCGGATGAAAGCGACTACGACGACATCCCGCGCAAGGCCATCGCCTACGGGGCCGAGATTGCCAAGCTGATCGACTGCCGCGCCATGCTGGTGGCCGAAGGTTTGGCCGCCATCCAGTGCGGTGCCTTCCACATCTCCACCGGCGGCGCCACCTACTTCAACACCACGCCGCTGGGCCGCGCCGTGACCGGCACCGCCCTCGTGGTGGCCATGAAGGAAGACGGCGTGAACGTGTGGGGCGACGGCAGCACCTACAAGGGCAACGACATCGAGCGCTTCTACCGCTATGGCCTCCTGGCCAACCCAGCGCTGAAGATCTACAAGCCTTGGCTGGACCAAACCTTCATCGACGAACTCGGTGGCCGCAAGGAGATGAGCGAGTACCTCGTCCAGCACGGCTTTGACTACAAGATGTCGGTCGAAAAGGCCTACAGCACCGACAGCAACCTGCTCGGCGCCACCCACGAAGCCAAAGACCTGGAGTTCCTGAACAAGGGCCTGCACATCGTCAAGCCCATCATGGGCGTCGCCTTCTGGAAGGACGAGGTCGCCATCAAGGCCGAGACCGTCAGCGTCCGCTTTGAAGAGGGCGTGCCAGTGGCGCTGAACGGCCAACGCTTTGCCAACAGTGTGGAGCTGTTCCTAGAAGCCAACCGCATTGGCGGCCGCCACGGCCTCGGCAGGAGCGACCAGATTGAGAACCGCATCATCGATGCCAAGAGCGGCGGCAGCGTCGAAGCCCCCGGCATGGCGCTGCTGCACATCGCCTACGAGCGCTTGGTCACCGGCATCCACAACGAAGACACCATCGAGCAGTACCGCTGGAACGGGCGCAAGCTCGGCCGCCTGCTCTACCAAGGCCGCTGGTTCGACCCGCAATGCCTGATGCTGCGCGAAACCGCCCAGCGCTGGGTGGCGCGCGCCATCACCGGCGAGGTGGTGCTGGAACTGCGCCGGGGCAACGACTACTCCATCATGGACACGGTCAGCCCCAACCTCACCTATGCGCCCGAGCGCCTCTCCATGGAGAAGGTCGAAGACGCTGCCTTCACGCCGCTGGACCGCATTGGCCAACTGACGATGCGCAACCTCGACATTTCCGACACGCGGGACAAGCTCGGGGTGTACAGCCGGGCGGGCTTGATTGGCAGTGGGTCGGATGGAAGCTTGCCGTTGCTGACCAGTGATGGCGCCTGACTCTGGCTTCAGTACAAGGGGTGGGGCGTCCGAGCTGCGCCCCGCCAATCACTGTTAAGTAATAAGCAAACCACTTCTTATTCGTTTCCTTTCTGAAGGCGATTGGGCATCCTTCGCCCTCTTTCGTTCAGACGGGAATGGATTGGTGATGCGATTGCTTCGATGGGTGGTGGCCGGCGTGCTGGCCTGGGGTGCAGTGGGTGCGGCTTCGGCGCAGGACACGCTGCTCAATGTCAGTTACGACGTCAGCCGGGAGCTGTACAAGGACTTGAACCCGGCTTTTGCCAAGCAATGGCAGGCCAAGAGCGGTCGCACGGTGACGGTGAACCAGAGCCATGGCGGCTCCAGCCGGCAGGCGCTGTCGGTGGCCAGTGGGCTGGAGGCCGATGTGGTGACCATGAACCAGGCCACTGACTTGGACATGCTGGCCGAGCGCGGCTTTGTGGCCGACGACTGGCGGCAGAAGTTCCCGCAAGGCGCCGCGCCCTACACCTCGGTCACCGTGTTACTGGTGCGCAAGGGCAACCCCAAGGGCATCAAGGACTGGGCGGATCTCACGCGCAGCGGT
>JBKCVH010000071.1:0-37348 GCA_046317675.1 Burkholderiales bacterium
GGTGCCCGTGGGCAAGGCCACGCTGGGCCGCATCATGGACGTGCTGGGTTCGCCCATCGACGAACGTGGTCCGGTCGACCAGGCCCTGACGGCCCAGATCCACCGCAAGGCCCCCAGCTACGACGAGCTGAGCCCCAGCCAAGAACTGCTGGAAACCGGCATCAAGGTGATCGACCTGGTGTGCCCGTTCGCCAAGGGCGGCAAGGTGGGTCTGTTCGGTGGCGCCGGCGTGGGCAAGACTGTGAACATGATGGAGCTCATCAACAACATCGCCAAGGCGCACAGCGGCTTGTCCGTGTTCGCTGGCGTGGGTGAGCGCACCCGTGAGGGCAACGACTTCTATCACGAGATGATGGAAGCCGGCGTCGTCAACACCGAGAACTTTGAAGAGTCCAAGGTGGCGATGGTTTACGGCCAGATGAACGAGCCACCGGGCAACCGTCTGCGCGTGGCGTTGACCGGCCTGACCATGGCGGAAGCCTTCCGTGACGAGGGTCGCGACGTGCTGTTCTTCGTGGACAACATCTACCGCTACACCCTGGCCGGTACCGAAGTGTCCGCACTGCTGGGTCGCATGCCTTCCGCTGTGGGCTACCAGCCGACCCTGGCCGAAGAAATGGGCCGTCTGCAAGAGCGCATCACCTCGACCAAGGTCGGATCGATCACGTCCATCCAAGCCGTGTACGTGCCAGCCGATGACTTGACCGACCCGTCGCCTGCCACCACCTTCGCCCACTTGGACGCAACCGTTGTGCTGTCCCGTGACATCGCATCGCTGGGTATCTACCCTGCCGTCGATCCGCTGGATTCGAACAGCCGTCAGGTTGACCCGAACGTCGTCGGTGAAGGGCACTACACGACCACCCGTGCGGTTCAGCAAGTGCTGCAGCGCTACAAGGAACTGCGCGACATCATCGCCATTCTGGGCATGGACGAACTCAGCCCGGAAGACAAGCTAGCCGTGGCCCGTGCGCGCAAGATCCAACGCTTCCTGTCGCAGCCTTTCCACGTCGCCGAAGTGTTCACTGGCGCACCGGGTAAGTACGTGCCGCTGAAGGAAACCATCCGCGGCTTCAAGATGATCGTGGCCGGCGAGTGCGACCACCTGCCAGAGCAGGCTTTCTACATGGTCGGGACCATCGACGAAGCCTTTGAGAAAGCCAAGAAGCTCCAGTAAGGCTGCGCTTTCGGGCCGGGGGCGTTGTTGCCGTGCTCAGTGGACACGAGTCCACTTCCGCGTCGCGCCTAGTCCCTAGCCCGACTGCTTGCTTACTGAATCTTCTTGTACCTTAAGGAATAGCAATGGCAACGATTCACGTCGATGTGGTGTCCGCTGAAGAGAGCATCTTTTCGGGCGAGGCCAAGTTCGTCGCGCTGCCGGGCGAGAACGGCGAGCTCGGTATCCTGCCGCAGCACACGCCCTTGATCACCCGCATCAGGCCGGGCGCGGTGCGCATCTTGCGCGCTGACAACGGCCAAGAAGAGTTCATCTTCGTAGCTGGAGGCATTCTTGAAGTGCAGCCCCATGGCGTGACCGTACTGGCCGATACCGCTGTGCGCGGCAAAGACTTGGATGAGGCCAAGGCGGCCGAGGCCAAGGCGGCCGCTGAAGAGGCGCTAAAGAACGCCAGCAGCGACCTCGACTTGGCGAAAGCGACCAGCGAGTTGGCAACGCTGGCTGCCCAGATTGCTGCCGCGCGCAAGTTGCGTGGCATGAAACACTGACGCGCATAGCACCCCGCCGCATGCGCTGACAGTGAGGGGAGGTGGGGTACACGCTCACTTTCTGCCTTTTGCAAGCTCCAAAAGGCCAAGAACCAGCCAAGTCTCCGCCCATCGGAGACCACTCGCAGCTCACGTGAAAGGCCGATTGGGCACTGTTCTTCCTAAGCGACCCTTGGTCGCAGCATGGGTGAGCGGGATGATTCCGCGTCGCTTGAAGCCCCGCCAAGAGGGCGGTCTGTGACTAACTTCAATGAACCGGGAGAGTTTGCATATGTTTCCTACCCGTCTAACTATTGCTGGTGTCGCGGCCCTGGTGCTGAGTGGCTGCGCAATCAAGCAAGAGATCCGTGCCGTTGGGGCGCTGGAGTCACCCCAGGTTTGCATTGTCAGCAACCCTGCGGTGCGTCAAACCTTTAGCGAAGCCTTAGCCCGGAGTCTTAAGGGGCGCGGCTACGAGCCTCGCATGCTGGAGGCCAACAGCTCCAGTACCAGTTGCCCCGTGGTGCTGACATATAGCGCCAACTGGCGCTGGGACCTAGCGCTTTACATGGCTTATGCAGAGATTCGCGTGTTTAAAGCTGGCCAGGAAAGTGGATCCGCCATCTATGACTCGACCCGGGGCGGCGGCAACATGGGTAAATTCATTGACGCTGAAAAGAAGGTCGGCGAACTGACGGCGCAAGTGTTCCCCGCCCGCTGATTACACAGAGCTCAGGCTTGTTTGATGCGTGGAACATCGTGTTGTGAGCGCCGTGGGGCGGTAACTCGATGCTGGACATGCGATTCTGGGACGGCTTGAACGTAAAAGACCTCGACTTCCTAAGGAGCACCAATGTTCAAACCGATTCGCGATGCCCTTGCCGGCTTGTTGCTGGCCGTCGTCTTCGGCGCCAGCCAAGCCCGAGACACCGCCATGCTGGAGTTGCCGCGCACGCAGTTTTTGGCAACTGATGCCAAAGCTCCTGCCTCAGCTGAGATCAGGACTGCCATTGCCGCAGCCGGCAGCCGGCGCGGCTGGGTCGTGCGGGGCGAAGGCGCCGACAAACTGACCCTTGCTTTCGCGAAGGGTGACAAGCATGAGGTTGTAGTGGATGTGCTGTTCGATAAGAACAGCTTCCAAATCGTCTATGTCTCCAGCAGGAACATGAACTTCAGCATGGAAGGCGGACGCCAGCAGATCCACCCGAATTACAACAAGTGGGTACGCAACCTCAATGGCGATCTGCGTGAAGAGCTGATGCGGCTGCGCTGAGCGCCAGCCGCAGGAACACCCAATCCCGCCACTTCAAACAAGTCGATTGCCAAGCGGATGTGCCAGCCTCGTTCGGTTGCTGCCGAGGCGCTCCAAGGTTTCGGAAAATTCAAGCTTCAGTTAGCTGCAGCATCAGGCTCAGTCCACCCCAAAGTCAAAGTAGCTGTTCGCCGCTTGTGCAAAGAAGCCGGCGGTGCGAACTTCGGCGGTGTACAGCACCAGTGCGTACTCACCAGCCGCCAAGTCCTTCTCGGGCTTCACACGGTACAGCACAAAGCCATCGCGAGCGCGGCTTTGGTCGGCGAGAGCCTCTTGGCTGACGGCGACGATGCGGTCCTTGTGGATGCCGGTGGAATAGCTCATGTAGCCGCCGCCGGTCATCACCTCGCGCGTACCGTTGTTGCGAACGGCGAAGTTGGCGACCGTCAGATAGCCCTGAGGCTGGGCGTTCTTAGGAACGCTGACGATGAACTCCACGCCGTTGCCGGGCAGCCGGCGCGTTGCCTTGGTGCCCGACAAAGCCGCGTAACTGGCTACGCCGCCGAAGCCCAGAGCGCGAGCCGATGTGCGCAGACTGGGGATGATGTACTGCATCACCTGCTCTTGACCGTTGATGACGACGGCCACCTCTTCAGGGTTTAGTCCGGCTGGGGCTGATGCCGTTGCTGCCTTTGAGTTGCCTACCGAGGCGACGCGGACCGGCACTGCAACTCCGGCAGCCGCCGGCGTCACCGACTTCGGATTCAAGACCGCTTTCAAAACGGCGGGCGAAGCGCCCTTGTTCTTGAGCGCGACCAAGCCGTTGGCCGACGTATCGAAGCGGTGCGACTTGGCCGCGCCGATGGCCTCCAAGATGACCTCGTCCGGCATGCCGGCTTCGATGAGCTTCAGCACCTCGCTGTTATTCATCACGGACTGCGCCTGGGCAGTAATGACGGAGGCGCTAAGCAGCAGTGCGCCGAGCAGCGCCTTGAGACTTGGGGTCAAAGAGGGTCTCCCTACAAGTTGGATGAGGCGCGCATGCTAGTGCCTTGCGCCGCCCAAAGACCACAGGCAGCGCCCGACAATCGGAGCGTCTACTTGTTGAAGCCAGCCTTGCCTACGTCCATGCCCATCGCATCCAATCCCATCCAACTCTCTACCTCGCAAGGCGCATCGGCGACGATTTCTTTGCATGGCGGCCAACTCTTGACCTGGGCACCCGCCGGATCGAGCGATCAGCTCTACACATCGCCGCTCAGCATGCCCACCGCAGGCGCTGCATTGCGCGGTGGCGTGCCTGTCATCTTTCCCCAGTTCGCCCAGCAAGGCTCTGGTCCGCGCCATGGCATTGCACGCACGCGAATCTGGGAATTGGTGCAGCAAGAGCAAGGCAAGCGCGACGCCATGGCGGTGCTGCGTCTTCAGCACAATGCCGACACCTTGGCGCTGTGGCCCCACGAGTTTTCGCTGGAGTTGACGGTGCGCATTGAGGGTCGCCAACTCGACATGGAGTTAGCCGTGGAGAACCTTGGCGAAAGCGACTTCGAGTTCCAAGCGGCGCTGCACAGCTATTGGCGCATCGAGGCCGGCAGCCGCGCCGTGATTGATGGCCTTCAGGATCGGCGTTACTTAGACAGCATTCGCGGCCAAGAGGGTGTGCAGCACAGCCGCCGCTTGGAGCTGCTGGCTGGCCAGGCCACTGACCGCATCGTTTACGGCCCGGCGGCGCCTTTGCAGTTGCTCGAACTCGGTGCCACCGAGACGCGCACCTTGTTGCTGCAGTCCGAGGGCTTCGACGATGCCGTGGTGTGGAACCCTGGGCCTGCGCATGGCTTGAAGGATCTACCGGCCGACGACTGGCAGCGATTCGTGTGTTTGGAAATGGCCCAGATCGAGCATCGCCCGCGCCTGCGGCCGGGCGAGGAGTGGGTGGCACGCCAGACTGCAATCTTGTTGTAATTTGAGTAAAAAATTAACGGGAAATCCCGATAACTAGCTGTAGTTTTACTCCTTAGCATCCGCCCTTCCTGTATTGGCAGAGGGGTGGGACATGGCGGTTTGGCATGAATGGGTGGGTGGCTGGCGCAAGCGCCTAAGCCTCGGTTTGGTTGGCGCTTTGGCCGCCTTGGCCTTGGTGGGCTGCGGTGGAAGCGCCAGTCTGGAAGAGGGCCCCACCGTGAGTGCCCAGAGCGTGCGCGGGGCCCCGCCCAGTGCCGCGTCCCTGCTGCCGGCTGGCAATGCGGGCTTTCAGACGGTGTTGTCCGCTGTGCCGCCGCAGGTGGGAATCGGTGGTCCCAACGATGTACCGACCTCGCTCACCATCCACTACCAGCGCGACAACGGCGATACCGCGGGCTGGCAGGTTCATACCTGGGGCGCGGGGCGCGATCCGGGTTGGAACCAGGGTCACAACGCGGTGGGCCAAGACAGCTTTGGTGCGGTCTATGAAATTCCGTTGGCCAGCAACGCAGGCACGGTGGGCTACTTGTTCCATCGGTTTGATGACAAAGACCATGGCGGCGCAGACCAGTCGTACACCCTGAAGCCGGGCAAGAACGAGATCTGGCGGCGCCAGAACGATCCGGTGACCTACACCAGCCGCCCCGCAGGCGGCGCATCCCCGGTGCAGGATTTGCGTCAAGTGCGCGTGCATTACAAGCGCTTTGACGCCAACTACGCAGCCTGGGGCTTGCACCTGTGGGCCAGCAGCGGCTTGGATGCAGCGCGCATGCCGCCCAATGTGGCGATCGATCAATGGGGCAATGCCGTCGGTTTTGACCGCATGCCGGGCTACGCCCAAGGTGCCGGCGAGGTGGTGTTTGATATCCCCGTGCTCAACCCGAAGGATGACGCGGGCCGAACGCAACTGGAATTCATCGTGCACGGCAAGGCGCCGAACGAGAACGACAAGGACGGCAGGAACGACAACATCCGCGTGCGTTTCCCACAACTGTCTGTTGCCAATCAGACCGGGGAAATCTGGCTGGTGCAGGGTGACCCCACGGTTTACTACAGCCCGCCGGACCTGCGCCGCGTCTCCACCACGGATGCCCGCGCCTTCTTCTTGAACAAAGACTTCATTCAGTGGCCGGCCAACGATGGCAGCGGCGTTGTCAAGTTGTACCGCTCCACGCGGGGCCAGTTAGTGGTGGTGAAGGGAGAAGCCGTGCGCGGACACGAAGGCTTCCAAGAGCTGACACCCTACACCGGGGCCGTGCCCGCCGCTGCAGCAGAACGCTTCAAGTGGATTGGCAGTGGCGTGCGCTTCCAACTGCCGGCCAAGTATGTGGCTCGGCTGCCGGAGTTCCTGCGCGGCCAATTGGTGCTGGTGCAGGAAGACGCCAGCGGAAAAGTGCAGAACGCCACCACGTTGCAGTTGCCGGGTGCGCTGGACGACATCTATGCCAGCGCGGAACGTGAGCAAGAACTGGGTGTGACCATCAAAGGCGGAAGTACCCACTGGAAGCTGTGGGCGCCCACAGCCCAGCGCGTGCTGTTGTTCACCTACCCTGACGCCACCGGCGCGGCCGAGTCGGTGATGGACGCCACCCTGAACCCCAGCACGGGCATTTGGAGTGCCAGCCGCCCCGGCGATCTGACCGGCAAGACCTATCGCTTTGGCGTGGAGGTGTTTGTGCGCGGCATCGGCGTCGTGCGGAATCTCGTCACGGACCCATACTCCGTGAGCTTGAGCGCCAATGGCCAACGCAGCTGGGTGGGCAACTTGTCTGCACCGGCGCTGAAGCCTGCGGGCTGGGACGCCAACCGTGCGCCTGCCAAAGTGGCCGCCACGACCGACATGTCGATTTACGAGTTGCATGTGCGCGACTTCTCGATCAATGACGCCAGCGTGAGCAGCGCCAACCGAGGCAAGTACCTGGCCTTCACCGAATCGTCCTCGCGGGGCATGCAGCACTTGAAAGGCTTGGCCGATGCTGGCCTGACGGATGTGCACCTGCTGCCGGTGTACGACTTGGTCAGCGTCAATGAGGCAGGCTGCACCACGCCGAATGTGCCGAATGCCGCCCCGGACAGCGAAGAGCAGCAGACTGCGGTGCAGGCCGAGCGCGGAAGCGATTGCTTCAACTGGGGTTACGACCCGCATCACTTCAATGCCCCAGACGGCAGCTACGCCAGTCAAGCGAACGACGGCGCGCAGCGCGTTCTGGAGTTCCGCCGCATGGTGATGGGCCTGCACGGCGCTGGACTGCGCGTGGGCTTGGATGTGGTCTACAACCACACCAGTGCATCAGGACAAACGCAGACCTCGGTGCTCGACCGCGTGGTGCCGGGCTACTACCACCGCTACAACGAATCGGGTGACATCGAGCGCAGCACCTGCTGCGAGAACACGGCGACCGAGAACCTCATGATGGGCAAGCTCATGAGCGACTCCGTGTTGCTTTGGGCCCGTGAGTACAAGATCAGCTCCTTCCGTTTCGACATCATGGGTCACCAACCCCGCAGCGTGATGGAGGCCATGCAGGCCCGTTTGCGCACGGAACTGGGGCGCGAAGTGCAGTTCCTCGGTGAGGGCTGGAACTTTGGTGAGGTGGCGGACGGCCGCCGCTTTGTGCAAGCCAGCATGTGGAGCCTGAATGGCTCTGGGATTGGTACCTTCAGCCCCTTCGCCCGCGACGCCATTCGTGGTGGCGGCCCCATGGATGGTGGCAATGCGCTGGTGGCCAACCAGGGCTTCGTCAACGGCCTCTGGTACGACCCCAATCCGCAGGGCGCGCTCAAGAGCCGCAACGAGCTGATGTGGTTTGGCGACTTGATCAAAGCAGGTCTTGCTGGCTCCATTCGCAGCTACACCCTGCAAGCCCACTGGGGCGAGACCAAGCGGCTCGAAGAGCTGAATGGCGCTGGCTATGTGGTGGAACCGGGCGAAGCAGTCAACTACATCGAGAACCACGACAACCAGACCCTCTTCGACAACAACGCCTTCAAGTTGCCGACGAGCACCAGCCGAGACGACCGTGCCCGGGTGCAAATCCTGGCGGCCGCGCTGAACACCTTCAGCCAGGGCGTGGCCTACTTCCATGCCGGTGTGGACACCTTGCGCAGCAAGAGCTTGGACCGCAATGGCTACGACTCGGGCGACTGGTTCAACCGCATCGACTGGACCTACAGCGACAACTACTTCGGCGTGGGCGCGCCGCTGCGCAGCGAGAACGGCGACAACTACTTCGTGATGAAGCCGCTGCTCGCCAATCCGCTCATCAAACCCACGGGCGATGAAATTGCATGGACGCGGGATGCCTTCCGCGACTTGCTGAAGATTCGCGCCAGCACCACCTTGCTGCGCCTCCGCACGGCGGCCGACATCAAGAGCCGGCTCGTGTTCCACAACGTCGGCCCGAGCCAAGAGGCGACGGTGATCGTGGGCGCCGTGGATGGCGCCGGCTATCCGGGCGCCAACTTTGGTGGACTGGTCTACTTGGTCAACGTGGACAAGCAGCCAAAGCAGCTCACCTTGGCGGCGCTCAAGAACAAGGGCTATCAGCTTCACCCGGTGCACCGCGCCGCAGGCGCCGCCGACCAGCGCGTGGCCACGCAAGCGGCCTATGACGATGCGACTGGCCGCTTCAGCATTCCGGCGCGTTCCGCCGTGGTGTTTGTGCGCAACTGAAGCAGCACCCTCCCCGGCTGCGCGCCGGGGTTGGGGGGTTGTCCGCCAAAGTGTTTGTAGTTTGAGTACACGGATTGCGGGAAATCCCGCTTTTACCGTGTAGTTTTACTCCTTAGCATCCGCGCTCCTTGGCGAACAGCGTGGAGCGGAGCATGGCGGACGAGCAAACCCAGAGCGGGCGGCGGTGGTTTTCAGGCGGGACTGAAATGAGTTCCTGGGGGGCTCTTCTCAAGTCGGTGGCGCGTGCAACTGCCGGAGGGGCACTTGCCTTGCTCGTGGCTTGTGGTGGGGGTGGGGGTGGGCAAGGCAGCGCCGCCCCGACGCCAACGCCTCCGGCGCCCGCACCTGCCCCGGATGCTCGTTTGGTCCAGGGCAACGCCGCGTTCCAAACCGTCTTGAATGCACAGCCCGCCCAGACGGGCACCGGGGGCGGCGGCGGTGGGGGCGGCGGAACCACCGAGCCCACCACGCTCACCGTGCACTACCAGCGGGCCGACGGGGTCTACACCGGTTGGCAGATCCACACCTGGAAGGCGGCACAGGACCCGGGCTGGAACAACGGCCACAACGTCAGCCGCACCGACGGCTTTGGCGCCGTCTACGACGTGCCCCTGGCGCAAACCACGGGCGATGTGGGCTACATCTTCCACAAGGGCGACGACAAAGACCACGGCGGCGCCGACCAGAACTACACGCTCAAGGCCGGCAAGAACGAGATCTGGCGCAAACAGGGCGACCCCAACACCTACCTCACCGCCGCTGCGGCAGGCGGCCCGCCGCCCACCCTGGACTTGGACACGGTGCGGGTTCGCTATAAGCGCTACGACAGCAACTACAACAACTGGGGCCTGCACCTGTGGGCCAGCAGCGGACTGGACCCCGCCCGCCTGCCCGCCGGGCTGCCCATCGACCAATGGAGCAACGCGGTTGGCTTTGACCGCATGCCCGGTTTCGTGGCCAGCAGCAGCGAGCAGGTGTTTGAAATCCCCGTGCTGAACCCCAAGCTGGACGCCTCGCGCACCACGCTCGAATTCATCATCCACGGCAAGGCGCCGAACGAAAACGACAAAGACGGTCGCGGCGACAACATCAAGATCCGCTACGCCGACCTGAAAGTCAGCAACCGGGTCGCTGAAGTCTGGCTGGTGCAGGGCGACAGCACCGTCTACACCAGCGCACCCGACCTGCGCCGCGTCAACATCGATGAGGCCCGCGCCTTCTGGCTCAACAAGCAGCTCATTCAGTGGCCGCAGACCGATAGCAGCGGCAGCGTCAAGCTCTACCACTCGGCCACCGGGCAGCTGGTGGTGGTGAAGGGTGAGACGGTGCGCGGTGCCGATGGCAACGTGGTGCTGGATACCTTCAGCGGCACCCTGCCAGCGGCCGTGGCCGACCGGTTCAAGTGGATCGGCTCCGGCGCGCGCTTCAAGCTGCCGGATGCACAAGCCGCCAACCTTGGCACCTTGCTCAAGAGCCAACTCGTCATCGTGCAAGAGAACGCCAGCGGCCAGGTGCAGAACGCCAGTAGCTTGCAAGCACCCGGCGCGTTGGACGATTTGTACGCTGCGGCGGCCAGCGTCAACGACTTGGGCGTGACGCCCGGCAGCAGCACCCGCTTCAAGCTGTGGGCGCCCACGGCGCAAAAGGTGCTGGTGTTCAGCTACCCGAGCGCCAGCGGCGATGCCGATGCCGTGTACGACGCCAGCTTCGATGCCGCCACCGGCGTTTGGACGGCGACGGCCCCTAGCGACCTCAGCGGCAAGAGCTACCGCTACGCCGTTGAGGTGGTGGTGCGCGGCGTAGGGCTTGTGCGCAACCTCGTGACCGACCCCTATTCGGTCGCCTTGACGGCCGATGGCAAGCGCAGCGGTGTGCTCAGCCTGCAAGCCGCCAACACCAAGCCCAGTGGCTGGGACGCCTCGGTCATTCCGGCCAAGGTCCAGGCCGCCACGGACATGAGCATTTACGAGCTGCATGTTCGCGACTTCTCCGTCAGCGACTCCAGCGTGAGCAGCGCCAACCGTGGCAAGTATTTGGCGTTTACGGAACCCACCAGCAACGGCATGAAGCACCTCAAGGCACTGGGAGACGCGGGCCTGACCGACGTGCATTTGCTGCCCACCTATGACCTCGCCTCCATCCCGGAAGTGGGTTGCACCACACCCAACCCGACGGGTGGCCCGGCCGACGAAACGCAGCAAGCCGCTGTCCAGGCCACGGCCGGCAGTGATTGCTTCAACTGGGGCTACGACCCGCAGCACTACAACGCCCCCGAGGGTTCGTACAGCAGCGATGCCAACGACTTGGCCAAGCGCATCGTCGAGTTCCGCAGCATGGTCATGGGCCTGCACGGCGCCGGCCTGCGGGTGGGCTTGGACGTGGTCTACAACCACACCTCGACCAGCGGCCAGCGCGAGCGCGCCGTGCTGGACCGTGTGGTGCCCGGCTACTACCACCGCTACAACGAGCGCGGCCAAATCGAGCAAAGCACCTGCTGCGAGAACACTGCCACCGAGAACCTCATGATGGGCAAGCTCATGAGCGACTCGGTGTTGCTCTGGGCCCGCGACTACAAGATCGCCAGCTTCCGCTTCGACCTCATGGGGCACCAGCCGCGCAGCGTGATGGAGGCCATCAAGACCCGCTTGCGCACCGAGCTGGGCCGCGAGGTTCAACTCCTTGGCGAGGGCTGGAACTTCGGCGAAGTGGCCGATGGCAAGCGCTTCGTACAAGCCGACCAACTGAGCCTGAACGGCAGCGGCATTGGCACCTTCAACGACCGCATGCGCGACCAGGTGCGTGGCACCAGCTTTGGCGAGGGCACGGGCTTCGTGTCCAACCAGGGTTTCGTCAACGGTCTGTTTTACGACCCCAACCTGCAAGGCGGCGGCAAGACGCGTGGCGACCTCGGTTGGGCCAACGATGTCGTCAAGGCCGGCTTGGCAGGCTCCATTCGCAGCTACAGCCTGAACACCAGCTGGGGCGCCACGCAGGAGCTGCAGCGCCTCGGGGACCAAACCATTGGCTATGTCGTCGAGCCCAGCGAAGTGGTGAACTACGTCGAGAACCACGACAACCACACGCTGTTCGACCTCAACGCCTTCCGCCTGCCGCTCAACACCAGCCGCGAGGACCGCGCCCGCGCGCAAATCCTGGCCGCTGCCATCAACAGCTTCAGCCAGGGCGTCGCCTACTTCCATGCGGGGATCGACTTGCTCCGCAGCAAGAGCGGGGATCGCAACAGCTACGACGCAGGCGACTGGTTCAATCGCATCGACTGGACCGCGAGCGACAATTTCTGGGGCACTGGCCTGCCCATGAAGGCTGACAACCAGGCCAATTGGGATGTTTTGCGCCCCTTGCTCGCCAACAGCGCCATCAAGCCCACGGCGAACGAGATTGCCTGGACCCGCGACGCCTTCCGCGACCTGCTCCGCATCCGCGCCAGCAGCAGCTTGCTGCGCTTGCGCACCGCAAGCGATATCAAGGCCCGGCTGCGCTTCTTCAACACCGGTGCCAGCCTCGACCCGACCGTTGTGGTGGGTGCCGTGGACGGCAGCGGCTACGCGGGCGCGAACTTTGCCGAGCTGGTTTATTTGATCAACGTCGACAAGCAGGCCAAGCAACTGACGCTGGACGCGCTGAAGAACAAGGGCTACCAGCTCCACCCGGTGTACCGTGCCCCAGGGGCTGCCGATCAGCGCGTGGCCACGCAAGCGGCCTATGACAGCGCGACCGGCCGCTTCAGCATTCCGGCGCGTTCCGCTGTGGTGTTTGTGCGCAACTAGAGCAGTGCGCACTCCGTGAAAAGAAGGGCGGCCAAAAGCCGCCCTTCTTTTTCATCCGGCCCAAGAATCGAGCCCATGCGATCCACCTCGTCCTTCGCTGTCCTGCGTGCTGCCCATGCGCCGTCAAACCGATTGGCGCCGGCGCTTCTTCTTGGAACCGGCGCTTGTCTCGTTGCGGTCCTGTCGGCGCAGCTGCTGCTGGTGCGCTCCAGCAGCGACGCGCTGGTGTTGCCCGAGGGCACGTCTTCGGTTGAGCGCTTTGCCGCGGCTTGGTGGTTGCAACTGCGCTGGATGTTGCCGGGAGAAGAGAAGCCGCTGCGTGGCGTTGCGGTGGTCCGTCAAGCGGCGCATGCGCCTGAGGGCGTGGAGCGCCATCTGCGGGCCGCCCTGACAATCCCGGCATGAACGCCCAAGCCACTGCCCCAACCCCCGCCTTCGCCCCCCTTCAAAACGACGTCTTCCTGCGCGCCGCACTGCGCCAGCCCACGCCCCACACCCCTGTTTGGCTGATGCGCCAAGCGGGCCGCTACTTGCCCGAGTACAAGGCCACGCGCGGCCGTGCTGGTAGCTTCATGGGTTTGGCCACCAGCCCGGACTACGCCACCGAAGTCACGCTGCAGCCGCTGGATCGATTCCCGCTCGACGCATCCATTCTGTTCAGCGACATCCTCACCGTGCCCGATGCCATGGGCCTGGGCCTGTCCTTCGGTGAAGGCGAAGGCCCACGCTTTGCCCGCACCGTGAAGGACGAAGCCAGCCTGAACGCGCTGCACTTCGACCTGAACAACCTGAAGTACGTCTTCGATGCGGTCACCAGCATCCGCAAGGCTTTGAATGGCCGCGTGCCCTTGATTGGCTTTGCCGGCAGCCCTTGGACGCTGGCTTGCTACATGGTGGAAGGCAAGGGCAGCGACGACTACCGCGCTGTCAAAACCTTCCTCTACAGCCGCCCGGATTTGATGCAGCGCCTGCTCGATCTGCTCGCTGACTCGGTTGCCGCCTACTTGAACGCGCAAATCGATGCCGGCGCCCAAGCCGTGATGCTGTTCGACAGCTGGGGCGGCGTGCTCAGCCACGACGCCTACCTGCGCTATGCCCTGCCCGCCAGCCAGCGCGTGCTGCGCCAGCTGAAGAAGACCGGTGCGGATGGCCAGCGGGTGCCGCACATCCTGTTCACCAAAGGCGGCGGCCTCTGGCTGCAGGACATGGAGGCCACCGGCGCCGACATGCTGGGCCTGGACTGGACCATGGACCTCGGCCGCGCCCGCGCGCTCACCCAAGACCGCGTGGCCTTGCAGGGCAACCTGGATCCGATGATTCTTTTCGCCTCGCCCGAGGCCGTGGCCCGCGAAGCGCGCCAAGTGCTGGACAGCTTTGGTCGCCCCCAGCGCGCGGATGGCACCTGGGGTGGCCATGTGTTCAACCTCGGGCATGGCATCAATCAGCACACGCCCATTGAGAACGTCAGCGCCCTGGTGGAGACGGTGCACCAGCATTCAAAAAGTCTTCGCACCTGAGCATTTATCCCCAGTGTGGACCGGGTTCATGGACGGGTCATATTTCAGCGCGATGACTTCAAGAAGTTCGTGTAAATGCCTGATTTGAAAGAGCATTTTTCTGGGTTTTGCAGTACGGCACGCTTCGCCTGGGCCTTGCGGCCGAGCAAGCCGGAGCACCATTCAGGTTTTTGCCCACAAAGTTATCCACAGGCTGTGGGCAGCTTGAAAACCCTCAATCAAATCAGCGGCTTGTGATCGCTTCCTCAAGTCCGTCGCTACCCTGGCGCCTGCAAGTGGCCGTGGCCACGCCGCAGCACGCCGGCCTGGATGGCGCGCTGGACTACGCCCACAGCAGCCCACTGCCCCCGGGCCAGTTGGTTCGCGTGCCGCTGGGGCGGCGCGAGGTCTTGGGCGTGGTTTGGGCCTGTGAGGAGTGCTTGGACGCCGCTGGCCTCAAGCCCATCAGCACCCTGCTGCCCGTGCCGCCGCTGGATGCCGCATGGCGGGCCTTGGTGCAGTTTGGTGCCGGCTACTACCAGCGGGGCTTGGGGGAGTTTGCGGTGACTGCGCTCCCGAGCGGCCTGCAGCAAGCCACCCCCGAGCAATTGCAGCGCCGTCTCGCTCGGCCCTTGCCCAAGGCCAAGCCGCGCGCGCAGCAAGAGGCGGCCGCTGAATCGCCGCCCTTGAACCCCGCTCAGCTGGCCGCCGTGGCCGCCGTGGTGGCGCAGTTGGATGCGCCGGGCAGCGCCAAGCCGCCGCTTTTGCTCTGGGGGGTGACGGGCAGCGGCAAGACCGAGGTCTACCTGCACGCCGCCGAGCGCGCTTTGGCGCGCGGCGGGCAGGTGCTGGTGCTGGTGCCGGAGATCAACCTCACGCCGCAGCTTGAAGCGCGCTTTGCTGCCCGGTTTGGGCAGGAGCGCATCGTCACCTTGCACAGCGGGCTCACGCCTGCGCTGCGGCTTCGTCATTGGCTGGCGGCGCACAGCGGCCAGGCGCAACTGGTGCTGGGCACGCGCTTGGCGGTGTTGGCCTCGCTGCCGCGCTTGGCGCTGGTGGTGGTGGATGAAGAGCACGATGCCAGCTTCAAGGCCCAAGACGGCGCCCGGCAAAGCGCCCGGGACTTGGCCGTTCTGCGCGCCGCACAGGCCCAGGTGCCGGTGCTGCTCGGCTCGGCCACGCCCTCCTTGGAGACTTGGCACAACGCCCAGACGGGGCGCTACCAGCGCCTGGACTTGCGCGAGCGCGTCAATGCCGCGCCCATGCCTCGCATTCGCCTGCTGGACCTCAAGCAGCAAATCAAACCGAGCGGCCCCGGCCAGCCTCAGCCGCCCATTGCGCCGCAACTGCTGCAGGCCATTGAGGAGCGCCGCGCGCGCGGTGAGCAAAGCCTGCTGCTGCTCAACCGCCGGGGCTACGCGCCGGTGCTGCAGTGCGGCGCCTGCGCTTGGAAGAGCGGCTGCCCTCATTGCACCGCTTGGCGCGTGTTCCACAAGAGCGACCGCACGCTGCGCTGCCACCACTGCGGCTTCACGGAGGCTGTGCCGCGCCGCTGCCCCGACTGCGGCAACGCCGACATCGCGCCGGTTGGCCGCGGCACCGAGCGCCTGGCCGAGCAAATTTCAGACTGGCTGCCTGAGGCGAGGGTCCTGCGCCTCGACGCCGACACCACGCGCGCCGTGGGCAGCTTGGAGTCGGAGCTGGCCAAGGTGCATGCCGGCGAGGTGGACGTGCTCGTGGGCACGCAAATGATTGCCAAAGGGCACGACTTCCGCCGCGTCAGCCTGGTGGCCGCGCTGAACCCCGACACCATGCTCTTCAGCAGCGACTTTCGTGCGCCCGAACGCCTCTTTGCCCTGCTGCTGCAAGCCGCAGGCCGCGCCGGCCGGGCGGGCGGCGGGGGCGAGGTCTGGATCCAAACCGGACAGCCCAAGCACCCGTTGTTTCAGGCCTTGATTCGCCAGGACTACACCGGCTTTGCCGCCTTGCAGTTGGAGGAGCGCCAAAGCGCCGGCCTGCCGCCCTACGCCAGCTTGGCCCTGCTGCGGGCCGATGCCAAAGACGAGGCGGCCGGCCGCGACTTCTTGGCCGCCTGCGCACTGGCCGGCGAGCAACTCGGCGCCGGTGAACTCACTTGGTACCCGCCGGTGCCGCACCCCATTGCCAAAGTGGCCAACCAGTGGCGCTGGCAGATGCTGGTGGAAAGCCCGCAACGCGCCGTGCTGCAGCGCGCGCTCAAGGCCTGGATGCCCGAGCTGCTTCGCCTGGCGCGCGAGCATCGCGCCGTGCTGCGCTGGGCCATGGATGTAGATCCAGCAGGAATTTGAGGCCCTTCGCGGTCAATTGAATGGGCCTGCATCTTTTGCAGCGCCATGAAGAAAAAGGGATCGTATGAAAAAGATGAAGCAGAGCTGCAGGGCCATCTTGATTTGCGCCGCACTAAGTGTTCTGAGCAGTGCATCAAGCGCCGATAAAGAGTCGATCGCAACCCCTTCCAGCAAGGCCCAGGGCGTGGTGGTGGGCGAACCTGCGCCACAGCCTTTGGGCTTGGGGCCAACCGGCGAGGCCCTCACGGTGTCGCAATACCGAGGCAAGGTCCTGGTGGTCAGCTTTTGGGCCAGTTGGTGCGCGCCCTGCCTCAAGGAGTTGCCGGTGCTGGATGCCATTCAACGCAAGGTGGGTTCAGAGCGGCTGGCGGTGGTGATGTTGAACATTGAAGACCGCGACGTCTATCGAAACATTCGACGCCGCCTGGGCGACGCTGTGAGCCTGACATTGGCCCATGACCGCTCCGGCAGCGTCTTCCCGCTCTGGGGAAAGGGAGGGATTCCTTACATGGTGATCCTGGACCCGCAAGGGCGGGTGCATGCCAAGTACCGAGGCTATGGCGATGCCATGTTGGATGGCATCTTGGAAGACTTGAACGAATTGCTGGTGGCACAGGCAGGCAGCGCGCAGGCGGCCGCCAGCCGCTGAGTCCGCGCGCATTTGGCAGCAGCTACCCCGCCCCCAGCAGGACCGCGCCGTGCTCAGCTCCGCGATGGCTGGGATCCGGCGGCGCAGCTACCCCTGAATCAAGGGGTTGTGCCGACATCTTGCGCGCAGACCACTAAAGTGCCGCCCTTTTCTTCACTTGACCGCAGCAGCCCATGCGCACACTTTTACTCTTGACGCTCGCCTTGGCGGGTACCTTTGGCATGGCCGCAGCGCCGGTCGTAGCCGCGCCGCTGAACTACGACGAAACCGTAGATGGCGATTTGACTGGCAGCCCCATGAGCTACTTGCGCTTGGATGTCGGTCGGAACACCGTCAAGGGTGAGTCCAGCAGCCGCATTCTTTGGGACAACAGCGGCAACATGACCACACCTTTTGACGTTGATAGCTTCAAGTTTGACCTGACGCCGAGTCAGCGCCTGCGTCAGGTGGACTTGCAGGCCGAGTTCCTCAATGAGACTGGCAACACCGAGATTTTCCAGATGGGTTGGCAGTTGCTGAGCCTGTCGACCTTCACCCAGCAAGAGGCTTGTCTGGGATTGCTTTCAACGCTGGATTGCGCCACTCAGGGGAGCAGCCGCACGCTGTTCACCGACGTGGCTTGGGCCCCGAGTTACCTGGTGAGCAACAGCTTGTTCATGCGCTGGATCGACTTCAACCGTGACTCGGGCGGTAGCGTTCGCTACACGTTGACGCTGGATGTGGACAACGCCGTGCCGGAGCCAGCTACCTTGGCGCTGGCTGGGCTCGGCCTCTTGGGTATGGGCGCGCTGCGACGCCAGCGCTGAACGCATGGACGGGATCAGCGGGGCCCGGCTCGAGTCCTGCCGATCACTTGATCCGGCCACCGTACATCCTTTCGCCTTGTTGGCCCGCACTCGTTGGCACGGGCATGCTTGTGTCTAGGGCTCAGGCCGGTCGGTGCACGGGAGCACACCTGGGTTGAAGCGACGTCAACCCGCCGCGCCCAGCTCCGCCAAGCGCTTGCGCGACTCGTCTGCTTGCTTGCCCGTGGCCTGGTAGCTGATGAACTGCTTGAAGGCAGCCGCTGCCTTGGCTTTGTCGCCTTTGCCGAGGTAGGCCATGCCGAGCCGGTAGTGCAGCGTCTGCTTGGGGTTGATCTGCAGTGCCCGCTCAAAGGCCGCAATGGCCGGGTCGAACTGCTGGCGCTCTAGCAAGGCGCGGCCCAAGCCGAAGTGGGCAAAGGCGCGGCTTTTGTCTTCGTTCACGACCCGTTCGAACAGCGATTGCGCTTTGTCGAATTGCTTGGCTTGCAGGTAGGCAAAGCCCAGGGTGGTGAAGCTGTTGTGCAGGTCGCTGGCCAGTTCGGTGTCTTTGCCCGGTTTCACGCCCAGGAGCAGGGCTTCGGCTTTCGGGTATTCCTCTTCATAGGCGTGGATGTCGGCCCGAAGCAGAGCGCCGCGTGCGGGGTCCAAGGCGGCGAATTCAGCGGCTTGGTCACGCGCTTTGCGCACGCTGCCGCCGGCAATGCCCGGCGCTTGCAGGTAGAACTGAATCAGGTCGCGGCGCATGTCGAAATGCTTGGGCGACAGCTCCACCGCCTTCAGGAAGCTGTCCTTGATGCGGCCCACGTACTTCATGGCCTCGCTCATGCCACCCGACATGGCAGCGGAGCCGTAGAGGCTGCCAAGAAGGCTGTGGCAGTACGCCGACTGCGGCCGCTCCTGCGCGCAGCTTTCGGCCTGCGGCAAGAGTTCTGCGCGCTTCTTGGCATCACCGCTCACGCTGCGCCCCCAAGCCCAAAGGGCGACTTCGTCTTTGGGGTTGGCCTTGAGCCGCTCACGCGCCAGGGCTTCGATCTCCGTGATCTTGTAGGCGCGGGCCAAGGCGTCGAATTCCGCCTCCGTGGACTGCGCGTGGGCAAGGCTGGCGGTCAGCAACAAAGAGAGCAGCAAGGTGTGGCGTGGCTTCATGGGCGTTGTCGTTCGGTTGGAGGCAACATCATCCAATGCACGGGCCCAGCTGAAACCGGTTTTGCGACGAGCAGCGACGCTTGGGGCGCCAATTGCGATTCGTTCTGACCGAATGGTGGGCGTTCAATCTTCAAGCCCCAAGAAGCCACCGCTCTGGTGCGCCCAGAGCCGCGCGTAGATGCCGCCCTGCGCCAGCAGCTCAGCGTGCGTGCCGGTCTCCACGATGCGCCCGGCGTCCATGACCACGAGGCGGTCCATGGCGGCGATGGTGGAGAGGCGGTGTGCGATGGCCACCACCGTCTTGCCTTCCATCAAGCGGTAGAGCGACTCTTGGATGGCGGCTTCCACTTCGCTGTCGAGCGCGCTGGTGGCTTCGTCAAGCAGCAGGATGGGCGCGTCTTTCAGCATGACCCGCGCAATGGCAATGCGCTGGCGCTGGCCGCCGCTGAGCTTGACGCCGCGCTCGCCCACGTGAGCCTCAAAGCCGGTGCGGCCTTTGGCGTCGGTGAGGCTGGCGATGAAGTCGCTGGCATGGGCGCGGTCTGCGGCGTCGAGGAGTTCGGCGCGGCCGGCATCGGGGCGGCCGTAGAGGATGTTGTCGGCCACCGAGCGGTGCAGGAGTGAGGTGTCTTGCGTGACCATGCCGATGGCGGCGCGCAGGCTGTCTTGGGTCACGCCGGCGATGTCTTGCCCGTCGATCAGGATGCGCCCGCCTTCAGGCGGCAGGTTGTAGAGCCTCAGCAGCAGGTTCACCAAGGTGCTCTTGCCGGCGCCGCTGCGGCCCACCAGGCCGATCTTTTCGCCGGCGGCGATGTGCAGGTTCAGGGCGTCCACCACCGGCTTGCCCTCGCCGTAGCCGAAGCGCAAGTTCTCAAAGCGAACTTCACCCCGCGTGACGGCCAATGCGGCGGCGGGCTGGGCGTCCACCACGGTTTGGCCTTTGCTGAGTGTGGCCAGCCCGTCTTGCACGGTGCCGATGTGCTCGAACAGCGAAGCCATCTCCCACATCACCCAGTGGCTGATGCCGTTCAGGCGCATGGCCATGGCCGTTGCGGCCGCCACTGCGCCAACGCCGATCAGCGACACGCCCCATAGCCAGAGCGCCAGCACCGCCGTGCCGCCAACCAGCAGGGCTGAAAGCAGGGTGTTGACCACTTCAAAGCCGGTGACGAGGCGCATTTGCGCGTTCACGGTGCCCAGGAACTCTTGCATGGCGCCTTTGGCAAAGCCGGCCTCGCGCTGGCTGTGCGCGAAGAGCTTGACGGTGGCGATGTTGGTGTAGGCGTCGGTGATGCGACCGGTCATCAGGCTGCGGGCATCGGCTTGCGCCTCGGCCACTTTTCCGAGGCGCGGCACGAAGTACCAAAGCGCGATGCCATAGAGCAGCAGCCAGACGGCAAAGGGCAGCATCAGCCAGGCGTCGAAGCTCGCCACGATGGCCACCAGGGTGCCGAAGTAGACGATCACGTAAACGAGGATGTCGGCCACGATGAGCCAGGTGTCGCGCACGGCCAGCGCCGTTTGCATGACCTTGGTGGCGATGCGGCCGGCGAACTCGTCGCCAAAAAAGGCCAGGCTTTGCTCCAGCATGCGGCGGTGGAACAGCCAGCGCAGGCGCATCGGGAAGTTGCCGAACACACCTTGGTACTTGGTCAAGGCTTGGCCCGCAGCCAGCACCACACTGGCCACCAGCACCGCCAGCAGCGCCCACAGCACGGGCTGTGGTTGCGCCCAGAGCAGCTTCGGGTCGGTTTGCGAGAGCCAGTCCACCAAAGAGGCCATCAGGCTGAAGAGCAGCGCCTCGGCGGCGGCAATGCCGGCCGTCAAGAGCGTCACCGCCAACAACTGCGGCCGCAGGCCCTCGGTGCAGCGCCACAGGAAGGGGAAGAAAGCGGCCGGCGGCTGCACGGGCCGGGCCGCGGGGTAGGGGTCAACGAGGCGCTCGAAGCGCGCGGCAATGGAGCTGAACAAAGGCATGGCCCGAGTGTCTCAAGCCTTGTGCAACGCCCGTGTGGCAGCGCTGCGGCAAAGCGTGTCGTCCAGGCCTTGTTGCTGCCAGTGGTGTGCTGCGTGCACCAGCTTGATGCGGTGGTCGTCGCTGGAGGCGCAAGCGGCGGCGAGCAGGGCCGACCAGTTCCAGGGCGGCAGCGTGGCCAGGGCCGATCCGCGCCAGCGGCTGGCGAGCAGGCCGGCGGCGGCGTGCAGGCTGAAGTGGCGCAGCGCTGCGTCGCAGGCCTCAGGGGGAATGAAGGGCCCCAGAACCTGCAGCGCGCGGCTTGCGGTGACCAAGTGCAAGACGGTGAAGTTGCCGCTGTCGGCATAGGCCCGCAAGGCCAGGGCGGCGAGCTGCTGCAGGCCATCGGCCTCCAGCCGAAGTTGCGGTGCGATGCGCATGAAGCCCGGCGTTTGGACCCAGGCCTGCATGCGCTGGGCGATCCAGTCTTGGGGCATGCCCTCGGGCGCGGGCAGTGCCAGCAGCGCCGCCCACCAATCGGCGAGATGGCGCTGCGGGTTCACGCGCAGCACCGGCAGTGGCTGGTCGCGCTGCAACCACCAGGCCAGCGCCAGAGCCAGCTCGCCCGGGTGGCCGCTCTCCCAGGCGTGTGCCGTGCGAATGAGGCCGTGGAAGGCGACGGCGCCGGCATGCGCCAGCCGCTCGGGCAGCAGGCGTGCCAGCACCGTTCCCGCGCCATGTTGCTGAAGCTCTAGCCGCAGGCGCTGCTCTGCGGCGTCGAGCGCTGGCCAAGGCGCTCGCAGGGGGATTGGACCCTGCTGGGCCAAGAAGGTTTGGAGTTGCGCGTCGCTGGCGCCCAGGCTCGCCAAAGCCTGCAGGGCCATGGGGCGGTGGCTGGCGTAGGCGCCGCCGCCTGGGGGGTTCGCATCGGTGTTGGCCGTGGCGCCGTCTAGATACTCGGGAGCGAGCTGGACCTGCGCGTCCAGCAGCTGATGCAACAGCGCGCTCATGCCAGAACTCCCAGGGCTTGAAGGGCGTCCACTTCGTAGCAAGTGATCTCGTAGGGGTTGCCATCGGGGTCATCGAAATACAGCGAGGCGGCATCACCGCCGTGGTTGACGAGTTGTGCTTTGGCCGTCAGCACTTCGTCCAAGTGGCTTTGCCACGCCTGGAAGCCCTTGGCACTGACGCGCAGCGCAATGGTGTTGTGGTTGGCGCATTCGTTTCGCTGGAACAGGGCGATGTGCAGTTGGTCGGCGGCGTCGCCCAGCGTGAGCGGGCCCTGGGGCGTGGCCCAGTGCGCCAGCGCCTCCAGGCGGTGAAGCCCCAGTACGCGGTCGTACCAAGCCTCGGCGGCTTGGCGGTCCTTGACGAAGACGTGCAGGTGGTCGATGGCGTCGAAGCCAGGGGCGCGATTCATGGGGTTGACCTTGCAGAGTGGATGAAGAGCCCGAAGAATGAAAGTTCAAGTGAGCTTGAGGTCAAGCACAATTTCGCCCATGAACGGAAAGGGTCTCATGGCAGTGAGCGAAGTCACGAAGGCCTGGCTGCCCATTGGTGAATTGGCCAAGCGCGCCGGCATGGCCGCCAGTGCATTGCGCTATTACGAGGAGCAAGGCCTGATTCACGGCGGGCGCAGCGCCAGCGGGCGGCGCCAGTACCCGCGCGAGGTGCTGCGGCGCTTGGCCTTCATTCGGGCCGGGCAGCAAGTGGGGCTCAGCCTGGATGAACTGAAGCAAGCGCTGGCGAGCCTGCCCGCACAGCGAACGCCCACGCAAGCCGATTGGGAGCGTCTCGCGCGCGGTTGGCAGCGCCTGCTGGACGAGCGCCTGGCCTTGATGACGCGCCTGCGCGACCAACTCGGGAGCTGCATTGGCTGCGGCTGCTTGTCCTTGAAGCGCTGCGCGCTCTACAACCCGCAGGACCTTGCCGCTGAACTTGGCACGGGGCCCCGGTACTGGCTAGGCGATACAGCACCCAAGGTGTAAGGCTTGGAGCTTGAGAGCGACTACAGCGCCTGTTCATGGCCCAACGAGCTTTCACCATGCGTCCTTCTTCTTTGCTTCCTCTCGCCACTTTCGCGCTGACTGCTCTCTTGGCGTCACCGCTTGCCCAGGCTGCTCCGGCAGAAGTGGCGCCCGTTGGAACGCCCTTCAGCTTGGTGGGATCGACCTTCAACGGACAGGGCTTCGACTTGGCCAAGCAAAAGGGGCGCGTCGTCATGGTCTTTTACTGGTCCACCCGCTGTGCGGTGTGCCGAGACAAATTGCCGGAGTTGCGCGCGAACCTGCTGGGCTGGAAAGACAAGCCCTTCGAGTTGGTGACGGTCAGCGTCGACCGCCTAGAAGCCGACTGGCGCCAGTACGAGCAAATTCAATTCAGCACGCAAGCGGCGGCTTCGCGGCGCAGCGTCGCCCTGTGGTCGGGTTCGCAAGGCTTTCGGCATGGCCTTGGCGCGGCGCCCATGAAGGTGCCCTTGACCTTGGTGATCGATGCGGAGGGCAAGGTCCGGCAGCGTGTGGAGGGGCGCATGGCCCCAGAGGCCTGGGACTTGGTGGCCGACCTACTTCCCTGAGCGCGGATCGGCCAGGTGCTTGCGCAGCCACTGGCTCATCTCCCACTGCACATGGCCGGCGGCTTCCCGGCTGGCCAGTTGGTGGCCTTCCAGGGGCAGCAGGGCCAAGCGCACGGGGGCGCCCAGTCCGGCCAGGGCGTGGTACAGCCGTTCGCTCTGCAGCACGGGGGTGCCCGGTGTGGTGTCTTGTTCGCCGTGAATCAGTAGCAGCGGCTCCTTGATCTGGTTGGCGAACAGCAGCGGCGACAGGCGCAGGTAGGCCTCGCGCGCCTCCCAAAGGTTGCGCCTCTCGCTCTGGAACCCGAAGGGCGTGAGCGTGCGGTTGTAGGCGCCACTGCGGGCAATGCCGGCCTTGAAGAGGTTGGTGTGGGCGAGCAGGTTCACGGCCATGAAGGCGCCGTAGCTTTGGCCCCCAATGCCGATGCGCCGCAGGTCCACGCTGCCGAGTTCGTCCAGCTTGTCGACGATGGCGCGGGCGTTGAGCTGGATCTGCTCCAAGAAGTTGTCGTTCACCGTGCGGGCGTCGCCCACCACGGGCATGGTGGCGTCATAGATGACCACAAAGCCATCGAGCGCCAGCCACAGCGGGCTGCCGGGCAAGGGCCAGGGGCTGCGCTCGGTGGGGGCGGCGAGTTGGCTGGCCAGCTGTGGGTCGTTGAACTCCACGGGGTAGGCCCACACCAGCGCGGGCCGCTTCTGGCCGGCTTGGTGCTCCGGCGGCAGCACCATCCAGAAGCTCAGCTCCACGCCGTCATCGCGCTTGAAGCTCACGAACTCCCGGCGAAGCGACTTGAGTGCTGCCGGCAGTTCGGGCGGGCTGGTGAGGGCTTGCCATTGCTGGCCCTCGCGCACGCCGAGCTGGCGGCTTTCAAACGGGCGTTCTAGCTGTGTGAGCAGGCGCTTGCCGTCGAGCCACTGCAGGGGCAGTTCCAACTGCCCTTCGGCTTGGAAGACCCGCTGCACGGGTTGGTCGTTCAAGCTGTAGCGGTCTAGGAACGGGCGCTCGCCCTTGGGGCTGACCCCTTGGCCCACGAACCAAAAGTCGCCGTCTGGCGCCGTTTGCACCACGCGCTGGCCTCGCGCGTTCAGTCGCATCAGGGGGCTGCCTGGGTGGCGGAATCGCTCGCGCAGCGCATGCTCGAACAAAAGCCGGCTTTGGCGGCCATCCAGCGGCTGCAAATAGGTTCGGGTGATAGAACGGCTGCGGTCCACCTCCGTCAGCAAGGCGTGCTCGCCGTTCTCCAGGAAACGCAGGCGCGTGAAGCGGTGTGGCAGGCGCTGAACCTCGCGGGGCTCCGCGCGGTAGGGCGGGTCCAGGCGCATCAGGCGGTCGCGGTAAGCCACCTTGTTTTGCGGGTTGCCGCCATCCAGGGCTTCCACCCAGTACACGGCGGCGTCTTTGCCGGGACCTGCGTAAAAGACCCGCGGGCCGGGCAGCACGCCGTCAACGGGCACACCTTGGCGGGCCGGCAGTTTGCTCAGCTCGCGCAGCAGGGCGCCTTGCGCGTCGCGCAACTCCACGCGCTGCGGAAAGTCGTCGGAGGTGAGCTGGCGCGGGGAGGGGCGCACGATGCGCTCGGTGAGCAGCGCCTGGCCTTCGCCCACCGCGCCCACGCTGAAGTAAAGCCCGGGCTCGCCCAGGCGCTGCACGGTCCCGCTGGCGAGGTTCAGGCGCATCAACTGCGCGGTGGCGTAATGCTCGAACAAGGCTTCATCGTGGGCCGAGCGCAGCAGGTCAGGGTGCGGGGGTTCGGGCGTGGCACGGCCGCTGTGCTCTTGCAGCATGGGGCCTGGTAGCGGCGCCACGGGGGCCGGCCTTCGGTTGGGGGGCCGTGCCACCACCACCAGCTCTTGCGCGCTCCACCAAGTCAGCTCCCCTTCCGTGAGCAGGTTGTTCAAGCGCAGGTCTTCGATCCGGTTCAGTGCCGTGCTGCCGCTATTGCCCACCCACAACTCGGTGCCCTGCGCCGTGTGGCGTTGCAGCAGGTAGCGCTGGCCATCGGGGCTCCACTGGAAGCTGTGCCAAAGCCCACCGGGCGCCAAAGCAATGCGCCGTTCGGCCCCGCCCCGGAGCGCCCGCAGGCGCAGCCCCAAGTAATGGCTGCTGGGTAACGCGGCCAAAGCGCCGGGGTCAAAGCGCAGGCCCGCCAGTCGCAAAGTGGGGCGGTTCAGCCACTCCAAGGGCTTGTAGCGCGCGGGCTCCAACTGGGCGAGCCATCGGCCATCGGGGGAGGCGAGCGGGCGGGCCGGAAGGGGCTCATCCAGCAGCGCGCGAACGGCGGGCGAGGGCTGCCGGTAGCCCTCTGACCTGGCGCCGAGGGGCCAGCAGAGCACCAGCATCAGCAGCAGCCACCTCATGCGCGCACTCCCAGCATCCAGGCCACCAGGGGCAGGCTGAAGCTCGCTCCCAGAGTACTCAGCATGATGGCGCGCGGCACCAAGTTGCCGCCTTGGCCCAGGCGTTCTGCCAACAGCGCCACGTTGGCGGCACCGGGCAGCGCGCAGGCCAGCACCAGCAACTGCAACTGCGCCAAGGTCAGCGCACCGGCTTGCCAAGCCAAGCCGCCCAGCAGCGCCGCCAACAAAGGGTGCACCAACAACTTGAGCGCCGCCAGCCGGCCAGCCACCTGCACGTTGGACGCTGGCTGCGGCACCGCCAAGGCCACGCCCAGTGCAACGAGCGCTGCCGGTGTAACGGCCAAGGCCAAGAGCTCGATCACGCGCTCCAGCGGCTCGGGCAGGCTCACGCCCGTGATGCCAAGTGCCAAGCCGATTCCCACGGCCCAGGGCAAAGGGTTGCGCAGTGCGCGCTGTAGGCCATGCTCTTTGGCGCCCGCCAGCGCAAGGCAAATCGAACTGGTCACGACCAGATCGAACACGATGGTGGCCACCAGCGGGCCGGCGGCGGCTTGCCCCAGCAGGGCACTGAGCAGCGGCACGCCAAGAAAGCCGGTATTGGGGAACAAAGTGACCAACACCGCCATGCCGCGTGCGCCCTGCGAAGGCTCTTGGCGCAGGCTCATCCAAGCCAGCCACCCCAGCACCAAGCCGGCGAGCGCGTAAAGCGGCAGCACGGCTGCGCCGGCAAACCCGTCCTTGGCCCACCCGCGCCCCAGTTGCAAAAGCAGAGCGGGCAGGGCCATGAACAGCACAAAAGCATTCAGCGCGCCGAGCGCCGAGGTGGGCACGATGCCGCGCCACGCCGCGCTCCAGCCCAGCGCCACTAGCAGGAAGAAGGGGAGGCTGAGGGCCAGGAGACCTTGCAGGGTTTGCATCGCGGCGGAGTATCGACCGAGCGGGCCAGTCAATTTCTGTGATGCAGTTGCCGGCGCTTGGCATCTTTGTTACATCTTCCAGCGGTCGCCCCTGGGCTTGGTTTGACGGGGCGCCTAACATCGGCACCACCATGAGCGCAATTGATTTCGACCCTAGCAACCCCGCACTTGTCGCGGGCGAACGACTCGGCGTTTGGCGCCTTCAGCGGCACGAGACCGACGTGCCTTCGGGCGCTTGGTGGCGCGCCTCGCACAGTTTGGGCGCACAAGCCGCCTTGATCTTGGTTTACAGCCGCAGCACCGATGCGGGGGCGGTTTTGCTGCGCATGGCGCAAGCCGAAGGCGAGCCGTGGCGGCACCCCGATGTGGCTTGGCCCCTGGATTCCGGACTGACTGCCGACGGCCGACCCTATGTGGTGATGCCCCCAATGGAAGGCGAGCCGCTGTTGGCGGCCATGCAAAACACCTCGCTGCGGCGCCGGCTCGATTGGGCCTTGCAGTTGTGCGAGTTGCTGCTGCTGGCGCGCGCCAAGGGCTTGGCCTTGCTGGAGCTCGACCCCAGCTTGCTGTGGGTGGGCCCCCAGCAGCAACTCAGGCTGCACGCTTTGGCGCTGGTGGGCACGCAGACGCAGGCGCTCAAGCTGGGGGCGCTGGAAGGGCAAGTCAGCCACTCGGCGCAGCCCTTGCAGTGCCCGGTGGCCGCTCAGGGCGTGCCCGGTAGCGGACACGCGCAGGTTTACGCCGTGGGCCGCTTGATGTGCTTGCTGGTGAACGGCAGGTTGTTGGCCGACGAAGCCGTTGAGGTCAGCACCACGGTGCAGGCGCTGAGCCATTGGGTCAGCCTGAGTCGCGGCGCCCGCGCCGCGCTCGACGCCCTGCTGCGCCGTGCCGTCAGCCCCGAACCTGGCGAGCGGCCCGCCGACCTCGATGAACTCGGGCAAGCCATTGAAGCTTGGTTGGCGCAAACGGGCGCGGCCGCAGCCACCGGTGCCGCGCCCTTGGAGTCACCCGCCAGCGTGAATGCGCCAAATCCGGTTGTGAAACCGGCGCCGGCACCCGAGCCGATTGCGCTGATGGCAACGGCTCCTTCCACTGTGGTGACCGTGCCTTCCCGGCGCAAGCCCGCAGAGAAGGCGCCCAAGCCAAGCGCTCCCAAGGAGGTCAAGCCGGCCCCTGCGAAGCCCCCCGAGCCAGCGGAGCCCATCAGCGCCCGGGCGCTGCGCTGGGCCGTCGCCGCCATGTTGGCCGCCGCGGTACTCGCCACCGCCTGGTTGGCCGTTCGCGGCCGCTGAGACGGCGCCTCTCCCCGCGCTGATCGGCCCCTGTGCTCCTTGGGAGCCGCTGGCTATCATCGACCTCCATGTCCGTTGCCTACCCGCCCGCTGCACCCTATGCCGCCCCTGCGCCGAGGCGTCGGCGCCACCGCAGGCCCAAGCGGGAACACCCCCTCAGCCGTTACGGCACGCGGGTTTTGATTGGTTTGTTGGGCCTGGGTTGTGCGGGCGGCGCCTTGGCGCTGGCCCTGGTGCACCCCTTGAGCCCCGTCCTTGCCGTGGTGGGCGTGTTGCTCACGATCTTGTTGGCAAGGTATTTCTGGACGCTTTGGCCGGGCTGGATGCTGGGCCTGCTGCCTTGCATTGCCCTGGCACCCTGGACGGGGTGGTTGCTCTTCGAGGAGTTCGATCTCATCGTGCTGGCCAGCCTGGCCGGGGGGTACTTCGCCATCAGTGGCCCTTACCGCCATTCGCCGCCGCAGCCGGTACCGGTGTGGCGGCGCGAACTGCGCTGGCGAGGTTTTACCTTGCTGCTCATGGTGCTGGCGGCCTTGTCTTGCATCATGGCCGCCGTGCATGGCGTGGTGGATGCAGGCGGTCTGCTCTTGACCCTGACGCAGGGCTACCGCGACAGCGGTGCACCGCTGCGGGTTGTGAAGCCGGTGTTTTGGCTGATGTTGATGCTGCCGCTCTGGCACCGGGTGGCGCGGCGCACACCGCATACCTTTGCTCCCTCGCTAACCTTCGGAACGGCCTTGGCCCTGGGCGGTGTGTGCCTGGGCGCGCTGTATGAACGCCTCGCCTTTACCGGGCTCGCTGATTTCGACCCCGACTACCGCACGACCGGCTTCTTTTGGGAGCAGCACCTGGGCAGCCCCGCAATGGATGCCGCCTTGGTGTTGCTGCTGCCCTTTGCCCTTTTGACGGCCCTGCGCGGCCGCCGTGCGCCCGGCTTTACCTTGGCGGTGGGCCTGCTCATGGTCGCGGTTTATGTGGTGCTGACCACCTTCTCTCGCGGCCTGTACCTGGCCTTGCTGCTGGCGCTTCCCCTGTGCGTCAAGCTTTGGTACGACCAAGAGCAGCGACGCCAGCGGGGCGGGCGCGACCCCGCTTCCAGTTGGCTTCCGGGCCAAGTTTTGCCCAAAGAAGGCCGCGCGGTGCTGCCGCCCTGGCGAGCCGGACTGCTCCTGCTGGTGTTGATGGGGCTCAGCGGCGCCGTGGCCTGGAGCCTGAACGGCATCAGTGGGCTGCGCGGCTTGCTGGGTGTTTGTGCCGTGCTGGTGGCCTTGTTGGCCCAGCCGCCCGGCTGCCGGCAGCCCTCCGGCGGAACGCTCAGCGCTGGCTTGGGCTTGATTCTGTCGTTGCCTTTGCTCGGCCTGGTGGCCCTCTTGGCGCTGGTGGTGGACAAAGCCGCCTATGCGGCCTTTGCGGTGGCCTTTCTCGCCAGCCTTTGGCTCGGTCGCCAAGCGGCTAAGGGGCTGCGGCCATGGGCATCTCCCATGGGTGATGCGCTGCGGGCCGCGGCATGGTTCTGGCTGTTGGGCTTGGTGGGGGTCATCACCTGGAGTTGGGGTGGGCAAGCCCTTGCCGAGCAGGCCCTGGTGCCCTTGGGCCTCATGGCCCTGGCTTGGCCCATTTGGCACAGTGCCGATGTGGGTCAGTCCCTGAATGCTTTGAGCTGGCGTGTACGCCTTGGCGCGATCTGCCTCAGCTTGCTGATGGCAGCGGTGCTGGCCGCCATGGGCGGGTCGGCGCCTTGGGCCGCGCGTTTGGACCACATGGGCGCCGATGTGGAAGGGCGCGTGAACCACTGGACGCGCACCTTGGCCGCCATCGATGCCGAACGCGGCTGGGTGTTTGGTTCAGGGGCCGGCCGCTTTGTGTCGGTGTATTCGACGCATGCGGCGCGTGAAGACCAGATCGGGCATTTCAGGGTCTTCAACCGCGAAGGCATGACCTTTCTGAACATGAACGCGGGTCGTCACCCGATGACGCCGAGTCACATGCTTCGCGTGTCGCAGCGGGTCGATGGGCCGGCCTCCGGTCTGGTGCTGAACGTCAAGATTCGCAATGACGACCCCATCGAGTTGCTGACCGAGGTCTGCGTCAAGCATTTGCTCTACAACGCCGGTTGTGTCACCCGCACCACCAGCTTGGCGGCCAGCCCGGATGCCTTCAAGCCGCAGCGCATTGAGCTCGGCGGAGACGGTGCCTTGGGCAGCCACGGCCTGGTGTTCTCCCTGACCCTTGCCGGTCAAGGCAACCACGCGCAGTTTGCCGATCTGTCCTTGAAGGGAAGCGACGGGCGGGAGCAGCTGCGCAACGGCAACTTTGCGCAGCGCAACACCTATTGGCTGCACAGCTCCGACAAGTTCCAGCTGCCTTGGCAAGCCAAGAATATCGGCCTGCACATCTTGTTCGAGCAAGGCGTTGTGGGCCTGGTTTTGGCGGTGTCTTTGGTGGGCTTGGCGCTCGGGCGTTTGCTCATTGGCACGGCGCGCGAGCACCCACTCGCCCCGGCCTTTGCCGCCTCGCTCGTGGGCTTCTTGTTGCTCGGCATGTGGGACAGCCTCATTGATGCGCCACGCATCTCCTTCCTTGCCTTGACGCTCTTGGTGCTCAGCTTGGGGCTGCGCGCCACACCGCCGCCCGCCGTCAAAGGGCCCTAGCCCCATGTCTGCCGGCCTCAACGCCGCCCAAATGCAGGCGGTGAACCATGTGCACACGCCTTGCTTGGTGCTGGCTGGGGCCGGCTCGGGCAAGACGCGGGTCATCACGCAGAAGATCGTCAAGCTGTTGCAGCTCGGCCTGCGGCCCGAGCAGATTGCCGCCATCACCTTCACCAACAAGGCAGCGCAGGAGATGCGCGAGCGCGCCAAAGAGCTGGTGGGTGGCAAGGCGGCCAAGCGCTTGGTCATCAGCACCTTCCACGCCCTGGGCGTGCGCTTCCTGCGCGAAGAGGGGCCGCAACTCGGGCTCAAGCCGCAGTTCAGCATCTTGGACAGTGACGACGCGGTGAACCTCATCCGCGACTGTGCGAACACCACGGATGCCAAGCTGCCGCGCATCTGGCAATGGCAGATCTCGCTCTGGAAGAACGAAGGCATGGACGCCGCCGCGGCGCTGGCCGCCGCCGAGAGCGACAACGAGCGCCAAACGGCGCTCATCTTCCAGGCCTATGCCGAGCGCCTGGCCGCCTACCAAGCGGTCGATTTCGACGACCTCTTGGGCCTGCCGCTCAAGCTGCTCAGCACCAACACCGACGTGGCCGAGCGCTGGCAAAAGCGCTTCGAGCACGTGCTGATCGACGAGGTGCAAGACACCAATGCCGTGCAGTACGCGCTCTTGAAGGCGCTGGTTGGCCCCAGGGGTCTGTTCACGGCCGTGGGAGACGACGACCAAAGCATTTACGGCTGGCGCGGCGCCACGCTGGAGAACCTGCAAAGCCTGCAAACCGACTACCCCGACCTGCAAGTGGTGGCGCTGGAGCAGAACTACCGCTCCACCAGCGCCATCCTGCGCGCCGCCAACCACGTCATTGCCGCCAACCCGAAGATCTTTGAAAAGAAGCTTTGGAGCGACCTCGGTGAAGGCGAGGCGGTGCAACTGCTGGAGTGCGACGACGAGCAGCACGAAGCCGAGCGCGCGGTGCAGCGCCTCAAAACCAAGAAGGAAATGGACGGCGCCAACGGCAAGTGGAGCGATTGCGCCATCCTCTACCGCGCCAACCACCAGGCCAAGGTGTTTGAGCAAGCCCTGCGCCGCGCGCAGATTCCGTACAAGGTCAGCGGCGGCCAGAGCTTCTTCGACCGCGCCGAGATCAAAGACCTCTGCGCCTGGCTGCGCCTTTTGGTGAACGAAGACGACGACCCTGCTTTTCTACGTGCGGTCGCCACCCCCAAGCGCGGCATTGGCCACACCACGCTCGCGGCGCTCGGCGGCTTTGCCGGCAGCCACAAACTCAGCCTGTTCGCCGCCCTCTTCAGCCCGGCGCTGGAGCACAGCCTGAGCAAACGCCAGCTCGACGGCCTGCACGAATTCGGCCGCTATGTGCACGAGCTCAAAGACCGCGCCGCCGCCGCCAGCGGCCAAAAAGCGGCGCACAACCTGTGCATGAACTGGCTGCAAGAGATCGGCTACGAAGCCCACCTGCAGTCGGGTGAAGACAGCGAGAAAGCGGCGGCCAACCGCTGGGGCAATGTGCTCGACTTTGTCGACTGGATGGCCAAGCGCTGCGGCGGCGAAGGCACCGACCGCGAGCTCAGCACCTTGCTCGACGTGGCGCAAACCATCAACGTCATCGTCAGCCTCATGGAGCGCGGCGAAGAGACCGACCAGCTCGTGCTCTCCACCCTGCATGCCGCCAAGGGCCTGGAGTGGCCGCACGTGGTGCTGGTGGGCATCAATGAGGGCTTGCTGCCCTTCGCCACCGACGACGAACCCGTCACCCCAGAACGCCTCGCCGAAGAACGCCGCCTCATGTACGTCGGCATCACCCGCGCCCGCCGCAGTTTGGCGGTGAGCTGGCTGCGCCGCCGCAAGCGCGGGCGTGAAATGGTGGCCTCGAAGGCCAGCCGCTTTGTGGCCGAGATGCGCCTGGATGAAGGCGGCCCGAAGCGAGATGCGCGGGCGGAGTTTTTGGCGATGCGAGCGAAGTTGGCGGGGCGGGTGGGTCAGGAGTGAGTGAGTGGGCTAGGGCGTTGGCAAGGCGGGTCCCACAAGGCGTTCTTCGCAAGGGCTTAGCGCCCCTTCATGCTTTCTCGAAAGCGACGCTCGTTAATGGCGCCATGCCGATCTTTCTCCGTGATCGGCGTATCGAGCCGGCGTTGTTGCGCGATGGCCCAGGGTTGGTCGCACCGGGTGCCACGCTGCGCCTTGCATTGGTCGATGTAATGCTGGTCGCTCTTGCCTAGCGGCTGACCTTGGTTGAACGCAGCTCTGTAGTCGGAAGCTGGTGGGGCATTCCTCGGCCTGTTGAGGCTCTCACTTGCCTGCTGCTGGTCACGCAGCTTCTTGGCTTCGAGTTGGCTGTCGGCCCCGAACTTGGTATCGCTCAACTGGACGACGTTGCTCTTGCTCTTCTCAGGGCAAGGCGTTGCCAGGTAAGTCACGCTGCCCGCAGCGTCAACACACTTGTTGACTTGCGCCGCAGTAATCCCTGGTAGCCAGCACAACAAACCGACCAAACTGACGACAACAGAACGCACAAGACCTCCAAGGACAGAAATGAGAGTCAATCGACTCGGCCCGTCACCGCTCAATGCGGTGCCAATAGTGAGCGGGTGGAGTGGCACGCCAAACCGCGTGGCCTCAATTAAAGCGCAGCATCCGATTGGCGGACGAGGTGCCCAGATGCCCCGAGCCGGAACTCGGTGACCAAATCTTGATTCTTGCCGCCAAGCGCACCATGCGCTCAAGTGGAATTACCCACTCGTTCCTTGAGGGCGCTTGACTGGCCAAAGCGCCAGCCTCGCCACTTGAGGTTGATCTGCAGGCGAATCCCTTGTTCTTGCAGGGTCGAGGCGCTCTGCCCCAGGGTCTGGGGCCCGAACCTGTTGCCGAATCGACTCTTGCGGCCGCTCCAAGGATCAATCTGCGAACACTCGGCGATCACCGGCCGACGTTTTGCGCAGCGCGTGCCCTGTCGGTGTAGTCCTTGTAGGCCGGGATGGAGACGGCGGCCAGGATGCCCACGACGAAGAAGACCGGAAGCATCCAGCCCAGCACCTTCACCCCCAGGGTGTTGGCCGGTGGCGGCGCGCCGAAGCGGTTCGCGCTTGGGGTGCCGGCCTTGATGAGCCAGATCAGGCCGACGAATGGGATGAAAAAGGTCAGGGCCCACCAGCCGCTGCAGTCAGCGTCATGGCAGCGCTTGATGCAGGACACCACGCTGAACCAGATGAATGCCGCGAAGGGAGGAATCATCAACAGCCCTGCCGCCCCGCCCAGGGTGGCGGCGAGCAAGGAAACGACGCCGATCACGGCGTAGAACACCAAGGTCGCTCCGACGTTGTAGGCCAGCAAGCGCAAACGCCCGATACGGCCTTGGGCCGAGAACAGTTTCAGCTCGCCCACGCCTTCAAAGGCGTGCACGTCGTCCACACGGGCTTGCGGTGCGGCGTAGGGGTTGAGGGCGGGTTCGGTCATCGTGTCCTCCTTGGACTGGGGTAAAAAATCAGAGCAATCCGGCGCGCTTGACCTGGTGGTAGCGGTTCACCAGGGTGGCGGCCAGTTGGCGGGGTTCGACGTCGACCGACAGGCGGTCTCGGCCCACCACGCGTTTGAAGGCGTCGTGACGGGCCTGCGCCAGCAGGTGCGCGCTGGCCACTGCCGTGGCGTCTTCGGGCGTGTCGATCGCCTGGTCGGCAATGCGCGCCAGCGCCGTCTCGCGCAGGCTGGCCAGCAGCACCAAGTGGCGGCGTCGCAGCAGTTGCAGCGCGGGTTGCAACTCGGGCGCGTCTTCGTCCCGGAAGTTGGTCAGCACGATCACCAGGGAGCGCCGCGTTAGGCCGCGCGAAAGGGCCTCCGCAGCGGCCAGGTAGTCGGAGTGCTGGTTGCTGGGCTGCAGATCGTGCAAGTGGTTCATGAGGGCGTTGAGCGTGGTCTGTCCCTTGCGCGGTGCGAAGCGGCGGTCTTCGCCGGGCGCGGCACCGAAGGTCAGGGCGCCGACCTCGTCGCCTTCCGTCAGCGCGACGTAGCTGAGCAGCATCAGCGCGTCCAGCGCGTCGTCAAAGTGGCTGTTCTCGCCGCGGCGCACGCCTTGTTCGTCGGCGCGCATGCGTCGGCCGCAGTCGAGCAGGAACATCACACATTGGTCGCGCTCGTCTTGGTACTCGCGCACGACGGGTTTGCGTTGGCGCAGCGAGGCCTTCACATCCAAATGGCGCAGGGGGTCGCCGCGGCGGTATTCGGCGAGCTGGCGGAAGTCGGTGCCCTGGCCGCGCTGCACGAAGTTCTTGATGCCGATCTGCTGCAAGCGGCGGTCGCCACTGAGCCAGGCATAGCGCGCCAGCGCCGAGAAGTTGGGGTAGACGCGCAAGCGCTGCTCCTCGCCCAGGCGCTCACGCAATTCGAAGAGGCCGGCGCGGCTGCGCCACAGCACTTGGGTCAGGCCCACGCTCACCACACCGCGCTGACGCGCCGTGGCCTGGAACTGCAGGCTGCTGCGGCTTTGCGCCGCCACGCGCAGGCTGCGGGGCAGTCCCTCGAAGTCAAACACGGGGTCGAGGTCGTCGAAAACCGCGACGCGCCAATCGAGTAGCCCCGGGTTAACAAGATCCAGTTGCAGCGGCGTCGCCACCCCGATGGCAAAGGCTGCTGGAAGCCGCCGCTCCACGCGCAGGCCGCCAGCCGCCCACAGGCGCAGACTGCGCCACAGGTCGAAGCCGGCCAGCAGCAGCAGCGCCAGCAGCAGGCCGCCGATGCCCTTGACCACCACCGCGAGGGGGGCGCCCATCACCAGCAAGCCCGCCGTGACCGGCGCCAGCAGTGCCAACCCCGCAACGCTGGCGCGTGTGGGTAAAACCACGCGCTTCAAAGCCTGGGGGCCTCCACGCTGGCCAGCAAGGCCTGCAGCAACTCGTCCAGGTCGCGGCCTTCAATCTGCGCGTCGGGCGAGAGCATGACCCGATGGCGCAACACTGCGAGCGCCTGGGCGGCCACGTCGTCGGGCGTGACGAAGTCGCGCCCATCGAGCAGCGCCATGGCGCGCGCAGCGCGCAGCAGGGCCAGGCTGCCGCGCGGCCCGGCGCCTGCGTCAAGCCCCGGCCAATTCCGTGTCGCACGCGCGACCCGCACGGCGTAGTCGATCACCTTGGCATCGGCGTGCACTTGCCCGCACAGGCGCTGCAGCTCTTGCACCTGCACCTCGTCGAGCACCGGCTGCACGGCGTCCAGCGGCAACTCGTGGCCGACACGGCCGCTGGTGGCGAGCTGCACGATGGCCGCCTCTTCGTCGTGAGTGGGGTATTGGATGCGAATCTTGAGCAGGAAGCGGTCGAGTTGCGCCTCGGGCAAGGGGTAGGTGCCCTCGGTGTCGATCGGGTTCTGGGTCGCCATCACCATGAAGGGCAAGGGCAGGGGCAGGGTCTCGCCTTCCAGCGTGGCTTGGTACTCCTGCATGACCTCCAAGAGTGCGCTCTGGGTCTTGGCCGGCGCGCGGTTGATTTCGTCGGCCAACAGCAGGTTGGTGAATACCGGGCCCTTGCGCACGCGCAGGCGGCCGAGGCCGCTGCCGGTGTCGTCCAGCACGCTATGGCCGATCACGTCGGCCGGCATCAAGTCGGGCGTGAACTGCACGCGCGCGTACTGCAGGCGCAGCGCCTGGCTGAGCGCGCGTGCCAGCAAGGTCTTGCCCAGGCCCGGCACACCCTCAACCAACACATGGCCGGAGGCCAGCACCGCCACCAGCATCTGCTCCACCGCCTGCTGCTGGCCCACCACGGCCTTGCCCACCTCGCGGCGCAGGCGTTGGAGCCACTGAGTGGCGAGTTGAAGTTGCTCGGGCGAGATCATGGTGCGGGGTCCTTGCGAAGGGTTCGTTGGAGACGGCGGCGCGCGGTTTCAAGCAGCAGCAGCTGGCCGGGCAAGCGCGCGCGGGTGCAGTAGTGCTCGGTGAGCGCGACCGCAAGGTCGTGCGCCGGCAGATCGGTGGCCGCAGCGATGGCCTGCGCGCGCTCGCCCATGGCGAGGCGCGCGAAGCCGTGCAGGCGGCGTGTTGCCAAGTCGTTGAGGGCGCGCTGCTGGGCTGCCAGCAGCGCCTCGGGGCTGCCGCGCTGCAGGTAGGCAGCCAGGCCGTGCACCTGCTCGGCCACCGAGCGCCGCAGGCGAGGGGCGCTCGGCTGCAGCGGCCCGAAGCGCACCGCCGCGCGCCACAGCCAGAGGCTCAAAGCCAGCAAGCCGATGACGATGGCGATCCATGCTTGCTGCCACAACCAGGGCAGCAAGGCCTCGCGCTTCTCGTGAAGGTAAACCCAAACCGTGGCGCCGGCTTCGGCCTGCACGGCGGCGGCCAGCAGCAACGGGTGGTCGCAGCGCAGCGCTTCTCCGTTCATGAAGAGCGCGTTGCTGGCCTCAAGTGCGGTCACGCTGCCCCGGCCGAGGCGCACGCGCAGGGCCGGGGTTGACCACAGGCTGGTGCCGTCGTCCTGGGTCTTGGCGGTCTTGCGGAGCTCATGCGTCAGCGTCCACTCCGGGGGCTGTGACGACGGCCCGGGCGTGACGCGAAGGCTTTTGAACAGCCGCACGGATTGGCCGCAGGCGGTCAGTTCCGCCTCGCTGCCCCACAGCGGCGGCGCGGTGTGCAGCGGCTCGCGCCGGTCCTTGATGGCCTTGAGAAATGCCTTGACCTTCTCGGGCGAGCCAAGGTCAGGCGTTGTTTCGGGCTCCGCGGGCTCTGCCGGCCGCTTTGCCTGCGCTCGATGGATCTCCGCTGTCTCGACCGGCACCCAGCGCAACAAGTCCGACGC
>JBKCVH010000072.1:0-14664 GCA_046317675.1 Burkholderiales bacterium
GATCTTGCCCCATGGCACTGACATTGCGCTGACTCCAAAACCCTGCCGCCAGGGCTTGAAGGCGCTGTGTTTTGAAGCCCACCGTGGCGCTGGCCCAAGAACCGGAAGGACTCCCCATGATTCCCCTACCCGACTTTTCGACCTGTGACCTGTGCGATGCGCACAAGGCGAGCGACGCCGCCGCACTTCGCGTCCTGCCCGGCAGCCGCTGGCGCTCTTATGGCTACACCGCGCGCTTCTGCGGGCCCATTGCCACTGTGCGCTGCTTTGAAGACAACTCGCGCATCAAAGAAGCGGTTGAGTCGCCCGGCGATGCCCGCGTGCTGGTCGTGGATGGCGGCGCCAGCCTGCGCCGCTCTTTGCTAGGCGGCAAGCTCGCCGCCGCCGCCGAGGCCAATGGCTGGGCCGGCCTGCTCATTCACGGCGCCGTGCGAGATCTGGCCGAACTGCGCCAAACCCATGTCGGCATCCTGGCCCTCGGCCATGTGCCCATGCCGACGGACCGCCAAGGCCAGGGCCTGTTCAACGTGGCCTTGCTCCTCGACGGCACGCCCATCCGCCCCGGCGAATGGCTCTACGCCGACGAAGACGGCGTGCTCATCGCCCCCGGGCCGCTCTGCTGATGGCCATCGAACTCGACAAAGAAAGCAAGGCGGCGGCAGTTGCCTCCTTGATGCGCTACTTTGAGGCTCACATGGACGAGCCCATCGGTAACGTCGCCGCCAGTGGCCTGCTGGGCTTCTTCTTGGCCGAGATCGGCCCCAGCATCTACAACCAAGCCGTGCGCGACGCGCAAGAGCGCATGGCGCTGCGGGTGCAGGAGCTCGACATGGAGGTACACGAAGATGAGTTCCGGTATTGGGCGCGGCAGCCGAAGCGTTGATTCATTCGCTTTTGCTGCTTTTGCCTACCGCAAGCAAACCCAAACGACTTGCTCATCGAGCGGCGAAAACGGGGTTTGCAGACCTTCCTCAGGCGCCACATTCGAACTGCTATAGCGGGGTACGAATTGAATAAGAAATCAGTCCTAACTCTTGCAGTTACCCACCTTCTAGTAGCTGGCGTGGGTTTTGCAGCAGGAATCTACGCGCTACCGATCCTCATCGCCCCAAAGGCCCCCACTGCGGAAGAGGTCAAGGGCGCCAGCTCGCAGGTGCAGTTCACCGCAGAATTCAAGCGCGACCTGAAGGATAGCGATGCCCTTCACTGGGGAGAAGGAACGGTTTCAATTGGCTCCAACGCGATTTCCTTACTTGGGAAGCTATCCCCGGGGCCAGACTACAAACTTTATTTGTCACCCGAGTTTGTTGAAACAGAGTCAGACTTCAAGCGCCTGAAGTCGACCATGATCCGAGTCGGTGATGTAAAGACATTCGATAACTTCGTTGTTTCGGTTCCTGCAGGCATTGATCCGGCAAAGTACTCGGCGGTAATTGTTTGGTGCGAGACCTTCAGCGAGTTCATTACTGCGGCGAAGTACAGGTAGCCCGCAGTGACGCCGGTCAATTCGCTGCGTTCTGGGCCTTTAGGGTCGCCTTGATGCAGGGGTAATCCAGCATTGCCAGCAATCGCCTGTCGACCTCCCGTCAGGTCTTTGTCGGGTCGGCGTCGTGCGGCTTTCGTAACCGTCACTGCCATGCAAATTGCATGATCTGGGTGCACTAACTGTTGAGCAACTTCATGATCCTCAAGCAAATTCGCCTCAGCCGCCTCTTGTCTCAAGAGCAACTCGCTCAGATGTCCGGGCTCAGCGCTCGGACCATTCAGCGAATTGAGAGCGGACATAGTCCTAGTTTGGGGTCTCTGAAGTGTTTGGCATCGGTGCTTGAAGTGGATGTCACAACCTTGACCCAGGAGAAATTTGAAATGGATAAAAAATCGGATAGCTATCAACAGTTGCCTGCAAGTCTAAAGTGGCTTTTTGTGCTCAATTTTTTCAGTATGACCCCCACGCGTAAATCGGCAGTGAACGTGGAGCTCATTTCGCACTTGTTTGGTTTTATGTTTTGTGCGCTTGGGTTGCTCAGCGAGCCGGCATTGGTGGGGGGACTTATTCTTTTGTCGAATGCCTATTTGTTCCGACTGCACATCTGGCTTGGTGACAAGTACGGTGCTTGGTATGACAAGGCGGGTGCGGGTATCCAAGGCAGCAATGTGATCTAGCTGTTGGGATGAAGCTTGGTCACCGAGCAGGCCCTTGAGGGCGGGTAGACCTTGCCGTGTACGTCATGGGCGGCGCACGGCGGGCGCTATGGTCACTGCTTGCCGCCATCAGGACCCGACGCCATGACCATTGAACTCGACCCGGCCCGTACATCGGAGGCGCTGAGCTGCATCGAAAACCTGATGCAGTTCTTCAACCACGAGCTCAGCGCTTGGTACCCGGTTTCGTTGGCCGAACACGGCCTCTACCAGTTGCGGCCAAAGGCGGTCTACTGGGCGGAGTCCAACACGCAGCCGTTTTTGCTGCGTGTGGACGGCGAGCTGGCCGGCTTTGCCGTGGTGGACGGGGAAGTTCTAGAGCCGGCAAGCAGCCGCTACAACCTGGGCTACTTTTTCCTGGTGCGGCGCTTTCGGGGCCGGGGCTTGGCGCAGCAGGCTTTTGCGCAGTTGCTGCAGCGCCTGCCCGGCGCTTGGGAGGTCTACTACCTGGCCCAAAACCAGTTGGCTGGGCAGTTTTGGCCCAAAACCTTGGCGCGCTTGCCGCTGCAGGGCCTGACGCGCGAGGAGCGGGTGGTGGACAACGAGCCAAGCGTGTGGTTTCGCTTTGAGACGGCAGCACCTGAAAGGCGCTGACTCTGAGCCTTTACCTATGCCGACTTCGGCATCCACTTCCAGTCCACCGACGGGTCGTTCATCGAAGCCGCGGTGACCCTCACCCCTTAATGCGACACCGCCTTGGCACCCTTGTCGTTGAACTTGCCAATGCCCGACGAGCGCTTTTGCAGGTTGGGTGCGCCCCAGTAGTCCACCGTGCCAATTCCGGAAACCCCGGCGTTCAACTCGCCGGTGGCCCAAACGCGCGCTTTGCCCAGCCCGCTGATCGACACCTTGGCGTTGCGCGCGGCGAAGTGCTCGCCATAGAAGTCACCACGGCCGCTGATGCTGATGCCGAGCTCGTCCACGCTGCCGGTGAAGTAGCCGTCGCCGGAGCCGGAGACGGAGAAGCGCAGCTCCTCGGCCTTGAGGCGCTCGAAGCGGGCCACGCCGGCGCCCGAAATGCTGACGCGAAGGCTTTTGGCTGACACCGGCTCGTTGGCGATGAAGTCGGCCACGCCCGAGACGCGCAGTTCTTTGAGATCGCGCATGACGATGCGCATCTTGATGCGCTGCTTGTTCGTCCAGAACTTCCAATTGCCCTCTGAGCGCATGACCAGCTCGGTGCCGCGCAGCTCCACGGTGACCGACTTCTGCACGCTCTCGTCACCCTCGATGAACAGCTCGTCGCGGTCGCCCTGTTGGAACTGCACGATGGCCGAGCCGCCGAAGGAGAGGCTGTCAAAAGGGCCGGGGGTGTAGGTTTTGCCCACGGGCTCTGGGTTGGCCTGGGCGCCGAGCGCCACCAGCAAAGCCGCCAGCAGAAAGTGCCGCTTGTTCATGATGCTGTTCATAGCGATTGACTCCTTAACTCTTTGGATACATCGCGGCTGGCGGTAAAGCGGCTACCGTCTCGCAGCAGCACCACGAACTGCGAGCTGTCGTCGGGGGTCATGGAGTCGACGAAGTCCAGGTTGACGATGCAGCTGCGGTTGACTTTCAAAAAGCGCTGGGGGTCCAGCCGCTGGCCAAAGTGGGTGATGGGCAGGCGCACCAAATAGGTTTTGCCTTTGGCCACGATGGCGGTGTCTTTGGTGTCGGAGCGCAGGTGTTCGATGTGCTCCACGTGCAGCGGAATGATCTTGCCCATGTCGCGCACCAAAAGCCGTTGCAGCGGGCCGGTGGGCTCGGGCGCCGCGCTGGCTTGGGTGGCGGCTTCCAGGGCCTCTAGGCTGGAGCTGCCGCTGTCTTGCTGGGCCAGCACGTGCCGCACGGCTTCTTCAAAGCGCTCGCGCTCGAAGGGCTTGAGCAGGTAGTCCACGGCGTGCAGCTCAAAGGCGGTGAGCGCGTGTTCGTCGTAGGCGGTGGTGAAGATGACGGCGGGCAGGGCGCTGGTGCCGCGTTCTTGGTTGAGGGCTTGCAGCACCTGCAGGCCGGTGAGCCCTGGCATTTGGATGTCCATCAGCACCAATTGGGGTTGCAGGCTGCGAATGGACTGCAGGGCCTCCACGCCATTGCTGGCGCTGCCCACCAGTTGCAGCTCGGGCATTTGGCGCACCCAGTCCATCAGGCCTTCACGGGCCAGGGGTTCGTCTTCGGCAATCAGAGTTCGCATGGCAGTGAGTTGGGCGATGGGTCAGGGAATGAGCAGGTCAACGGCAAAGCCGTGGCCGGGTTGGGTGCTGACCTTGAACTGGGCCTTCCCGTCAAAGTCCAATTCAAAGCGGCGTTGAAGCGCCGACAGTCCTATGCCTTGGCGTGCGCCGGCTGGCGGCGGCCAGATGCAACCAGCGCCGTTGTCGCGCACATGCAGGTGCAGGCCTTCGGCATTGAGCCGGGCGGTGATGCTGATCTCGCCGCCATCCAGTTGTGGCGCAATGCCGTGGGCCACGGCGTTCTCCACCAGGGGCTGCAAGGTGAGCGGGGGCACGTCTTCGTCCTCGGCGCTGGGGTCAATTTGCCAGACCACTTTGAGCCGGTCGCCCAAGCGCAGTTGCTCCAGTTGCAGGTAATCGCGCACAAAGGCGAGCTCGTCCCTCAGGGGCACGCGCCCACCGCTTTGGCGGGTGCTGTCCAGCACGTAGCGCATGAGGCGCGAGAAGCCCAGCAAGGCGGTCTCGGCACGGGCGGGGTCGCACCGCGTGAGCATCAAGAGCGAGTTGAGGGTGTTGAACAAGAAGTGCGGGTTGAGCTTGCCCTGCACGGCGGCCAACTCGGCCCGCACCAAGGCCGCTTCGGCCTGCGCGGCGCGCAGTGCTTGCTGGTTGGCTCGATGGCCCATGAGGGCGCTGCCAAAACCAAACACCAAGCCACCGTAAATCACCACCCCCCAGGCGGCGCGCCACACCACGCCTTGCTCAAACACAGCCTGCGCATGCGGCAAGCCGAAAAAAAGCCACGCCACAAAGAAATCCAGGCCTTGCCACAGCACCACGAACACCCCGGCACCGAGAAGGTGCCAAGCCAAGCGTGCCCACAACATGGTGTGGCGCTCTTGCAGCCAGCGCGTCCAGGGGAACACCAGCGGGCCCAGCATGAGGCCGGGGCCAAGGCTCCAAGTCGCCTCGTAGAGCCCCTCCCAAAAGCTGCGAGTGCCGCGCTGCCAGTCGGTGCCGGCCACGGCGTACAGCAGCCAGGCCAGCAGGCTCAGCAGCCCATAAGCGAGCCAAAGGCGGCGCGGTTTGCTGGTCGGGTTGACGGTGGGGCGGGGTGACATGGGGCGAATCCTAGGCAAGGGCCAGGTGCCACCCAAGCAATTGGCGACGAAGTGCGGGCTGGTGGGCGAGAACTGCGACTCGGGCCTAGGCCCTAGCCGAACACCGTGAGCAATTGATCCAGGCCGCCGCTGTTGATGGCCACCGTGGCCTGCTCGCGCACCTTGGGTTTGGCGCAATAGGCCACTGAAAGGCCGGCGGCCTGCATCATCAGCAGGTCATTGGCGCCATCGCCCACGGCAATGGCTTGGCTGGGGCTGCAGCCGAGTTGTTCGCAGTGCTGCAGCAGGAAGCGGCGCTTTTCTTCGGCATCGACCACATCGCCCCAGCTTTGCATCAACACCCTGCCGGTGAGCTTGCCGTCCACCACTTCGAGCGCGTTGGCGCGCACAAAGTCCATGCCCAGCTCTTGGGCCACGTACTGCGTGAAGAAGGTGAAGCCGCCAGAGACCAAGCCAAGCTTGATGCCAGCCGCCTTCAGCGCCGCGCACAGCTCGCGAGCGCCGGGGTTGAAGCGAAGGCGCTCGGCCAGCACTCGGGCGAGCAGGGCCTCCGGTTGGCCGGCGAGCAGGCCCAAGCGGCGCGTCAAAGACTCCCGAAAGTCGGTGATCTCACCGCGCATGGCCGCCTCGGTGATGGCGGCTACCTCTTCGCCCTTGCCCGCCAGTGCCGCGATTTCATCGATGCACTCGATGGCAATCAGCGTGGAGTCCATGTCGAAGGCGGCGAAGCGGAAGTTGGCCAGCTGCGGCGTCGGTCCGCGCAGGTAGAGGTCCGGCGCAAGTGCTTTGGAGTCGAAGGCGTTCATTGGGCTTGAGTTTCAGGAACAGGGTGCGGCAAAGCCGTGGTGCGCACACAGCTCCAAGTGGTTTGAACAGGGCCGAACACATGCCGTTTGCCGTTGATTCCGCCTGCTGACACGATGAACACCGCACCATCACTGGCACGCTGGCCCAGCCAATGCCAATACCCATGGGAATGCATGCCGGGCTCAGCCAAAAGCGCGTCCAGTCGCACTTTTACATTTTGGCCGGTGGCGCTGGGCAGGTCGGGGAGCATGGGGCCACCCTCGGCGCTGACGCAGGGGCGCACCGCTTCTACCAATTGGCGCAAGGCTGGTGCCGACGGCGCGTTCGACGCGGGCATCAACAGCAGCGCCTCGCTCGGGCCTCTTGCAGCGCTGCACCCCGCGAGCGCGAGTGCCACGCTCGCCCAGAACGCAACGGCTGGACGCGGGCCCTTGCGCTTCGGCTGAAGGTGTGGCTTGTGTTCGGATTCAGTCAGAAAGCTCATCAAACGGAGAGCTGCAGCAACAGTTCGTCGTAAAGGCGGCCATTGACAGACATGGCCTCAGGTTCGCGACCATAGACGACAAAGCCCAGTGACTCGTAAAGGCGCAGCGCCTGGGCGTTTTCTGCATTGACGGTGAGCTTGATTTTGCGCAAGCCATGCCACTGGCGGGCTTGCTCGACCAGCGCCGACACCAAGCTCCGGCCCAGCCCTTCCCGGCGTGCTGAGGGTGCGACGTAGACGGCAAAGATGTCGGCCACATGGGCAATCTTGGCCCTGCCGCCCCGTACCAAGGTGCCCATGGCGAGCAGCTCTTCGTCTTGAAACGCCCCAAGGCTGGTTTTGGCTGCAGTGGCTTGCAGGCGATCTTGCCAAGCCGCCAGGGTGAGCAAACTCTCTTCTTCCGCGCTGGCCAAGAACGCCTCGGGATGCTCGCTCAGGGCGCGCAACCGAAGGCTTCGGTAAGCCGGGGCGTCATCGGCGCCAAGCGGTCTCAGCACCAGCGGCATCAGCGGCCGCCCAGTTGCCTTCGAACCTCTGCGGGCAAGCAGGCCCAGTCACCGGCCACGGGCCCATAAACCAAGCGTTGCCCATCCGGGCTCCGAGCGGCCACGATGAACACCGTGCCATCGCTGGCGCGCCAGCCCAGTCGGTACCAGTAGCCCTGACCCAATACGGCGGGCTCCTGCAGCACGATGGTGCCGTTGATGTCGGCGGTTTGCCCTTTGGCCAAGGGCAAACGCGCCGGTGCGGTTTGGTCGGCCCTGGGCAGGCAGATGCGAAGCAAAGGCGCGAGCTCTTGCAGCGCAGACTGCCGCCACGCGTCGTTTGCGATGACGAGGGGTTTGACTTGCGCCTGCGCAAAGCTTGAGGCAAGGGCAAGCAAGGCAGCGATCAGGTACTTCATGCGCTCAGAATCTCGGTGGCAATGGGGGTGAGCAAGCTCTGCAGACCGCCCGAGCCATCGAAGCTTGGGGCCTGTTACAGAGTGTTGCGACTTCGCATTGTCGGCAGGATTCGTGTGCCGCGTGTTTAACCCGACGCGCTGGAGTGATATGCGAGCGCTCTCAGGCCTTTTATGGCGGCCCGATCAGCTTGAGAACCTCGCGCACGCACTGAGCGCGGTCGGCCGGGTCCTTGAGGCTTTTGTCAATTCGCAGCTTCTCGTTGCCCACGAGCTTGATGCTGGGGTTCTTCTGCACCAGCTGAATGACGCGAATCGCCTCAATGGGTGGGTTGGGCTTGAAGAGGATGTTGATGACGCCGGGCGCTGCATCAATGCGCGCCACGCCAAAAGGCTGGGCGAGCACGCGCAAGCGGTGTGTGTCGAACAGCACTTGGCCTTGGCTTGGCAACGTGCCGAAGCGGTCCACGGTTTCTTCCAGCATCGCGTCAATCTGCTCCGCCTTGCTGGTGCTGGCCAAGCGCTTGTAGAGGCTGAGCCGCACGTTCACGTCGCCGCAGTAGTCGTTCGGTAGCAGGGCTGGGGCGTGCAGGTTGATTTCCGTGTTGCTGGGCAGCGGGTTGGCCAAGTCGGGTTCGCGGCCGGCGCGCAAGGCGCTCACGGCTTCGGCCAGCATGTCGTGGTACAGCTGGTAGCCCACTTCCATCATGTTGCCGCTTTGGTTTTCGCCCAGCACTTCGCCGGCGCCGCGAATTTCCAGGTCGTGCATGGCCAGGTAGAAGCCGCTGCCGAGTTCCTCCATGGCCTGGATGGCCTCCAGGCGCTGCGAGGCTTGCTTGGTCAGGGTTTCGGTGTCGGGCACCAGCAGGTAGGCATAAGCCTGGTGGTGGCTGCGGCCCACGCGGCCGCGCAGTTGGTGCAGCTGCGCAAGGCCGAATTTGTCGGCGCGCGAGATGACGATGGTGTTGGCGGTCGGCACGTCGATGCCGGTCTCGATGATGGTCGAGCACAGCAGCAAGTTGTGTCGCTGGGCCACGAAGTCGCGCATCACGCGTTCCAGTTCGCGCTCCGGCATTTGGCCGTGGGCCACGGCGATGCGCGCTTCCGGAATGAGCGCTTCCAGCTCCTGGCGCCGGTTCTGAATCGTGTCCACCTCGTTGTGCAGGAAGTAGACCTGCCCGCCGCGATTGAGTTCGCGCAGCACGGCTTCGCGGATGGTGCCTTTGCCCTCATTGCGCACAAAGGTTTTGATGGCCAGCCGGCGTTGCGGGGCGGTGGCAATCACGGAGAGGTCGCGCAATCCCTCCATGGCCATGCCCAAGGTGCGCGGAATGGGCGTGGCGGTGAGGGTGAGTACATCCACCTCGCTGCGCAGGGCCTTCATGGCCTCTTTGTGGCGCACGCCAAAGCGGTGCTCTTCGTCAATGATGACGAGGCCTAAGCGCGAAAACTTGGTGTCGGGGCTGAGCAGCTTGTGCGTGCCGATGACGATGTCAATGGTGCCGTCGGCCAAGCCTTCTTGCGCCGCTTTGATTTCCTTGGCGGAGCGAAAGCGGCTCATCTCGGCCACCTTCACTGGCCATTGGCTGAAGCGGTCGCTGATGTTTTGGTAGTGCTGCTCTGCCAGCAAGGTGGTGGGCGCCAGCAAGGCCACTTGCTTGCCGCCCATGACCGCCACAAAGGCGGCGCGCAGGGCCACTTCGGTTTTGCCAAAGCCCACGTCGCCGCACACCAGGCGGTCCATGGGGCGTGGGCTGATCAAGTCTTGAATGACGGCATGGATGGCGGCGCGCTGGTCCACCGTTTCTTCAAAGCCAAAGCTGGCGGCAAAGGCCTCGTAGTCGTGCGCGCTGTAGCGGAAGGCAAAGCCCTCGCGCGCCGCGCGGCGGGCGGAAAGGTTGAGCAGTTCGGCTGCGGTGTCGCGCACCTGCTCGGCGGCTTTGCGCTTGGCCTTCTCCCATTGGCCGGAGCCCAGGCGGTGCAGCGGCGCTTCGTCTGCGCTCACCCCCGTGTAGCGCTGGATGAGGTGCAGCTGCGCCACGGGCACATAGAGCACGGCCTCGTCGGCATAGGTGAGGTGCAGGAACTCGCTCGGCCCTTGGCCGATGTCCATGTGCTTGAGGCCTTGGTAGCGGCCAATGCCGTGGCTGATGTGCACGACGGGGTCGCCGACCTTCAGCTCGCTGAGGTCTTTGATCAGCGCTTCAACGTTGCTGGCCTGCTCCTGCCGGCGCCGGCGGCGCACCGAGGGCGTGGCGGCGAAGAGCTCGGTCTCGGTGATGAGCTGCAGTTGCCGCTCGCCCTCGATCCAGATGAAACCTTGCGACAGCGGTGCCGCGAGCAGGGCGAACTTCTCCGTCGAAGCATCGAACTCGGCCAGCGACTTCACCGAGGGCGCGTCGAGCTTGTGGTCACGCAGCAGGTCGAGCAAGCTCTCGCGCCGGCCTTCGCTTTCGGCCAGCAGCAGCACGCGGTTTTGCGTCGTCTCCAAATGCAGCGCCAAGCGCGCCAGCGGTTCTTGCGCGTTGCGTTCGATGCTGACGTCCGGCAGCGGCCGCGCGTAGTCCACCGCTTCTTTGCCCCGCACCGCCAGCACGGCCAAAGGCTGCACGCAAGCGAACAACTGCTCGGGCCGCAAGAAGATGGACTCCGGCGGCAAGATGGGGCGCTCCGGGTCACCCTGCAGCACGCGCTGGCGCTCCCGCGTGTCTACCCAAAAGCGTTGCAGTGCCTCGTCCACGTCGCCCAGCAAGGCCACGCCGCCTTGGGGGCCGAGGTAGTCGAAGAAGGTGGCTGTTTCGTCAAAGAACAGCGGCAGGTAGTACTCAATGCCCGCACCCGCAAGGCCCTCGCCCATGTCCTTGTAAAGCCGGGCCTTGGTCGGGTCGCCATCCAGCTGCTCGCGCCAGCGGCCCCGGAAGGCCGTGCGCGCTGCATCCGCCATGGGGAACTCGCGCCCCGGCAAGAGCCGCACCTCGGGCACCGGGTAGAGGCTGCGCTGGCTGTCGGGGTCGAAGACGCGGATGGAGTCGATCTCGTCCCCGAACAAGTCCACGCGGTAGGGCACCAAGGAGCCCATTGGGAACAGGTCGATGAGGCTGCCGCGCACGGCGTACTCGCCCGGGCTCACCACCTGGCTCACGTTCTGGTAGCCCGCCAGCACCAACTGTGCTCGGAAGCTCGCTTCGTCGAGTTGCTGGCCCTTTTTGAAGTGGAAGGTCGTTGCCGCCAAGAACGATGGCGGCGCCAAGCGGGTGAGGGCGGTGGTGGCCGGCAGCAGCACCACATCCAAGTCGCGGCCCGCGCGCGGCTTGCCTTGCCCCTGCAGAAGCCTCCACAGCGTGGCGAGCCGCTCGCTGATCAAGTCGTGGTGCGGGCTGAAGCGGTCCCAGGGCAGGGTTTCCCAATCGGGGAACAAGGCCACGCGAAGCTCTGGCGCAAACAGCGTGAGCTCTGCCTCCAGGCGCTGTGCATCCCCCGGCTCGGCACACACGATGGCCACCACGCGATCGCTGCTTTGCGCAAAGTGCGCCAGCAAAAGCGCATCGGCGCTGCCAAAGGGGCGAGGGGTTTGGTGGCGTTTGCCGGAGGCAATGAAGGGCAGCATGCAGCGAAGCTCAGAAACGACGAAAGCCCCGGGAAGGGGCAGGGCCTCATTCTAGGAAGCGCGCTGCACCCGCTTCGACCCTTTGGCGGGGAATCAGTCTGCGCAAGGGGAAGGCTTGCGGATCAGCGAAGCGTGGCCTGCAGCGGGCTTGAGGCCGAGGCAGCGGCCCATTCCGCTGTGCTGTGGCCACTGCGCTGCAGCGCCTCACGCAGGATTTCATGGCGCGGCCTATGCCGAAACTGCTGCACAAGGAGGGCGGTGTTGTTCTGTGCCGGCGCGCAGCCCAGCAGGTAGAGGCTGACCTCGGCTTCGTTGGCGAACAAGCGCTGGTCGAAGTTGAGGAAAGCCTGCTGTTCCGCCAAACGCTGCGCCCACACAGTCGATCCGCCTGACAAAGCGAACGCCTGCTTGGCATCGATGAAGCGATCTATCGACGGAGGGGCACCCAATTGCCACAGGCGTTCGGCTGCGGCCAGGCAACGGACCTTCTGCTCGGCCGTGCTCTTCGGTGAACAAACGGCACGGGGGAGCGCCGAGGACACCATCGCGGCTTCAACGCCAATCAAGCCAATCGTCAGCATGGCGTCGGAGGTGCTCTGTGCATCGGGCGGAGCCGCTTGGTTCAACAGCTTGAGCAGGGTTGGCCAGTGGTCGTCCCAACGGCTGGCTTGGCTGACGCGCTGGAGCTTGACATCAGGCGGCGCCTTGCTGCGCAGCCAAGCGTAGGCGTTGTCCGGTTCCAGTGCGGTCCAGCGCTCCGTCAGTCTGGAATCGCAGCCTTTCAGCTTGCAAGTTAGGGTCGCCAACTTCAGCACCAGGGGGTCTTGAGAGCTCTCGGCCAGCGCCTCCATTTGCACAGCCGCTGCATCGCTGCGCTGGTCGTCATGGCCAAAAAAGCGCAAAGTCAAACCAAGGGCTTCGTGGCGCTGACCCCCAGCTTGGGCGAGGCGAGTTGACAGAAGATCGAGATGGCGCTCTCGTAGCGAGTCCAGATCGCTGTTCAAGCCCGTGATCTCACGGGTCAGGTGGGCAATGGCAGCGGCGTTGCCGCGCAATGTCTCAGGAGTCCAGTTGGCCACTTGCCTTTCAAGGCCTTTAGCGCGTTTGCAGTAGCGCGCCTCTTCATGAGCCAAAGGTTCGAGCCGGGCCGCGCTAGCCGGGGCAGGCTCGTTCGGACCGGCCTTCGACGCCGCCTGGCTCTGGGCAAGGGCGGAGACGGGTGCGGATGCCGCCAAGGCGATGGGTGGCATCCCATCGCGCACGGGGGCCTCCACCGGCCCGTACCAAAACCAAGCCACGCGCAGCGCTTGCGAGAGCAGCCACAAGCCCAGCAACACCAAGCCCCAGCGAAAGGCGCGCGCCATCAAGGCTTCACCTTTGGCAGCCGCCCCATCGCATAGAACTCTTCGTTCGGCATCAGGGAAATGGCGTTGGCAATGCGGTTGCTCAGTCCAAACAGCGCCGTGATGGAGGCGATGTCCCAGGCGTCCTCGTCGGTCCAGCCATGCAGGGCGAGTTGCGCGTAGTCGGCGTCAGCGATAGCTTGCGCGTCAGAGCAAACCTTCAAGGCAAAGGCCAGCATGGCGGCTTGCCGGGGCGTCACTTCGGCCTTCAGGGGGTTGGTGGCGAGTTGGTCGGCCAGGCGCGGCGCCTTGGCATAGATGCGCAAGATGGCTCCATGCGCCACCACACAGTAAAGGCACCGGTTGGCCCCGCTGGTGGCCACGATGATCATTTCCTTCTCGGCCTTGCTGAGCCCGCCCTCCCGCAGCAGCAGGGCGTCGTGATAGGCCAGAAACGCCCGCAGCTCCTCAGGGCGGCGCGCCAGTGCCAGGAAGACGTTGGGCACAAAGCCGGCCTTTTCCTGCACTTCAAGAATGCGCATGCGCAGGTCTTCGGGCAGCTCGGCCACCTTTGGAACCGGGTAGCGGCAAATGGTTGACATCGGTATCTCCTCTGAAAGGCCATTGTGCCGGCCGGCACAATCTGGGCGCATGACGTTGAACCGCCGCTCTCTCCTTGCCAGCAGCTTGGCTTTGCCTGCTGCTTTTCCCGCTTTTGCGCAATTCCGCGTCGAGATTTCCGGCGTGGGCGCAACCCAGGTTCCGATTGCCATTGCAAGCTTCCGCGATGAAGCCTCTGCGCCGCAACCCGTCGGGGCCATCGTGCGCGCCAACTTGGAGCGCAGCGGTCAGTTCAAGCTGGTCGACGCAGGTACAGCGCCCATGTCGGAACTCAGCAGCCCGGCTTACGCCGATTGGCGCGCCAAGAATGCGGACGCCTTGGCCGCTGGCTCGCTGACCCGTTTGGCCGATGGCCGATGGGACGTCAGGCACCGCCTCTGGGACGTGGTGTCAGGCAAAGACCAAGGCGGCCAAAGCCAGCAGGTTGCCCCTGACGACCTTCGCTTGGCTGCGCACCGTATCGCCGATTCCATATTTGAAAGGCTCACCGGTGAGCGCGGCGTCTTCGCCACCCGTTTGGCTTACATCACCAAGGCTGGACGCAACTTCACGCTGCGCATTGCCGATGCTGACGGAGAAGGTGGTCAAGTGGCGGTGAACAGCACCGAACCATTGATTTCACCGGCCTGGTCGCCCGACGGGCGCTCCCTGGCCTACGTGAGCTTTCACACCGGCAAGGCCGTGGTCTTTGTGCAGGACGTGGGCACGGGTGCACGGCGTGCGCTGGCTGATTTCCGCGGCACCAACAGCGCGCCAGCCTTTTCCCCCGATGGGCAACGTTTGGCGCTTTCTTTGAGCCGGGACGGCGGAACGCAGCTGTTCAGCATCGGTCGCGACGGCGGCGGCCTCAAGCGGCTCACCCAAAACCTGGCCATTGACACCGAGCCCTGCTACAGCCCCGACGGGCAGCGCATTTACTTTGTGAGCGATCGCGGCGGCGGTCCGCAGGTCTACCGCATGCCCGCTGATGGCGGCAGCGCAGAGCGCATCACCTTCCAGGGCAACTACAACGTGAGCCCTACTGTGAGCCCCGATGGCAAGCTGCTGGCCTATGTGTCGCGCGTTGACGGAGCCTTCCGTGTGCACGTGCTTGACTTGAGCACCAACGCGGTGCGCGGCATCAGCGAAACCAATGACGACGAAAGTCCGAGCTTCGCGCCCAATGGGCGGCTGCTTGTTTACGCGACCCGCTCGCAGGGGCGTGACGTTCTCATGACCAGCACCTTGGATGGCCGGGTCAAGGCCACTTTGCTGGTTTCAAACGTGGATGTTCGTGAGCCAGCCTGGGGTCCATTCAGCCGCTGAACCACCCTTGAATAAATGCGGTTTTGGCAATAGGTGAAAATGCCGCCTCGCGTGCTTGACACGAAACCCGATTCACCGACCGCCAACAGGCGGTTTTTTCACACCTGATTGCCATGACGATGA
>JBKCVH010000073.1:0-20780 GCA_046317675.1 Burkholderiales bacterium
TCGAACTTCCAGCCGGCTGCCTTGAGCTGTCCGGTGTGCTCAAAACCCAGTGCGGCATGCAAGCCGATGGAGCCGAGGTTTGCACTGTCGCCAATCACCGCCACCATTTGCCGTGCGCCAGCCGCTTCGCAACGGGCCACCAATTCCGCCAAGAGCAGTTTGCCGATGCCAGCACCTTGCGCGGCTGGAGCGAGGTAGACCGAGTCTTCGACACAAAACCGGTAGGCCATGCGGGGGCGAAAGTAATTGGCGTAGGCGTAGCCGAGAACTTGGCCGTCACGCTCAGCGACCAGGTAAGGCAAGCCCCGCCCCAAGACCTCGGCGCGGCGCTTGGCCATCTCGGCTTCGTCTGGAACATCCAGTTCGAAGGTTCCAGTGCCATGCAAAACGGCATGCTCGTAAATCGCCGTGATGGCGGGCAGGTCAAGTTCACGGCTGTCACGCAGCCAAAGGCGGGAGGAGGGTAGGTTCATGGTTTGTGCACGTCATCACGCTTAGGTCGTAGCGTGCTGTCTATAATCGCGGGCTTTTCAGGGCTGGCTGGCAGGGATGCTGGCGTATCTACAGACCCTGAGTATCTGGTCAGCATATCCGGCTGGCATCCACGTTCTGAGCCCCTGACGTGTCCCGGGACGCTGTGAACGCACCAATTTCAGATTGAAGGAATCGAACATGGTCGTGATCCGACTCTCCCGCGGTGGCTCCAAGAAGCGCCCGTTTTACAACATCGTTGTTGCCCCGAAGCAAGAGCGTCGCGATGGCCGTTTCATCGAGCGCATCGGCTTTTACAACCCAGTGGCCTCGGGCAAAGCCGAGACCCTGCGCCTGTCGCTGGACCGCGTTGCCTACTGGACCGGCGTCGGCGCTCAAATGAGCCCGGTGGTTGACCGTCTGGTTGGCGTTGCCAAGAAGGCTACGCCTGCTGCGTAAATCATGAGCACCCCCATGCCGGCCGACGCCGTTGCAGTCGGTCGTATTTCGGGGGCGTTCGGAGTCAAAGGCTGGATCAAAGTCCAGCCTTTTTCTTTGGACGCTCAAGCCCTCATCGCCAGCAAGACGTGGTGGCTGAGTAGCGATTCGCCAAGACCAAGGCCCTTGCCTGTCAGTCTTGCGGTGCTGGCCTTGCGTGAGCAGGCAGGCACCTTGGTGGCGCAGGTGGAAGGGGTTGAGGAGCGCAATGGCGCCGAGGCGCTGATTGGTGCTCTGCTGCATGTGCCCCGCTCGGCCTTTCCGAAAACTCCCGATGGTGAGTACTACTGGCTGGACTTGATCGGCCTGGAGGTCCTGAACTTGCAGGATCAGCCGCTCGGCAAGGTCATCGGCCTGATCGACACCGGCCCGCACAGCGTGCTGCGCATCGCGCCACCGGGGCTGGATTCGCCGACCTTGGCGCAGGAGTTGTTGATCCCCTTTGTCAGTCAGTACGGTTGCGATGTGGATTTGGCAGCCAAGCGCATTCGCGTGGATTGGCAACTCGACTGGAAAGACGCGGAGTGATGACGTGCGATTCGACCTGCTCACGATTTTTCCGGAGCTGATCGAGCCGCACCTGCAGCACGGCATCACGCGCCGCGCCTTTGCCTCAGGGCAGGTGGCCGTGCATTGCTGGAACCCCCGCGACTTCACCGAAGACAACTACCGCCGTGTGGACGATCGTCCGTTCGGCGGAGGCCCTGGCATGGTGATGCTGGTGGAGCCTCTAGAGCGCGCCTTGGCGGCAGCGCAGTCGGCGCGAGAGGCACGAGCGCCCGTGATTCACTTCAGTCCATCAGGGCGCCAGCTGGACCAAGCCTTGGTGGCTGAACTGGCATCTGGCGATGGCGCCGTCTTGGTTTGTGGGCGCTATGAAGGCATCGATCAGCGCTTCGTCGATCGCCACGTTGATGTGGAGATCAGCCTAGGCGATTTCGTGCTTTCAGGCGGCGAGTTGCCTGCGCTGGCGCTCATCGACGCGGTAACCCGCTTGCAGCCTGGGGTGCTGGGCGATGCCGCTTCGCACCAGCAGGATAGTTTTCAGGATGGGCTGCTGGATTGCCCCCACTACAGCCGCCCCGAGCAGCTGCAAGCTGACTCAGTGCCTGCCGTGTTGCTCAGTGGCCATCACGCCAACATTGCACGCTGGCGCCGTGAGCAATCGCTGCGGCGAACCCTGTCGCTTCGGCCGGACCTCATTGAGAGAGCCCGCGCCAAGGGCCAACTCAGCCGCGATGACGAACGTTTTCTAGCGTCTCTTTGAGGGCGCGCTGAAAAAGTTTATACTCGTGGGCTTTTCGATCCTCTACCGGGCAGCAACGGGCTACGCCGGCAAGATCACAACGAAGCAGCGAGTGTTTATCGCGCTTCACCTGGAGAAACCATGGACCTGATCCAAACCCTCGAACAAGAAGAAATCACCCGTTTGAACAAGACCATCCCGGCCTTCGCTCCTGGCGACACCGTGATCGTTAGCGTCAACGTCGTTGAAGGCACCCGCAAGCGCGTGCAAGCCTTTGAAGGCGTGGTGATTGCCCAGCGCAACCGTGGCCTGAACAGCGGCTTCATCGTGCGCAAGATCTCCAACGGCGAAGGCGTAGAACGTACGTTCCAGCTGTACAGCCCTTTGATCGCCAGCATCGAAGTCAAGCGTCGTGGCGATGTGCGCCGCGCGAAGCTCTACTACCTGCGCAGCCGCTCGGGCAAGAGCGCTCGTATCAAGGAGAAGCTGGCCTGAGCCGCTTCGACTTCAGAAACAACCGCCTTCGGGCGGTTTTTTCGTTTCTGGCGGACCGCTCGCCCTGGTGGACGGCGCCTATGCTGCGCGCTGTGTCTGGTGTGCGTCCTGTCCTCGATCCCAAGACCGTGCCGGTGAGTGGCACGGACGCGCATTTGCCCGCGCTCTTACCGGCTTGGCTCGAAGCCGACGCGATTCGGCGTCACTGGCGTGATGTACCCATTGCGCCACCCGAGCGCCCCGGTGATGGGAGTCGCTTTCCTGGCCGATCGCCGCGCGAAGCGGCGGTTTTGGTGCCCCTGGTCGTGCGCGAAGCTGGCTTGCAGGTGCTGCTCACCCGCCGTACCGATGCGCTTCGCGACCACGCAGGGCAAATCAGTTTCCCGGGCGGTGCCGTGGATGCTGGAGATGCCGATGCCTGGGCTGCAGCGCTCCGTGAAGCGCGCGAAGAGATTGGCTTGGCCGAGCGCTTCATCGAGCCACTGGGGCAGCTGCCGGTTTACAGCACGGTGACGGCATTTCAGGTCACGCCCTGTGTGGCTTTGGTTCGGCCGGACTTCGCGTTGCAACTGGAGGCGGGCGAAGTGGCCGAGGCCTTCGAGGTGCCGCTGGCCTTCCTGATGGACCCGGCGCATCACCGCCGCCATCACATGCAACTGCTGGGCATGGAGCGCGAGTTCTTGTCGATGCCCTGGGAGGCGCAGGGGCGCGAATATTTCATCTGGGGCGCAACAGCTGCGATGTTGCGCAACCTGTACTTTCAGCTCGCGCAAGGGCGCTGACTATGATTTCGCCATGAGCTTCTTTGCGGTTCTGCTCGCCCTCATTTGCGAGCAATTGAAACCCCTTCCCCACGGCAATGCGGTGCACGCAGCCGTGGCCGCTTGGTCACGCTGGTGCGGCCGGAACTTTGATGCGGGCCAGCAGTCGCATGCCTGGGTGGTTTGGGCTGTGAGCGTGCTGGTGCCGGCGCTGGTGGTGCTCGCCATTGACTTGGTGTTGCGCCACTTCTCGTTCCTCCTGGCCTTGGCCTTTGATGTGCTGGTGCTCTACCTCACCTTGGGTTTTCGTCAGTTCAGCCACTACTTCACCGACATCCGCGCCGCACTGGACCAAGGCAATGAGGACGAAGCGCGCCGTTTGCTGGCTGCTTGGCAGCACCTGGATGCCAGCGAGTTGCCGCGCAACGAGCTGCTGCGTCACGTCATCGAGCACTCCTTGCTGGCGGCCCACCGCCATGTGTTTGGCGTGTTTTTCTGGTTTGTTTTGATCGCGAGCCTGGGTGGCGGCCCAGCCGGTGCGGTGTTGTTCCGCATGGCCGAGTTCGCGAGCCGCTACTGGGCTTTTCGCAACCGCAGCCTGGATGCGCCAACCCATGTGCGGCTGAGCGAGCTGTCGCGTCGGTGTTTCTCGCTGATGGACCATGTGCCCAGTCGGCTCACGGCCACGGGGTTCGCCATCGTGGGCAACTTCGAAGAAGCAGTGAACGGCTGGCGGCGCGATGCCAACTTGTGGATGCATCCGAACGAGGGTGTCATCTTGGCCGCTGCCGCCGGCGCAGTGGGCGTGCAATTGGGCGGCGCTGCTGCGCCGGGCGTTACGCCAGACCGTAGCAAGAGCTTCAGTGCGGGCAGCGCGCCCGATGCCACCGCTGCTGCAGGCTCCACGCCGGGCGATCCGCCGACGCAAGCGAGTCTGGAATCCATCGTGCGCTTGGTGTGGCGCTCGGTGGTTCTTTGGATGCTGCTGCTGGCGCTTTTGAAGCTGGCCAATTTGATCGGTTGAAACAAAAAAGGCCCCGCTCGCGGGGCCTTTTGATTTCTGGGGTGCTTGGCTTACTTCAGGATGGTTTCGTTCATGAAGAGCACCATGGCCCAGCTCATGTAGTCGCTGTTTTCTTTGCGCGCAAAGCCGTGGCCTTCGTTCTCGCCACGCAGGTACCAAACGGGGGTGCCCAGCTCGCGCACTTTGGCCACGATCTGCTCGGCCTCGGTGTAGGGCACGCGGGGGTCGTTCTTGCCTTGAATGACGAAGAGTGGCTTTTTGATCTTGCTCGCATTGGTCAGCGGCGAGATCTTGTGCAGGAACTCCTTCATCTCGGGAATGCGCTCGTCGCCGTATTCCACACGGCGCAGGTCGCGGCGGTAGCTCTCGGTGCTGTTCAAGAAAGTCACGAAGTGCGAGATGCCGACGATGTCGATGGCCCCTGCAATGCGGTCGCTGTAGTGCGTGGCGACCGCAAGGCTCATGTAGCCGCCGTAGCTGCCACCCGCCACGATGACGCGATCGGCGTCGAGGTCGGGCTGGGTCTTGATCCAGTCGAGCAGCGCGCCGATGTCTTTCACCGAGTCTTCGCGCTTGAAGCCGTTGTCCAGCGTGACAAAGGTTTTGCCAAAGCCGGTTGAGCCGCGCACATTGGGCTGGATGAGCGTGATGCCCAACTCTTGGATGTAGTACTGCCAGCGGCTCAGGAAGCCGACGGTGGCCTGCGCCTCTGGGCCGCCGTGGATGCTGATCAGCACCGGGCGCTTTCCCTTGAAGCTGGCGGGCGGGCGGTTGATCAGGCCGCTGATTTGCAGGCCATCAAAGCTCTTCCAGCGAATGATTTCGTGATCGCTGAACTTGCTGGTGTCAATGCCTGCTGGCACGGCGGCCTTGGTCCACTGCGAGCTCTGACCTTTGTCATTCAGCACATGGATCTGGCTCGGGCCTTGGGCGCTGTTGACGCTGTAGACCATCAAAGGCAGTTTGGGGTGGTAGCTGCTGGAACCGACCGAGCCGCCGGCCAGCTTCGGCGTCGGCAGTTCTTTCCAGGTCTTGGCGTCGAGGAAGCGGATCTCGTCGCGGCCGTCCACATTGGCCTGAATGACCATGGTCTTGCCGTCCGCGCTGGTGCTGCCGCCGCTGATGTCCCAGGGGATGTGCGAGGTGATGCGCTTGAGTTCGTGGGTCTTGAGGTCCAGGGTCATGATCTCGCGGAACTCGCCGAAGCGGTCGCTGGCCACGAACATCCAGTTGCCGTCCTTGCTGAAGGCGCCGCCGAAGTAAACCGCCTTGGCCTCCGTGCTGCCCGGCTTGGGCAGGATTTGCATCGGCTTGCCAGCGTTGTCGCCCTCCAAGTCCATCATGAACAGTTGGGACTCGTTGACGCTGATGTAGCGCGTCAGGGCCATGCGCTTGCCGTCTTCGCTGATCGAGCCGCCAAACCAGCCGCCGCCTTCCAGGACCGCAATCTTGCGGCGCTCGGCCACCGGGTCTTTGGCTTCTGGGCTGACGGCCCAAAAAGTGGTCATGACCTGCGCACGGGTGCCGCCTTGCGCGGTGCGGTCAATGGGCACGCTGCCGTAGACCATCTCGCCCTGGGGCTTGCGCCAGCCGTTCAGCGCGTGGCGCTCGTCGGGCGGCGTCAGCAGCACGGCGGCGCTGCCGTCAAAGCCTTGGCGGTAGATCTGCGTCACTTCGTTGCCGCCGGTCGCGCGGCTGAACACGATGTAGCGGCCTTCCTTGGGCTCGTAGCTGCCGCCGCCTGCTGGCTCAGGGCCTTGCGTCACGGGCTTGAGTTCGCCCATGGCGACATCCAGCCGGAACAATTGACCGGTGCTGGCGCCTGCGGCGCGGTGGCTGACCAGCATCTCCGCTTTGGTCGGGTGCCAGTCCGAGAAGCCGTGGCCGCGGAACTCGGTGTAAGCCGCCATCTTGTCCACCAGGGACTGCGGCACCGGAGGAATGTTTTGCGTGAACAGCGCCGCTGGAATGGGCGCCATGGCAGCGGCGGGCGTTTGGGCCTTGAGGCCCGGCACAGTGGCCAAAGCGGCCAAAGCAAGCGCTTGTTGCGCAAAGGCGCGGCGAGGGAGTTGCGTCATGGGCGAAGCCTTCCAATAGGAGAGATCGATTCTGGATGGGCGCAGCGTGGGTGCTGAAAGTTGACTAGAAGGGGCAGGGGCTTTTCAGGGAAAGCCCGGGGAGCTCCAAGTGGGTGGCGTGCAGCATCAACCGTGCGGCTGGACGCTCTAGGTCGTAGAGCGCATCTCCCACGATGGCATGACCGATGGCGAGCAGGTGGACGCGAAGCTGGTGGGCGCGGCCCGTGACGGGCTCTAGCTGCAAGCGTGTTTGCCCGTCTTGCGCGCGCAGGCGCCGCCAGCGTGTAAGGCTGGCGCGGCCGTGAATGGGGTCGACCTGCTGGCGAGGGCGGTTGGGCCAGTCGGCGCCCAGTGGCAGGTCGATTTCACCGCTTTCGCCCTTCAACTCTCCCCAGACGATGGCTTCGTATTGCTTGTGCGCGCGGCGTTGCTCAAAGTCGGCACTGATCTCGCGCTGCGCTTGGAGCGTGCGCGCAAAAAGCAGCAGGCCCGAGGTGGCTTGGTCCAGCCGGTGCACCACCAGCGCCTCCGGGTGTTGCTGCAGCACGCGGTGCAGCGCGCAGTCCTGTTTGTCAGGCCCACGGCCGGGCACGCTGAGGAGGCCGGCCGGCTTGTTGATGGCAACGACGCGGGCATCCACGTGGACGATCAAAACGCATCCACCCAACCCGATTGAACGGCTGATTCGGGGTTGGAGCCTGCAGCGCGCACCTGGGCCAGGGCCTCTGCCGTGCCCATGCCCAGCGCTTTTAGCAGGCAGGCGGCAACCGTTCCGGTGCGGCCGATGCCCCAAGCGCAATGCAGCAGCATGGATTCACCTTCACGCACCCGTTCGGCCAAGCCCCGCACTTGCTGCGCAAAGAGCGCGGCGTCGCTGCCCACGCCAAAGTCAACCATGGGCAACCACTCCACGGGGCAGGGCAGGCTGTCTTGCTCCATGGCGTTGAAGTAGTCGGGGCTTCGCGCCGCCACTTCGGCCATCGGTGTGAGGCAGACGATGCGGGTCAGCGAGGCCTGTGCGGCCCAGTCCATGAAGACGGGCCAGTCTTCATCGCGGCCGGGCATGGCGTGCAGCCAAATGCGGCCGGGCACGGGGGTGGGGAGCGGGAGTTGGCGGAACTTCATGGCTGAATTGTGGCTATCGAAGCGGTGCTCCAATGCTGCCCGATGAACCCGCCAGACCACCCCGCCGTACGCCGTGTGCAGCGCGCGCTTGAAGCCGCTGGTCACGCCCAAAAGCCGCAATGGTTGCAAGACAGCGCTCACACCGCGCAGCAAGCCGCCGACAGCCTCGGCGTGCCCCTGGGCGCCATTGCCAAGAGTGTGGTGTTGGCGCTGCCCGGCGGCGCTGTGCTGTGCGTGACGGCGGGCGACCGGCGCGTCAACGCAGCCCTGCTTCCGGTGGAGCTGGGCCTCGCTGGTCGGGCCGATGCCAACGGCGTGCGCAGGCACACGGGTTTTGCCATTGGCGGCGTTTCGCCCTTGGGGTTTGAACCCGCGCCTGGCTTTGAGCCGCCCACCGTGCTGATCGACCCCAGCCTTTGGCGCTTTGAAACGGTGTGGGCCGCCGCCGGGCATCCGCGTGCCCTGTTTGCTGCCACGCCCGACCAACTGATTGAATTGGCTGGTGCGCGCCGCCATGCTTTCACCGATGACTGATTTCACTCTCCCCGCCGACTTCCCGGCATCGCCTTGCATCAATGTTTGCCGCATGGACCCGAACAGCGGCCTTTGCTTGGGCTGCGCGCGCACGCTGGACGAAATCGCGCGCTGGTCTCAAAGCAGCATTCCCGAGCGCAAGCGCCTGTTGGGCCAGCTGCCGCAGCGCCGCGCTGAGCTGGGTTGGCCCGCCAGCGGCGAGGCCTTTGTATGAAGCGCATTCGCTTCTACTTTGACCCCATCTCGCCCTTTGCCGCGCTGGCCTTTTGGCGCCTGCCGGAGGTCTTGGTCGGCCGCAGCTACGCGGTGGACTACGTGCCCATCTTGTTCGCGGCTTTGCTCAAAGCCAATGCCACCAAGGGCCCGGCCGAGATTGACAGCAAGCGCGCCTGGACCTACCGCCACGTGAGCTGGCTGGCCCACACCCAAGGCTTGCAGTTGCAAATGCCCTTGGAGCACCCCTTCAACCCACTGCCTTTGCTGCGCGCCGCCTGGGCCTGCGCAGCACCCGGCATGACCCCGAACCGCTGGGTGGTGGAGCAATTGTTGGCGCACGTTTGGCAGAGCGGTGGCGCCAAAGTCGACACGCCCGAACGCCTGGAACAGTTGCAGCAGCAATTGGCCCCGCAGCTTGTTGCCGATGAAGCGCAAGCCAAGCAGCGCCTGCGAGAAGCCACCGACGCCGCGCTCGCTGCTGGCGTTTTTGGCGTGCCCACGTTTGAGTTGGATGGCCGCCTCTTTTGGGGTCAAGACGCCCTGCCCATGTTGGCAGCGGCGATGGACGAAGAGCCCTGGTTTCAATCCGGCGCCTGGGAGCAGGCCGCCAATCGCCCGGTGGGCGTAACAAGGACCCCATGAAGAAGAAGACCTTTGATGTGGATGCCCTGTGGGGCTTGGCGCGCATTGGCGAGCCCAACCTCAGCCCCGACGGCTCGCAGGCCGTGGCGGCGGTTACCCGCTACAGCATGGAGGACAACAAGGCGCAAAGCAGCCTGTACCTGTTCTCCACCCTGGGCGGTGAACCGCGCCGCCTCACCGAAGCCGGCGACAAAGACGGCGCTCCGCGCTGGAGTCCAGCCGGCGACCTCATCGCCTTCACCGCACGCCGCGAGCAAGGTGGTGTCAAAGACGAGGAATCGCAGCTCTACGTCATCGCCCCAGACGGTGGCGAGGCCCGCCGTCTTGGCCCCGTTGCCACCGGTGTGGAGGCCTTCCAGTGGCTGACCGATGGCAAACGCATCGTCTTTGTCAGCTGGGTCTGGCCCGACGCCCGTGGCACTGAAGCCCAAGCCAAACGCCTGGCCGCCTTCAAGGCGCGCAAGGAAACCGCGTACACCACCAGCGAGATGCTCTACCGCCATTGGGACCACAACATCCCCATGGGCCGCGTGCCGCGTCTGCACCTCATTGACGTGGCCAGCGGCCGCCAGCGAGACCTCATGGCCACCAGCGGGCTCTGCCTGGATGTGCGTGAGCCCGGCGTCAACTGCTTTGCGCCGTCGCCCGATGGCCGCTCGATCGCTTTCGCCTTTGACCCAGCCGCCGTCAAGCAGGTCGACAACCCCTTCGCGCTGGGCGAGCTGAACCTCCGCTCGGGCGAAGTCAAAGTACTGCTGCAAGACCCTGCCTGGGACTTCAGCGCGCCGCGCTACAGCCATTCGGGCCAGCACCTCGCCTTCATTGCCTCGCACCGCGCCAAGGCGCACAACGCGCCGGGCCAACTCGCTGTGCTCGACACCGCTGGCCAATGGGCGGTGATGAGCAGCGCCTGGGACCGCGACGTGGCGGCCCCGCTGGCGTGGAGCGAAGACGACCTCGCCGTGCGCTTCTGTGCCGAAGAGCACGGCCGCCGCCACCTCTGGCAGTTCGACCTGCAAAGCCGTGAGCCCGCCGTGCTCTTTGAAGGTGGCCACGCCGCCAGCTTTGCCGCGCAAGCGGGCGCCATCGTCGTCAACCACGACAGCGTGCAATTCCCGCCGCGACTCTCGGTCCTCACCACCGACAAGCCGCGCCGCATCGAAGCCCTCAACGACGCGCAACTGGCCCAGCATGCTTGGGGCGCGCACGAGGAAGTGACGCTCAAGGGCGCACTGGGTGAACCGGTGCAGATGTGGCTGATCTACCCACCCGGCTTCAGCAAAACCAAGCAGTACCCGGCCATGCAAGTCATTCACGGCGGGCCACACACCGCGTTTGGAGACAGCTGGCACTGGCGCTGGAACCACCAAGCCTTTGCCGCCCAAGGCTATGTGGTGGCCTGCGTGAACTACCACGGCAGCTCCAGCTTCGGCCACGAGTTTGCCCACAGCATTACGGGCCGCTGGGGCCAACTGGAATTGCAAGACGTGGAAGCCGGCAGTGACTGGCTGCTGCGCCAACCCTGGGTCGACGCCAAACGCCTCTACGCCACCGGTGGCAGCTACGGCGGTTACATGGTGGCCTGGATGAACGGCCACCTGCCCAAGGGCCGCTACGCCGCCTACGTGTGCCACGCCGGCTGCTACGACTGGCAAGCCATGCAGGCCACCGACGGCTACACCTGGTTCCCCAAGGAACTCGGCGCCACCTACTGGGAAGACGGCAAAAAGGTTGCCGCGCAAAGCCCCATCACGTTTGCAGCGAACTTCAACACGCCCACCTTGGTCATCCACGGCCAACTCGACTACCGCGTGCCCGACGCGCAAGGCTTGGCCTACTACAACACGCTCAAAGCGCGCGGCATCGATTCAAGGCTGGTCTGGTTCCCAGACGAAAACCACTGGATCCTGAAGCCGCGCAATAGCAAGCTTTGGTACGGGGAGTTCTTCGGCTGGCTCAGCGCTCACGAGGGTGAGGCGGCTGCCAAGGGCACCAAGACATCGGCTCGGAGTAAGAGAGGAGGGTGACGAGCCTTACCCCGGCACTGGAAGCAACGCTAAGGGCTGCTTGGTTCCCCACCTGACCCGGTTGGGCGCGCTCCCATGCGGGGAGGCCCGTCAAGAAAGGATTGTGCCTGAGGGGAAGTGGGGTTTTGAGGGTGAGCGCGAAGGGAATGCAATCCAGCGGTCGCTGTGCCCATCAAGGTCAGCTTGTCGATTTATGCGTGGTGGACCGAGATAGCGCTCGAAGCCCTGAACATCACGGGCCGGAAGAGCCTGGGAGCAGTCCGCTGACACCTATTGCCTGAGGGACCGCAATCGACCCTGAGCTGCCATCCGCCGGCGCGAACCGACCGACAGCATTCGTGCGCATAGCGGCTGCTGAATCGGCCCAGGCGCAGGGCAGCTTTCACCGAGTTCATGCGAACCCTGGCTGGCATCATCTGGCCTTCGGGCAAGCCGTTCTCGCGCAACGAGAACTTGTCACAACGTGCCGCTTTTGTCGGAAATTTAATGGCCGTCTCGCCCGTCAACTTTTTGAGAAAACTCTGATGAGTCAAACACTTGCAGCGCCCAAGCAGGGACATGTTGTGGCGCACCGTTCCTGCCTAAGCAGCAGCGGCTGCCTCCCGAGAACACGTTAAAAGTCATGGCAATCCAGCTCCGGCCGCTCTCCGAAGATCGGTTCCTTGAAACCTTCTCTCCTCCGATGCAGGACATTACAAAGTCAGCCGAGGAGATCGTGGACATATGGGAGTACACAGAAGCGGTCCTATCCAGCGAATTTGCTGGACGCGACACACAAGACTGGAACGTCGCCTACGTCTATCGCAATAGCTCAAACGCCTGGCAGCACGTTCTTATCGCTACTGATGTACCCGACGCCTTCGTGGTCGTTGTCATTGATGTGGCGAGGAAAGAGCTCCTTGGCCACCACTTTTTGAACTTGCGTCAGAAGTACGGTCTCGCGCAATGACTCTTAACCTCTCATTGCAGCCGACCTGCGCCAGCTACGCTGGCTGGTCGGCTGATTTCCGACGTTATCTGGCATGACCTACATCGACGTCCGTTGGAATCATCCCAGCGCCGATGACCCGACGCGCCTCGTGTCCGAGCTTGACGCCAACCGTTGGGAGCTTCGCAAGCTGGAGTTCTTTCCTGATGGGCGCGTTGGATACGCTGGTCCTGTTGACGCAACGCACGGAACGAGGTTGGGTGAGGCGCCGGTTCCTTCGCTAGAGGAAATCAACGCGCAAACCGAGTTCGACGGGGATGAGGTTGATGCAGCAGTTTTCGAATCACTCTGGAGCCGGTATGCGAGCGCTGCCAGATAACCTGTCATTGGAGCGGACCGCCTTCGGCGTCCACTCACTTTCACGTTGGGCGTCATAGTCCATGAACGAGAGTTTCATCGTCACCAATTGGGCAGAGCAAAAGCTCGCGCATAACTTCTACCGTCTTGCCGTGCCGCACGAAGTTGAGTACGAGTTCGTGCGCCAGCGTGGGCATCCGTCGAGCTACTCGTTCGTCGGATTCAACGCTGAACCTGCAGATGAACTGCGTCTGCAGTTCTCAGTGGCATGGCCCGGTGAGTTCGACAACGAGTATTGCCTTCGAATTCAGCACGCTATCGGCGAGGCTGTCGCGGATGGTCTGCTCGGTAGCGGAGAAATGTGCCCCTACCGTGGCTGTTCACTCACGCTGAGCGCCTTTCGGTGGGATTCAGTCGGAGGAAGCGAAGTAGCGGTTTACCGTGCCACGCTCAAGGCAATGGAGGCACTGCGCACCAGTGGTCAGTGGAGCATCGTGACGGGCAGGTATCGTTCTTATGCCTAGGCGAATGACGCCCAACCCTTTGCTGAAGCCGACCCGCTCCAGCTTCGCTGGCTTGGTCGGCTGAGCTCAAACGTTGGGCTGCACCGAAGATGCATTTGATCGATCTACTTGAGAGCGCCCTGCATCGCTTGGCCGGTTTCGTTCGCCCGTCTTACCTTGAGGTTGTAGATGAGGGGCCGAACCGCCTAGAGCTTGATTCGAACAGAGGCCGTTTCGTTTTTGATGCCCGCAGGCGGGTGGTTTCGCGAAATGGGCGTCCAGTGGCGAAGTTTGAGCAGATCAAGTTCATTGATCTCACCTGCAAGAAGGAAGCGTTGGAACACACTGAGTGGCGAGTCGATCTATACCTCAGCGTGATTCGTCGCATCAGAATTGGTGAATGCAGAGATGAGGTCTTGGTTTCGGCCATCGGGGCCAAGCTCGTCGAACTAACCGGTGTCAAGCCGCTCGCATGGAAAGAGTCGCATGGAATTACTAGGTGAGAAAGCGCAGCCTCACCAGTCGTTCGAGCCGCCTCACGTCGGCAAGCCGCCACTCGCGGCCCAGCTTCAAAGCGAGCGACAGCTTTGTGAGCTAAGGGGCTGCTGAGCGAGCTCTGCTGAATCTCGGCTCCTGGCCGAAACCAGACCCTGTCGTTGCTCGAAATGAGTGACCGCCCCAGCTGCTAAGGACTCCTTCAAGCCACCTAATGCGGATGGCTATATCACTACTCACCGCAACTGCAAATCACCCTCTGAGAACTCAATCCCAAGCGGCTCAATGAACAGCCGCTTCGGTCCCGCTTCCACGCTGCCGGCGTGCCAAGCCGCAATGCCGCAGCCTTCCGCAATGCGCACCACTTCAGCCGCTTCTTCCGGCGGCACAAAGAGGGCAAAGCCGGCGCCCATGTTGAGCGTGGAGTAGGCCTCGCGGTCGTCTTGGTGGCATTGCTGCTGGATGAACTTCAGCACGGCCGGAACCGGGGGCACGGTGTGGCTGCGGTAGGCCAACTCACCCGGGTGGCGCAGCAGCGTGCGCCAGCCGTGGCCGGTGATGTTGGCGCTGTAGTGCACGGTGAGGCCGGCCTTGGCCAGGGCTTCGGTCACGGGGCTGTAGAGGGCGGTGGGGGCGAGCAGGGCGTCGCCGTAGGTGAGGCCGGGCTCAATCTCGGTCAGGTAGTTTTGCGGCAGGCGTTCGGCCAGCTTGCGGGCGAGCGACAAGCCGTTGGCGTGGATGCCGCTGGAGGCGAGCAGCACGATGGCGTCGCCAGCGGCGAGTTGGTCGCCCACGCTCAGGCGGCTCTTGGGGCTGACGATGCCGGTGCAGGAGGCTGCGAGGTCGATGCGGTCTTCTTCAACGATGCCGGCCAGCGCTGGGGTTTCGCCGCCACCCCAGGCCACGCCGCAGATGTCGCAGGCGGCTTTCCAGCCCTTGACGAGTTCTTGGGCGCGCTCTTTGTCGCCAAACCATTCGCTGCCGCCAGCGGCCCAGTAGGCCTGCACCACCAGGGGCGTGGCGCCGACGGTGATGAGGTCGTTCACCGCCATGGCGATGGTGTCTTGGGCAATGCCGGCGTAGTAGCTTTTGCCGGTGCGGCGGGCCATTTCGTCGGCCACCAGGGTTTTGGTGCCCAGGCATTCGACGATGGAGGCCAAGTAGAAGGGGCCGACATCGACCACATAGGCCGACTCGCCGCGCGAGGCTTTGACTTCCTGGAAGCCGTGCGCCGCCACATTCAGGGCGGTGGCGGCTGCAGCGCGCTGGGCGCTGACCTTGAGCGGGTCAATGAGGTCGTAATTGACGCCGGCTTGGTCGTAGGTGAGGGGGGTGTTGGAGCTCATGGGGCGCGATTGTCTCAGCGCGGCAATCCGAGCTCGTCGGCCACGTGTGAGGCGGTGTAAACCTGTCGGAGCGCCACCCGAATGCCGTCGATGTGCACCGTCACCATGCGGTTGGCGGTTTCGTCGTAGTGGAAGCGGCCGGCCAGGGAGTCCAGGTTGCCGTCAAAGGCGGTGCCCACCCATTCGCCCGCAGCGTTCACGACGGGCGAGCCGCTGTTGCCGCCAATGATGTCGGCCGTGGCAATGAAGTTCAGCGCGGTGCTGGCGGGCAGTGCGGCGCGCTTGTTTTTGAGCTGCGTGGACAGTGCGAAGGGCATTTGCCCGGCAAAGCCATCGTGCCGGGCCCACAGGCCGCCCAGCGTGGTGAACCAGGGTTGGCGGATGTCGCCGCTGAGCACTTCGGCTGTGCGCCCAAAGGAGAGGCGCAGGGTGCCGGTGGCGTCGGGCGGGAGGCGGTCGCCGTGCAGCGCAAAGCGAACCTGGGCCACGCGGGCCGAAGCTGGGCGGATGGGCTGCGTCACTTCGGTTTCGAGTTGCTGCTGCAGTTGACGGCGCAGGGGCTGCAGTTGCCGCGCGAGCTGGATCAAGGGGTCTTGGCTGGCAGCAAAGGCTTTGGCGTCCAGCAGGCGCGCGCGTTCGGCGGCATCGGCCAGTTGGGTGCCGGCCAGCACCTTGCGCGCGGCTTGGGCGGCCGTGGGCTGCGCCTGCAGCAGGGTCTGCACCCAGGCGTGTTGCGTGCCCAGGTGGCGGGTGGCGCGGTCGATGGCGCCGGCAAGCCGCACTTCTTCTAGCTGCGGGTAGACCGGCTGCGCCGAGCGGATGCTCTCGGCCAATTGGCGCGCACGCGCTCCGCGATAGGCCTCCAGGCGCTCCGCCTCGGGCCGGGCCAGCTCGTCTTGCAAGCCGGCCAATTCCAGGGCATGCCAGAGCAGGGTGCCGCGCTGCACTTGCTGGGCGGCCAGTTCCAGGGCAATGCGTTCGCGCACGCGGGTGGCCTCGGCAATACGGGTCCAGGGCGCTTCATCGCCTGCGTGCTGGCGCAACTCCGTTTCGGCCTTGGCCTTGATCTGCATCACGGCGGGGTCTCGCAGCGCGGCGAGTTGGCCTCGGTTGGCTTTGAGTCGGTTCTCCACGCCGGCGAGTGGGGCAGCGATCTGCCGGGCGGCCTCGGGGCCGCTTGCGGCGAAGCGGTGGAGCAAGGCTTGCTCGTGCTCGGCATCGCGGATGTCGATGGGCAGTTGCACGTCGCGCAGCATCTGGAGCTGCGCAAGGGTCAGCAGGCGCTCGGTGCGCCCGGGGTGGCCGGGCACGAACACGCCATCGCCCGCCCGCAGGGGGCTGCTGGCCGGGCGCAGCCAGTGCTTGGGGCGGTGGGGCTGGCCGTCGGCGCCGTAGACGCGCAGAAAAGCGAAGTCAAAGGCGAAGCGCGGGTAGCCGAAGTTGTCGTCGTCGCCGCCGAAGCTGGCGGCTTGGGTTTCGGGGGCCATCACCAACCGAACGTCAGTGAAGCGCTGGTAGCGGTAGCGGTGGTGCAGGGCGCCGCCGTGCAGGGCCACCACTTCGCACAACTCGCCTTCGGGGCAGTCCTTTTCAAGGGCCAGCAAAGCGGTGCGGCGTTCGGTGCTGTCTTGCGGCACGCGGTTGCTCACGTCTTCAATGCCTTGCAGAACCCGCACCACCATGCCGGGGCAGCTGCGCTCGGCGGCGCGCGTGGCCGCCACAAAGCCGTGGGCGGCCAGGTCGTCTTTCGGGCTGGAGAGCCGGTCGATGCAGCCTCGCACCACATGGTGGTTGGTGAGCACCAGCCCTGCCGCAGAAACAAAGCTGCCCGAGGCGCCGCCCACGTTCACGGCAGCGCCTTGCAGGCGGGCGACCCAGGCCGCATCCGGCTTGGCGCCCAGGGCTTCGAGCTGTGCGGTGGGCAGCTGGTTCATGGGCCACATGCCTTCGGCCGCGGAGGCGGAAGCGCACAGCGCGCTGATCAAGGTGGCGGTGAGGGACTTCTTCATGGCAGTTGGAGTTCTTTGGCGAGGGAATCGGCTTGGAAGGCGCGGCGCAGCAACCAGGCCACGGCGCGCTGGTCTACGGAGGTGGCGCGGTTGGCTGTTCCGTCGAAGGCGAAGCGGCCGGAGAGGGAGTCGAGGTTGCCGTCAAACACCACGCCAAGCCATTCGCCCGCCGCATTCACGATGGGCGAGCCGCTGTTGCCGCCAATGATGTCAGCGGTGCTGATGAAGTTCAGCGGCGTCGCGTCGCCCTTGAGCGACCGCAGGCGTGGCGAGAGCTGGAACGGGGGCTGGTGCGAGAAGCCCTCGGCGCGGGCATAGAGGCCGTCCAGGGTGGTGAACCAAGGCTGACGCAGGCCGCCGCTCAGCACCTCGGCCACTCGGCCAAAGGACATGCGCAGGGTGCTGGTGGCGTCCGGTGGCTCGGTCTGCCCCAGGGCTTTGAGGCGGAGCTGGGCCAGCGCCTCGGCTTGCGTCAACAGGGCTTGCTTGACGCCGACTTCTTGCTCGGCGCGCGCCGGACGTTTGATGGCGTAAAGCTGCCGGCCCAACTGCAGCAGCGGGTCGCTCTGGGCATCAAAGGCGGCCGGCGCCATGGCCAACCAAACCGCCCGCTGGCGGCTATCGGCCATGCGGCTTTGGGTCAAAAGGTCTGGCGGCGCGCTGCGCAGCGCTTGAACGGCGGCATGCGCTTCACCCAGCTGCTGCGCCATGTGGCGGGTGTGGCCCTTTAGGTAGACCGACTGCAGGGCAGCGTAAAAGGGCCGGTCGGTCAACAACTCGGCTTGCAGCTCCAGGCCTGCGCCATTGCGGTAGGCCTCCAGTTGCTGGGGTGCTGGAAGGCGCCGTTCGGCTTGCACGGCAGCCAGTTCAATGGCGGTCTCAAGCAGTGAGCCCGAGGGCGCGTGCTGGGCGAGCAAGCCCGGCAGCAAGCGCCTTTGCACGGCCATGGCGGCTTCTGCGGTCTGCCACAGCGCGGGCGTGCTGTCCGGGTGCTGGCGCAGTTTCTCCTCGGTGCTTAGCTTGGCGGCCATGAGGCTTGGGTTGCGAAGGGCCGCCAGCTCGCCGCGCAGGGCTTTGAGGCTGTTCTCGACGGTGGCCAGGGGGTCGGCCGCTTGGCGGGCGGCTTCGGCGCTGAGGGCGCTGTAGGCCTGGAGCTCGGCGCGCTGAGCGGTCAAGGATGCGACCTGCAGCGGCAGCTCCACATCCCGCAGCACCTGCAATTCCGCCACCGGCAGCAGGCGGTCGGTGCGGCCCGGGTGGCCCAGCACAAAGATGCCATCGCCCAGTTGCGCGGGTCGCTGCGCGGGGCGCAGCCAGTGCGCGGGCTGGTGCGGCTTGCCGCTGGCCTCGTAGGCGCGCAGCAGCGCAAAGTCAAAAGCGAAGCGGGGGTAGGCAAAGTTGTCGTCGTCGCCCCCGAAGTTCGCCGCTTGGGCTTCGGGGGCCATGACCAAGCGCACGTCTTTGAGCTCGCGGTAGCGGTAGCGGTGGTGCTGGGCGCCGCCGTACAGCGCCACCATCTCGCAGACTTGGCCCTTGGGGCACTGCTGTTCAGCCAGGCTGCGAGCGGCCCGGCGGGTGGCGCCGTGCTGGACGGGAACGTGGGCACTCAGGTCGTCAATGCCCAGCAACACCTTGGCCTTGACGCCAGGGCAGCGCAATTCAGCGCTGCGCTTGGCGGCCAGAAAGCCGCTGGCGAGCAGGTCGCGTTTGGGGCTGGACAAGGCCGCAATGCACTCGCTCACCACATGGTGGTTGGTCAAGACCAAGCCTTGCGCCGACACAAAGCTCCCCGAGCCGTAGGGCAGGCTCACCGCTGCGCCTTGCAAGCGCTGCGCCCACGCCTTGAAGGCAGCGGGCTCCTGCGGGGCGCCATGGGCCTGCAGTGCCGCCGTGGGCAGCTGGTTCATGGGCCACATGCCGCCGGCCGCCAGGGTGGAACAGCTGGCCAGCAGCAGGCTCAAGGCAAGGGTGCGCATGCGTTAACGGGCAGGTGGCGGGGCGCGAAGAATAGCCAAGGCCTTGCGGGCTGACGGTCATCAGGGGCTGGCTTCCTAGAATGCCGGCTATGTCTAGCCCCGTTCCCGCCTCGGTCGCCCTCGCCCGTCAATACCGGCCCCGCCAATTCCAGGCCATGGTGGGCCAGGAACATGTGACGCAGGCCCTGGGCAATGCGCTGGCCACGGGTCGCTTGCACCACGCCTACTTGTTCACCGGCACGCGGGGGGTGGGCAAGACCACGGTGTCGCGCATCTTGGCCAAGGCCTTGAACTGCACGGGCCCTGACGGCCAGGGCGGCGTGACCACCGAGCCTTGCGGGGTCTGCCCTTCCTGCCGAGACATCGACGCCGGCCGCTTTGTGGATTACGTTGAGCTTGATGCCGCCAGCAACCGGGGCGTGGACGAGATCTCGCAGCTGCTGGACCAAGCCGTCTACAAACCGGTGCTGGGCCGCACCAAGGTCTACATGATTGACGAGGTGCACATGCTCAGCACCCACGCCTTCAACGCCATGTTGAAGACGCTGGAAGAGCCGCCCGAATACCTGAAGTTTGTGTTGGCCACGACCGACCCGCAGAAGGTGCCAGTGACCGTGCTGAGCCGCTGCTTGCAGTTCAACTTGCGGCCACTGCCGCCGCCCTTGGTGGCGCAGCACCTGGAGGCCGTTCTGGCCCAGGAGAAAGTGCCCTTTGATGTGGCCGCCTTGCGCCTGCTGGCACGCGCTGCTCGTGGCTCCATGCGCGACGCGCTTTCGCTCACGGACCAAGCCATCGCCTTCGGGGCCGGTCAAATTCAAGAGGCCCAAGTGCAGCAAATGCTGGGCGCCACGCCGCGCGCCCATGTGCTGAACGTGCTGGATGCCCTCGTGGCCGGTGACGGCGCCGCCCTGGTGGCCGAGGTGGACGCCGTGCGCGCCGCCGGTCACTCAGCGCAAGGCGCTGCCGACGAGCTCTCGCGTTGGCTGCAGCTCATCGCTTTGGCTCAAGCCGCACCGCAAGCCCTGGACCCGCAAGACCCCGACCGGGAAGATGCCCTGCGCCTGGCGCCGCTGTGGGCGGCGGATGAGCTTCAGCTGGCCTACCGCATCAGCCTGCAGTCCCGTGAGGAGCTGCCCCTGAGCCCCGATGAACACGCCGGGCTCTTGATGCTCTTGCTGCGCGTGCTCGCCTTCCGCCCGACAGGCGCGGCAGCGCCAACCAGCAAGCCGCCAAGCCCCGCGCCCCTGCGCCGACCGGCGCCGCCCTCGGTGGCTGTGCCGGTGCCGGTCCAAGCCAAAGCGCCGAGCGCCTCGCCGCAACCATCCCCTGCGCCTGCGGCGGTGGCGATCAAACCAGCGGCCCCCAACATCACCACGCCGGCACCGGTGCCCGCAGCGCCTGTGTCGGAGGCGTCAGACGCGCCGCCTTGGCTCGACCTGCCCGCTGAAGAAGTCAATGCAGCGCCCGCCATGCCGGCGCTGCCCGAGCCTGAGCTGCCAACGCCCGCCACAGCGGCAGCGCCAGCCGCTGCCCTTCAGCCCACGCCAGAAGGCGAAGCTTGGGCACAGCTGCTGCCGGAGCTCTCGGTGCTGGGCCTTGCGCGCAGCTTGGCGCTGCAGGCGCAGTGCCTTCAACTCCAGCGCGAAAGTAGCGGCTGGAAGGTCCAATTGCGCGCCGCCAGCAGCGCCCTGGCACAGGGGCAGGCCAAACTGCAAGCTGCCCTGGAACAGCTGGCAGGCGTGGCGGTGCAACTGGGCTTTGAAGTTGGCCCGGTGACCGACACCCCAAGCCTGCGCGAGCAAGCGGCTGCTGATGCCGCGCAATCTGCAGCGCAAGCCGCCCTCGAAGAATCTCCCGAACTGGCCACCATTCGCCAGCACTTCCCCACCACCCGTGTGCAAGCTGGCTCTGTGAAGCCGCTGCGCCCTTGAACCTGGAGCCCTCCACCATGATGAAGAACCAACTCGCCGGCTTGATGAAACAAGCCCAGGCCATGCAAGACAACCTCAAAAAGGCCCAAGATGAACTGGCCCACATTGAGGTCGAAGG
>JBKCVH010000074.1:0-6671 GCA_046317675.1 Burkholderiales bacterium
AGTGTTTGCACACCCACCATGCGTTGCTCGCGCAGGTCGGTCAAGCGCTGCTGAACGATGGCGTGGTACGCCCTTGAGGCCGAGAAGCGGTAGCGCGTGCGCGCAGCGGTGTGCTCCACCTCGGCCGCCAGCTTGGTGAGCGCGGCGAAGGCGGCGGCATCGTCGTGCTCGCTGTCATTCGCCATCGCATCCACCGCCGCCTGCAGCCGCGGCTCCAGCGCGCCGAGCGCATGCGATTCGGCCTGTGCCACCGGAAAACCCTGCATGGCCAGCATGCGGTAGGCCTCGATCTCGCACAGGCGCTGCGCCTCTCGCGCCGATTGATCGGGCGGCAGGTCGAAGTCCAGCACGACAAAGCGCGTGAAGCCGTCGGCTCCCAGTTGCAGCGAGGTGAAGAGCGCCGCACTGCGCGCGTCGCCGATGAAGGCGCCCATCAAGGGCGCGCTGTCGTCGCTGCCACCGGTGCGCAACGCAGTGCGGCAACGGGCCATCAACTCCCCATCGGTCCCGCGAGCGTCCAGCATCAAAACATGGGTGGCCGCCAGCAACTGGCCGGCCCCGTCGGCGGCCAGGGCGTCCCGAAAAGCGGGCGGCAACTCATCCAGCGCACTGGCGGCCAGCAACTGCTGGCGCGCCAAGTTGTCGTCCTCCGGCCAGTTCCACGGCGCCAGCGGGCGGTTCACCTGCCAGCTCACGAATTCCCCATGGCGCTCGAACTTCAGCTGCCAACCGGGGCCATGCAGGCGAGCGTGGCGCAAGCCGGCTTGCGGTTCGCTGGCACCAATGCTCAGGCAAAGCGCCTTCAAGGCCGCGTCGGCACAGGCGGCCTCCCTGCCCACCTGTACCCAGTAAGACACCACGCAGGGCGATCGGGCCGGTAGCGCCGGGCGGGCATGCAATTCCTGGTGCAGTTCCAGGTTCACGCGAGGCGGCAGAGGGAAGTGGCTCATGGTGTGGCCGATTCTGCGGGCCGAGCATGACGGGAGCCCCTCGCCGGGTTCGGGGCTCGGCAAGCCTTGATTCGTCTGGAACTCAGCTGTCCTTGGTCCCGAAAATCTTGTCGCCCGCATCCCCAAGCCCCGGAATGATGTAACCGAGTTCATTGAGGTGGGAGTCAATCGCCGCCGTCCAGCAGCGCACATCGGGGTGCGCCTTTTCCAGTGCCGCCACGCCTTCGGGCGCGGCCACCAGCACGAGGGCACGCACGTCTTTGCAGCCGCGCGCTTTGAGCAGGTCCACCGTAGCAATCATGCTGCCAGCCGTCGCCAGCATGGGGTCAATGATGAGGGCGGTGCGCTCGTCCAACTGGCCCACGAAGCGTTCGAAGTAGTTAACGGGCTTCAAGGTTTCGTGGTCACGGGCGAGGCCCACGACGGAGACCTTGGCGTTGGGCAGGATGTCGAGCACGCCATCCAGCATGCCGAGGCCAGCGCGCAAGATGGGCACCACGGTGACTTTGCGACCCGCGATTTGGTCGATCTCGGTGGGGCCGCTCCAGCAGTCGATGGTGACCTTCTCGGTGGGGAAGTCGGCGGTGGCCTCGTAGGCGAGGAGCCGGGCAATTTCCTGGGTCAGCTCGCGGAACTTCTTGGTGGAGATGTCGGCTTCGCGGGCGAGGCCAATCTTGTGCCGAACGAGCGGGTGGTGGACGGCGATGACGGGCATTTCAGTTCTCCATGACTTGGCAAGGTTGATCAAGCGGCCGCCGCGGACCCGGCTTCGCCGGGCCGCTAGCGGCGCCCCCTCGAGGGGCTAAGCCTGGACAACAGCCCCCCAGCGGGCGGCTGTTGCCTGGCGAAGAGCTGTGCCACTGGCACAGCGCGGCCTGCAAGGCTGGCGAAGCCAGTACGGGGTGGGTGTCACGTCCTTTGGCGAAGCGATTCGTAGAGGCAAATGCCGGCGGCCACGGAGACGTTCAAGCTCTCCACCGCGCCGTTCATGGGGATGCTGACGAGCAGGTCGCAGGTCTTGGCGGTGAGCTGGCGCAGGCCTTTGCCCTCAGCGCCCAGCACCCAAGCAATGCCGCCCACTTTGCCGGCAAGGTCGGCTTGGTGGATGGAGACCTCCGCTTGGTCGGAGGTGCCGACGCAAACGATGTCTCGCTCCTTGAGCTCCAAGAGCGTGCGCGACAGGTTGGTGACCATCAGGTAGGGCACGCTCTCGGCCGCGCCGCTGGCCACTTTGGCGACCGTGGCGTTCAAGCCCACAGCGTGGTCGCGCGGGGCAATCACGGCATGGGCGCCGGCGCCGTCGGCCACGCGCAGGCAGGCGCCGAGGTTGTGCGGGTCGGTCACGCCGTCGCGCAGCAGCAGCAAAGGCTTTTCGCCGCGCGCGGTCACTTCGTCGAGCAGGTCGTCCAGCGAATGCTGCTGTTTGAAGGGTTCGACCTTGGCCACAAGGCCTTGATGGCGGTCGGTGCGGGCCAGGCGGTCGAGCTGCAGTGGCTCGGTTTCCACGGTCTTCACGCCGGCTTCGAGCGCACGGGCCAGCAGGCTTTTCATGCGGTTGTCGCGGCGGCTGGCGTCGTAGAGCACGAGCTCCACGCTCGCGGGGGCGATTTTGATGCGCGTGCTGACGGCATGGAAGCCAAACAGAACGGTACGCGCCGTATCAGTCTTGTGGGTGGGTTCGGTCATGGCGGCATGCTACGGGCTGCAATGGCTTACAAGGCCCTCCACAGCAACAAGCCGCCGATGAAAACGGGCTGGTGCAGGAGATAAAACATCAAGGGCCAGCGCCCAATGCTCACCAACAGGGCGGGCGCACTGCCCGGCAGTTGAAGGTGCCGGCTGGCCAACAAGCCGAGCAGCATGGGCGCCGCCCAGGGCAGCAGGGGCACATAGTCTTCGGTGATGGGCTTGCGGGTGACGAGGCCCACGCCATTGAGCCAGCGGTTGTCAAACACCGGGTGCTGCAGCCAAATGGGCAAGAGCACGGCAACCAAGGCCAGCAGCAGCAGGGCCAGGCTGGGCAGGCGCGCGGCGCCGAAGCGCAGCAAGGGCAGCAGCACGACAAAGGCATGCAGCACGCCAAAACTGATCCAACTGTTCGGGAACATCAGCATGGAACCCAGGCTGACGAGCACAGCGGCAACGGCAATGTGGGCCCACCTCCGCCAGAAGCGCTGTGGCGTTTGCCCCGCCTGCAAGGCCAAGCCCTGGCCCCAGCCGGCAAAAAACAGGAAGCCGGAGAGGATGAAGCTGCGCTGCACCGTCCAGAACGGGTCGGTGTAGAAGTTCCAGTCGGTCAGCCGAAAGGTGGCGAGGTCGAAACAGAAGTGGAAGCCGGCCATCCACAGCATCCAGGTGCCGCGCAAGGCGTCGAGTCGGTCTTGGCGCATCAAAGCGGTTCTTGCTGTCAGGTCAGGGGTGGATCGGGTCGAGGAGGCGGATTGTGTTGCCCCGCCCTCGCCTCGCCCGGCTACATTGCCGCCCCATCAACGTACTTGGGCCAGGTCAAGTGATGGGTTTTGATCGAACTGGGGCGTCCCAGCAGCAGCACCTCGGCGGGTTCAGTGTGCGGGGCGTGCCGCCCGAGTGGGCCGAGGCCCCTTGCCAGCATCTGCTCCAGCCCTTGGGCCTGGCTGACCTGTCGGAATCGGTCGTGGCCGAGCACCATGCCGACGAAGGCGACGCCTACTGGGCCCTGCGCCTGTCAGGCGAACGCGCTGCGCAATGGGCGCCTAAGGGCAACACGCTCGACCTCGCCAGCGTTCTGCAGCTTCGGCCCGACGACGACACCGATTTGGCGCGCGAGATCGTGTTGGCGCTCTTGCTGAACCCGATTCGGGTGGAGTTCCCGAGCGCAGCAGAGTTCCATAGCGCGGTGCGCATTCGCATGAACATCGTGCGCGCCTCTCGCAAAACCATGCTGGCCTTTCACACCAGCCAAGCCGAGCGCCCTGCCGACTGCTGGCGCTACGACGAAGACTTTGGCTTTGTGATCCAGCCCCAGGCCTCGCTGATCCACGCACTGATCAAGGCCACCCAGCCGGATGACTCGGGTCAGCTCTACGACTTCTCCTGCTACCGGGCAAGCGAGTACGTGATCGTTTTGGGCATTGCGCAAGAGTTAGAGCGCTGCAACCCAGCGCTTCTTGAGCGCCTGCAAACCCTGTGGAAGGAACGCCCGATCAAGTCCGGCGCCTTTCACGATGTGTTTTTGCGAGAACTCGGCTCCATGGAAGCGCCAGTTCCGCCCCGCTACTTTGTGCCCGGCGACCGGGTTTGGTTTCGCAACCCCGACGAGGCCTCGGCCGATGCCTCCGGCTTCGAGGGCTCCTGGGTGCTCTACCTGGGCGGTGGCCTGTTCAGTAATTTTTGGGATCGCGACAAGCCCTACACGTTGACCGCCAAGTGCTTGGAGATGTACCACTGGCGCCATGCGGTTTATGTCGATGAGGAAGGCGAGCCGCGCATCGATGAATGCAAGGTCGCGGCGCGCGTGGAGGCCAGCTTGCAAGATGCCGACGAGGTTCAGCGCATCGTTCAGTTGATGACGCGCTACCGCGAGCCCCGAGGCATCTACACCGAGGCCGGCGGCTGCATGGACACCACGCGAGAGTGGACGCGCTGGGTGCGGCCAGAAAGCTCCGACATGGTGCTGCCCAGCAGTTGATTGCTGATCCTTCACGGGGGCGAGCCCCTGCGCTGCGTCACAAAAGCTCTTGGTAGCGGCCGGGCGAAAGGGTCAGTTCCTCAGGGGCTCGGCCCGGCAGGGCCAGCACCAGGAGCAGTTTGCGGTCGTTCTGCACGCTCAGCTGCCATTGCTCGCCGCGTGGTTCCAAGCGCAGGCTCACGCGGCCGCCCTGAAAACCGATGCGGTCAAGCCCCTGCGGCTCGGGAAGGCGCGGCGTCCAGGCGATGAAGCCTGCGTCGGCACGCACATCGATGCCCAGCAGTTGCTCGATCAAAAGCGCCACCGGGCCAAGGCCCGCAGCGGCGGCGCCTTGCTGGCGCACCAATTTGCCGTCGGGGCGTGTTGCAGGCGCCGGTTGCTCCGGGCTGTAGGCCTGCCACAACTGCCGCTTTCCATTGCCCTGGCGCGGGGCCGTTTCGTCGGCCAAGGTGGGCAGGCGCTGCGGGTGGGTTGCTGGGTCAAAGCGGTGGAAGACGGCACTCATTTGCTCCACCTGCTTCAGCGCCGAATCAAAGGCGAAGTCGGGGTCGTGGCGCAGAAGACCTTGAATGAGGGCGTAGTTGGCCGCCACCGATACGTGGCCGCGCCCTAGCTGCCCCAGCGGGCTGTAATCGGCGTCTGAGCGCGGCAGGCTCGGAAAGCGGTGCGGTGTGTTGAAGTGCGCCGGCGCCTTGAGCCAACGCTCAATGGTGGCGCGGGCGCGCTCGGCCGAAGGGGCGGCGGTTAGCAAAGGCCAGAAGTTGCCCAAATTGATGCGGCGCGGTGCTGGGCCTGCTTCGGGCCCGTCCACATAACGCTGCGTGGCTTCGTGCCAAAGCGCCTCATTGAGTTGCACGGCCATCTGCTCGGCCTTGCTGCGGTAGTGGCTGGCCAGCGCCGCGTCGCGCTGCTGCCCGGCGAGCACCACCATGCACTCGGCCGCCTGCAAGAGCTGGGCCTTGGCCTCAAGCCCGGCATCTTGCACTTCAAGCCAACGCCAATGCCGATCCAGCAAGGGCACAACCCGGGTGAGGCGGCTGGCGTCGCCGATGCGCTGCCAGTAGCGAAGCTCCACCCAGGCCAGCAAGGGCAAGCGCACCAGATCCGGTCCGGCGACCAGGGCGCCATCCGGCCTTTGGCTGCGGTACAGCCTGTCGAGCTGGGCCATGCTGCCCTGCGCCAGGCTCCCTACGCCGTACATCGCGTACAGGGCCGTAAAGCAAGTGTCCGAGTGGTCCAGCAGCGCGGCTTTGTCGTCGGGCTCGGCGCTGCTGCGCTTGAGTTGTGCCTCCAAGGCCGCCCAGGCCGCCTCGTACACGGCCAACCAATCGGGTCGGCTTGGCAACCAGGGCCAGGGCAAGCTGCTGCGGGCGCTGCGGCTCAGGCTTGGGGCGTCCAGCATCAAATCCGCAAAGGCCAAGCTGCTTCGGCCGGGGGCGCTGCGGTGGCGCACCAGCAACTGGCCGCGCGCTGGCGGCTGCTGCAAGAGGCTCAGTCGCCAGCGCTGGCCGGCTTCGTCCAGCGCCTGCACACCGCTGAGGGCCAAGGGGGGCTCCAGCACCCACTGCTCGGGGGCCGCTTCGGCGGCGGTCAACGGCCTTTGGGAACTCAAAAGCACGTGAAAGCGGTTGTCGTCGGTTTCTAGCCACTGCGCTTGCAGGCCCGTTTGGGCCAGGCTTGCCTTGGCCCAAGGCAGGCCAAGAGGCAGCGCGAGCAATTGGCGGCGACACAAGAGCACGGATTTCATGCCGGAAGTGTCGTTGCGCCTGCGATCATTCCCAGCATGAATCCGAGCCCGTCCGTTGAGCAGGCCCTTCGCCTGCCCCTTCGTGAGTTGCCTCTGACCCAGCCCCTTCTTTGGCTGCGGCGCGGGCTCAATGACTTTCGCGCCTGCCCTTTTCCGGGCCTGGTGCACGGCTTCTTGATGTGGGCCTTTGGCATTTCCCTTTTCACACTCGCAGGCGGCTACTTCTGGTTGCTGGCCGGTGCCTTTAGTGGCTTCCTGCTTGTGGCCCCCGTGGTGGCCACGGGCCTCTATGCCGTGAGCCGCGAGC
>JBKCVH010000075.1:0-4826 GCA_046317675.1 Burkholderiales bacterium
TGCGCTCGACATGGCGGCCACGGACGCCGCCATCCACCAGCTGATGGGCCGCACTGAGGCGGCAGCGCGGCGGGAGTTGATGGAGTTGCGGGGGGATGCGATTGAGGTGGATATTTGAAGCCTAGCCAGTACGCACTTGACGGCACAAGGGTAGAGCTCCCCTCGCCGGTCGGATTGCCGGGACCGAGCATTTACGAGCTTGAGCGGCTCTCCGAAGGTTTTGTGATGACAGCGATTGGCGCGCTAGCCTGGCTATGGCTCGGGCAAAGTCTCGGCCAATTCATCTCAATATCTGTCGGGCTTGTGGTGCTGGGGGCAGGCTTGGCTTGGTCGTTCTTCGCTACAGCAGCCTTTGCGGCTTGGAGATTGACGTTAAGAAGAGGTGGCGTGGTCTCAGCTGATTCCGCTGGTCTCAGGCTGGCATCAGAATGGCCTTTGCGGTGGTCACAGGTGCGGGCTATTGAATGGAAAGGACAGGCCAACGGGGATGTGCAGTTGCGCGTCCGGGTGATCGTTACACCGGAGTTGGCGGCATGGCAATCTCGGTGGCGGCGATGGTCAATACTGGATCCATACCTGGTTCGAGACTGGGTACAGGTACCAAGCTGGACGTGGAGGCTCAATAGCGGTTCGCCGTTCCTTTACGGCCTTGAGCAATTTGCCCCTCACGTTCGGATAGACGGATTCGACAGCTCAGGAGTTCGTTTCTACGAAGCCACTGGTACTGGAGCGAGGGCTGAGCAGGCAAGGATGGATGCCGAAAGGGTCGAGCACCAAAGGCGCGTCGACCATGCCCGTGCGGCTGCTATGAAGTTGGTTCAAAGTGGGCGACCTGCCAGTGATGCAAAGCTGAAGTCGGCTTGGGATCGCTACGACACAGTGCGGCGTCAAGAAGGCCCGGATCTTGAAAGGGACGTATGACCCTCCGCCTACGCCCCACCATGCTCAGCGACCTCGACTGGGTCGTTGCCATGGAGCAAGACGGCGTCAATCGCCCCTTCATCACCCCCTGGGAGCGCACCCAGCACGAGGGCGCGATTCGCTTTCCGGATTGCCGGCATTTCATCGTGGAAAGCCCAGAGCATCCTCGCGCCGGCTTTGTCATCTTGCAGGGCTGCCGCAACCCACAGGGCTCGGTGGAGTTGAAGCGTTTGGTCTTGCAGCCCAAGGGCCAGGGCTTGGGTCGTGCCTGCGTGCGCCTACTCAAGGCGATGGCCTTCAGCCAATTGAAGGCGCACCGGTTTTGGCTGGATGTGAAGTCGCTGAACGAGCGCGCGCATCGGCTGTACCGATCCGAGGGCTTTGTCGAGGAAGGCCGCTTGCGTGAGTCAGTGCGCGTGAGCTTTGAAGGTGCGGACGGCTACGACAGCTTGATCGTGATGTCCATGCTCGATCGTGAGTACCAAGGCCGCTTGGCCATGAGTTTGGAAGGAAAACCATGAACCTCAACCCGATGCAAGCGCTGGACTTGGATGCGTTGCGTTCTCTGGACGGGGCTTTGATCGACACCCCGGAACTCGAAGATCGAGCCATGGGGGTTTGCGAGCTGGAGGGCTTTTTCACCGCCATGGTGATTGGGCCGCGAATGGTCATGCCTTCGGTGTGGATGCCTTGGGTCTGGGACAGGGTGGGCGGCGTGGTGCACCCAGAGTTTGAAAGCGAGTCAGCGCTCTATGCCTTGCTCGGCCCTGTCATGCAGTTCTACAACCAGACGGCCAGCGCCTTTCTGAGTGGACCTGAGGATTTCAAACCCTTGTTCTGGCAAATGACCGAGGACTGGATTAGCGAAGACTGGTGTCATGGCTTTTGCCTCGGCATGCGCCTCGCTGCCGATGACTGGCGGCCGCTTTTGACTACTCAACCGGATCTATTCCTGCCTTTCATTTCGCTGGGCACTTCGGCTGAGCTCGACACAAGTTTGTCCGACGAGCAGTTGGCGGAATTTGAAGACGCCGTTGTGCCAAACCTGCTGGTCATTGCAGCGCACTGGCGCGCTTCCAATGCTTTTGGACCGGGTGCAAAGGCCCCCATACGCCGTAGCGAGCCCAAGCCGGGCCGCAACGAGTCCTGCCCCTGCGGCAGTGGGCGCAAATTCAAGAAATGCCATGGGGCTTCCTGAAGCCGACCGACGAAACTCACGATGAACACGACTGACCAAACCGATTTGTTTCAGGCCGACGCCGGCGGTGATGCGCTGCAACTGGCCGCCTATGCGCAGCAGGCCTATTTGGAGTACGCGCTCTCCGTCGTGAAAGGGCGCGCATTGCCAGCGGGCAGCGACGGGCAAAAGCCGGTGCAGCGGCGCATCCTCTACTCGATGTACCGCATGGGCCTGGCTTGGCAAGGCGCAGGCGGTGCGCGGCCGGTGAAGAGTGCGCGGGTGGTGGGTGATGTGCTCGGTCGCTTCCACCCCCACGGGGATCAAGCCGCTTACGACGCCTTGGTGCGCATGGCGCAGAACTTTGCCCAGCGCTACCCGCTGGTGGACGGGCAAGGCAACTTCGGCTCGCGAGATGGCGACGGCGCGGCGGCCATGCGTTACACCGAAGCGCGGCTCACGCCCAGTGCGCGGCTCTTGATGGAGGAGCTGGACGAAGGCACGGTGGCCTTCCGACCCAACTACGACGGCTCCACCGAAGAGCCGGTGGACCTGCCAGCGCGCCTGCCCTTTGTGCTGCTCAATGGCGCCAGCGGCATTGCGGTGGGCATGGCGACGGAGATTCCGAGCCACAACTTGGCCGAGGTGGCGCAGGCAGCGGTGCTGCTCTTGCGCAACGAGCAGCTGAGCGACGACGACTTGTTCGCCGCCTTGCCCGGCCCCGACTTCCCCGGTGGCGCGCAAATCATTTCGCCGCCCGAAGACATTCGCGCCGCCTACGCCAGCGGCCGTGGCAGCTTGAAGCTGCGCGCGCGCTGGAAGGTGGAGGAGTTGGCGCGTGGGCAGTGGCAGTTGGTGGTGACCGAGCTGCCGCATGGCATCTCAACGCAGAAGGTGCTGGAGGAGATCGAGGAGATTTCCAACCCCAAGGTCAAGACCGGCAAAAAGGCCGTCACGCCCGACCAGTTGCAGCTCAAGAACACCTTGCTGGGCGTGCTCGACGCCGTGCGAGACGAGAGCAACAAAGACGCCGCCGTGCGGCTCGTTTTCGAGCCCAAGAGCCGCGCCGTGAGCGTGGACGAGCTGACGAATGTGCTGCTGGCGCACACGAGCTTGGAGTGCTCGCTCTCCATCAACCTCACCATGGTGGGTTTGAACGGCAAGCCGGTGCAGAAAACACTGCGCCAGATGCTGCTTGAGTGGCTGGCCTTCCGTCAAAGCACGGTGGAGCGGCGCAGCCAGCACCGGCTGGACAAAGCGCTGGACCGCATCCACATCTTGGAGGGTCGGCAGCAGGTGCTGCTGAACATCGACGAGGTGATTCGCATCATCCGGAACAGCGACGAGCCCAAGCCAGCGCTGATCGAAGCGTTCCGCCTGAGCGACCGCCAAGCCGAGGACATTCTTGAAATTCGCTTGCGCCAGTTGGCGCGGCTGGAGGCGATCAAGATCGAGCAAGAGCTGGCTGCCTTGCGTTTGGAGGCCGACAAGCTGCGCGACATCCTGGGCAGCCCCGCCACGCTCAAGAAGCTGCTCATCAAGGAAATCGAGGCCGACGCCAAGCAGTTTGGCGATGCACGCCGCACCCTCATCCAGACCGAAAAGCGCGCTGTGGCCGAGCTCAAGGTGGTGGACGAGCCGGTCACCGTCGTCGTCAGCCAAAAGGGCTGGGTGCGCGCACTCAAGGGCCACGAAGTGGACGTGAACGGGCTCGCCTTCAAAGCGGGCGATGCCCTGTACGGCACCTTCCCCTGCCGCAGCGTGGACACGCTGATTGCGCTGGGCTCCAGCGGCCGCAGTTACTCGGTGGCCGTGAGTGGGCTGCCGGGCGGGCGGGGTGATGGCGCACCGATGACCAGCCTCATTGACCTGGAAACCGGCACCCAGCTCTTGCACTACGCCGCTGGCCCCGCCACGCAAGGCTTGGTGCTGGCCGGCAGCCTGGGCTATGGCTTGCTGGCCACCATTGGCGACCTGAGCGCCTCCAAGCGCGTGGGCAAGACCTTCCTGGCGCTCGAGAAGGACGAACTGCCTTTGAAGCCCGCCAAAGTCGACCCCAAGCTGCCGCAGTTGGCGGTGTTGTCTGAGGAAGGCCTGTTGCTGACCTTCCCGGTCAGCGAACTGAAGCTGCAGCCCAAGGGCGGCCGCGGTTTGACGCTGATGGACTTGGACGCCAAGGACCGCCTGCTGGCCGTCAGCTGCTTTGCCACGCAGTTGCAGTTGTCGGGCATCGCGCGGGGCAACAAGCCCAAAGACGACGTTTTGCGGCTCTCGGGCTTGGCGGCCCATGCGGGCAAGCGGGCTCGCAAGGGCAAGTCGATTGACGGCTTCAAGCAGGTGTTGACGCTGCGCGGCGAGTGAGTTCACCGATGGGGCGGCGTGCCCTGACCCTGGCGTTGGTGCTGGGGCTGCATGGCGCGTTGCTTTTCTGGCTGAGCTCAGCGCCGGGCCGGCATGGGGTCGACGGCATGCGCGTCAGCATGCAAGTGTGGGTGCTGCCCCCGGTGCGAAACCAAGACCAGCCCGCGCGCAAGGCTCAAGCCGCAGCCCAACCCGGCCCAGCCATTCCCAAGCCGGCGCTGGTGAGCCTGCCCTCGATCTCCGTCGAAGCACAAGGTTCGGCGAATGCTGCGGAGGTGGCCACCCATTCACCCGCACCCGGCGCCAGCGCCGCCGCACCCTTGCGCTTGGGCCTTCCGGTGTCTGGCCCTCAGCAACAGCAGGGGAG
>JBKCVH010000076.1:0-6034 GCA_046317675.1 Burkholderiales bacterium
ATCGCGACGGCCACCAAACCGGCATCGCAAAAGCCTTCAAAATCTACCCCGGCGTAACCCCTCGGGACGCCCGTTTTACCCACCTGTTCCTGGCTCCAATATGCCGAACATCGGTGGCTCTATTACGGCGGTCGGTGACACCCGTGGCGAGCCTTAAGGCCCACCACGCTCCAAACGATCGAGCACCCTGTTTGCTGCTGCTTGCACTTCGTCCCAGCTTGGCCTGCTCTTTCCGATACCACTGCTAAGGCTCCACCTAGAGAAGCTCTCGTAATTGGTGCGCGCCGTCTGCTCCAGCGAGCCATCAGCACACGAGTTGCTCCATTGGCAGATCAGCATTTGGTACCAATCGGCATCGCAGCCGTATCGCGTACAGACTGCAACCGCCATGACTGCTCCGGTGAGAGTCCCTGGTTGCAGCTTGTCGGTCGACACCTGCGCTTCAGTGAATCCATGCTGGATCAGCCACGCCTTGCGCTGCTCTGTTGTGCCGATTTCATTTAGGCGCGCAAGGATCAGGTCACCATCGCGACTACCAACCGCAGCGGCAATCCTGGGGGCATAGTCGCTGCGCGGCCCAGATGGCTGTAACGTGTTCACGTCCCTTTGGCCGTACTTACTGGCTTGTAGTCCAAGCCAAGTGTCGGATAACGCCCTGACATCGTCGGTCTGCGTAGGCGTCAGGTAGCCATCGCAAAACTGCCGCATCCCTGCCAGCTTTTGCAATTGGCTCTCACTCGGCTTCTTTCTTTTGATTGCATCCTCAATGCCCTCAAGGTACGTGCACCTCTTCACATAGGCGAGCGCCATCTCGACACTAATCTCGGACTTCTCCACTTGGGCCTTGTGGAGCAATGCCCGAAGCGGCGTACGAGGATCTGAAAACGCTACGCTCCGCTTCGCTGTCTCTGTTGATCCTCTAGGAAGGTCAGAAACCGAATTGGCTCGAGCACTGTTGCAAGTCTCACCGCCTCTCAAATGCTCGGTGTCATCGCACGCCTTCATGGCATGACTTGCATGAAGCGATGCATCCTGCCTGCCCTGTAGCGCGCCATCCTGTGCAGACGGAGCGAGGTTGCCCGGATCTTCGCTTGGGCTGATCCAAAGAATCAGCCCAAGGGCTAAGCCGGCAAGCCCCAAGGCAAGAGTAGTGGTTGTTGCCTTGTTCACTGCAACTTAGCAAGCTGAACGTGCTACACCCGTACCGCCCTTAAGGCTGCCGGACACCATGGAAGCTACGCCAGTGTTGAGACCCCAGTGCACCCTGAAATTCGCCGTGGCACCATCAGAAAATGTGACGTGGAGAACCATATCCTGTGTACGTTCCTTAGTCCATTCTGTGGGATTTGCGTAGTTTGTGTACCAGTTCATCAGCATCCTGTACATGTCGCTCGCAGCGAACTCCATCTGTGCCTGGGTAGAGTTCTTAGTCACCGTCTTGTTCTCGCTTCGCGAGCTCCGGCACATATTGAGCGTCGATGGCGGATCGCCATACACCCAGTCATGCACGTGGTCGGTCAAGGCTTCCCCGACGCGTTGTTCGACCCATTCATGGTCGATCGTTTCAAAACCTGAATAGCGTTCGCATATATCGTTAGCGCAAACGATCACGCCCCTTGCCGCGCTGATTTCCGCCTTGGGGATGATCAAGTCGATTTCGTCGTCCTCATGCTGGAAAGAGTAGTAGTCAAAAAATCCGCCCGTAAAACACCCTTCAAGATTGCTGCTTTCTGCAAGGTCGCAGCCAGAGCTCAAAGACATTGCACCTACGCCATCGCGCGAGAGTCGATTGGCAGGACGACCCACCTTGGGCGCAGTCCTTGCAAGAAGCGCCCGAATGCCAGCCATTGTTTGGGCTGACGGTGCCGAATTCTTGGTGATGGTGGGCTTGGCATCCTGGCCTTGCGCTGTCGCGGCTAGCGTCGACTGTGCATTTGCAGCGCTGAGCCCAAGCAGACTGGCTGCGAACGCGATAACTCGAATTAGCTTCATTTCTTCTCTTCCCATGATTAGCTTGAATTGAGGCCGAAGCGTGGGCAAGCAACGCTTATCGACCCAGTGTTGCGGCTATTTGCTGACATGAACCGTCGCCGCGATGATGGAACCATCAGGATTCTGATGAGCATGTGCAGCCGCACCTGTGAGCATTTGTTGCCACGAGTGCCCTCACGAAGCCGGGGGTCAGGTCTCGACTTTCTCCTCCCCCACCCCTAAGCTACCCCCATGAGCCGCCCCCTCCGCATTGAATTCCCTGGTGCCGTTTGTCACCTCACCTCAAGAGGTGACCGGCGTGAAGACATCTATGCAGACGATGCCGATCGTGCGGTGTTCTTGAACGTTCTGGAGCAGGCATGCCGACGCTTTGATGCGAGCGTGTTGGCCTATTGCTTGATGACGAATCATTACCACTTGGTGCTGTGCACCCGCAGAGCGAATCTGTCGCTGCTGATGCGGCATCTCAATGGCGTGTACACCCAGGCCTTCAACCGGCGGCACCTGAAGGTTGGGCATCTATTCCAGGGGCGTTTCAAAGGCATCTTGGTCGACAGCGATGCCTACCTGATGAGTCTTTGCCGGTATGTCGAGCTCAACCCGGTGCGAGCCAACATGGTTCAGTCTGTCGCGGATTGGCCTTGGTCCAGCTTCCGGGCGCATGTGGGCCAAGCGTGCTCGCCGCCTTGGTTGGATGACAAGACGCTGCAGGCGTTCATGCTGGGCCGGGAGGTGGCCAACGAGGCCGATCAGCGCGCCGCGCAAAAGGCCTACCGGGCAGCCGTTGAGCAAGGCGTAGGCGAATCCATCTGGGCCACCGATTTGCGGCAGCAGATCTTTCTGGGCGACGCCGACTTTGTGATGCGCATGCAGGCGCAACTGGACGAACGGCGCGCTAAAGCCAAACAAGTGCCACGCGCCCAGCGAGCCACGCCCATGAGCTTGGCCGAGTGGCTGGCGCAGGGCTTGAGCCGTGAACAGGCACTGCGCGCAGCGCATGAGCGCTCGGGGATTTCAATGACGCAACTGGCGTTGGAGCTTGGCGTTTCCGTCGGCTGGGTCAGCAAGTTGATCCAGCGGGCTGAGCAAGAGAGCGTCGAGAAGAGCGGGGCGGGGCGTGCGATTTGACGGGGGAGGAGAGAGTCGAGAGCGGACTCTCGAAGCTTGCGCGGAAGGGCCCGGCAGTCCGCGTTACATGCCTTTGAAAAGCTGGGTGTAGCTGCGGCTGACTTCCAGCTTCTCCGTCAGGCCCCGCACGCCCACCAATTGCCGGCCCCGGAAGTCGCGGCTCACGCCCGAAATGGCCTTGACGTTGACCAGCGTGGAGCGGTGGATTTGCCAAAACAGGTGGGGGTCGAGCTCGTCCACCAGTTCTTTGATGGGCTTGCGAATCAGGGCTTCGATTTGCTCGGTTTGAACGCGGGTGTACTTTTCGTCAGAGATGAAGAACAGCACCTCGGTCACAGGAATCATGCGGATTTCTTGGCCCACGCTGGCCTGAATCCACTCCAGGTAGCGCGGCGCTTGCCCGCCTTGCAGCGACGACAAGCGGTGCAGCAGTTGTTGGATGGGCTTGCTCGACTCGGGGCTGGCCTCGTCGCTCTCGCGGGCTTCCAGGCGCTTGCGAATGCGCTCGGCGGGCTTGAGCACGTAGTCGGCCACGCCTTGTTCAAAGGCTTCCACGGCGTACTGGTCGTAGGCGGTGATGAAGACGATCTCCGGCACTTGCCAGTCGTCGTCTTCCGGCAGTTGGGTGATTTGCCTCGCTGCCTCAACGCCGGTGAGGCCGGGCATGCGGATGTCGAGCAGGCAGAGGTCGGGCTTGTGCTGGCGGGTCAGCTCGACGGCCTCCAAGCCGTTCTTGGCCTCGGCCACGATTTCAAGTTCCGGCCAGACTTCGGTCAGGCGCGCGCGCAGTTGCTCGCGCATCAGTCGTTCGTCGTCGGCCAAGATGGCGCGGATGGGTTTGCTCATGGGTGTGGGCTCCTTGGCGCGACTGTGCCACGGCGTGGGAGCGCTTGAGCAGCGCACAGCGCCGCCTAACATGCCGCGCATGGACACCGATCAGGCGCGCGAAACGCGGCATCGAGCACGGCATCGAAGGAGCGGACCGCATTCGCATGGGGCAGCGAAACCCAGCGAAGCGGTGGTGCAACTGGGTCACTGGTTGGGGGTCTCTGCTGCGGGCTTGGTTGCTTTGGTTTGTTTGGCGCTGGCGCTTTGGCTGGCGTCCCAGCACCCGCTCAGCCCCGCCTTGGCGGCTGCTTCGGTGCTGCTGGTGGCCGGGCTGGCGCGCTACTTCTGGGCCACCTGGCCGGGATGGTTGTTGGCCTTGGTGCCCTTGGTGGGTCTGGCGCCCTGGACGGGCTGGCTATGGCTAGAGGAATGGGATTTGCTGCTGCTGGCCAGTGCCGCAGGCGGCTATGCGGCCATGCTGGGCGCCAAGCGGGAGCAAGAGCCCGTGCTGGAGCGGCCTTTGCAACTCTCACTGCCCAGCGCCACCTTGCTGCTGCTGGTCGGCGCCATGATTTTTGTCTCGGTGGCGCGTGGCGTTTTGGATGGCGGCGGCCTGAACTGGGCGCTGTACCAGGGCTACCACGACACCGGCCAAGCGGTTCGGGTTGGCAAGCCCATGCTGGCCTTGCTGCTGATGCTGCCCCTGTGGTGGCGCAGTGCGCGCTTGGCCCCGGAGCAGTTGGCTCCCGCACTGAGCCTGGGCATGCTGGGTGTGCTGGCCGTGGTGTCTGGCGGCGCGCTGCTGGAGCGGCTCACCTACACCGGCCTGACCGACTTCACGAGCGACTACCGCACCACCAGCGTGTTCTGGGAGATGCACGTGGGCGGCGCCGCGCTGGATGGCGCCTTGGCCATGAGCTTGCCTTTTGTGTTGGTGGCCTTGCTGCAAGCTCGAACCGCCCGCGCCAGTGCGCTTGCGATGGGCCTGGGCCTGCTGGGCCTTTACGCGCTGCTGACCACCTTCTCGCGTGGGCTCTACCTCGGTGCGTTCCTGGGCTTGTTGCTCACCATTGGCCTTTGGTGGCGGCAGCAGGCGCTGCAGGCGCGCGGGTCTGGGATGCAGGCAGAGCCAGGGCAAGTTGACGCATCCAAGGCCTCGCTCGCACTGGCGGGTTTGGCACTCTTGACGGTCGCCGTGGGCTGGTTCTTGTTCCCGGGCAGCGGCTACCGGGGCTTGCTCTGCCTGTGCGCTGCGCTGCTGGCCCTTTTGATGCAGCCGGGCCAAACCAGCCGGCTTGCTGTCGGCCAGCGCTTGTTCAGCACCGGCTTGGGGCTTGGCTTTGCCATCCCTTTGGTGGTCGTTGCCGCAGTGGGCACTTCGGTGTTCGGCAAGTTTGCGTATGCGGCCTTTGCGCTCAGTGTGGTCTTGAGCCTCGTGCTGAGCCGCTTGGCGTGGCGCAAGCAAGCGCCCTGGAACACCGCCTTGGGCGACAGCCTGCGCGCCGGCGCGTGGTTTGCCCTTGTGGGGCAAATTGCGGTGGTGGCTGGCTACTGGGGCGGGGAGAGTGCGGCCCGTCAGGCGGTCCTGCCTTTGGTCTTGTTGGCAGCGGCTTGGCCCTTGACCCAAGGCGGGCGAGTGGGCGAGGCGCTTTCGCAGATGGGCTGGCGCCCACGCTGGCTGGCGCTGGGTGGAACGCTGGTCGGCGTGGCCGTGGTGGCGGCACTCGCTGGGGGGGCGTACATCGCCGGCCGTGCGTCAACGTCGGGGCAGGATCTGACGGGGCGCTTTGCGCATTGGGAGCGCACGCCGGAGATGGTGAGCGCCGCACACGCCCAGTGGCTGGGCATTGGCGCAGGGCGCTACTTGCCGCACTTCATGTACACCGAAGACCCGAGCACACGCACCGGCGATTTGCGCTTCCAGCCTTCGCCGGAGCCCCATGTGATCTTGGCCTCCGGCCAGCACCTGCTCGGTTTTGGCGAGATGCTGCGCTTGACCCAACAGCTGTCTTCGGCCCCGCCGGGCCTCGTACTGAACCTGCAGGTTCGCAACGAGAAGCCGGTGAACCTGCATGCTGAGGTGTGC
>JBKCVH010000077.1:0-32028 GCA_046317675.1 Burkholderiales bacterium
GACCGACAAGTCAAGCCTGACGACCATAGCGAGCTGGTCCCACCCCTTCCCATCCCGAACAGGACCGTGAAACAGCTCAGCGCCGATGATAGTGCGGATTACCCGTGTGAAAGTAGGACATCGTCAGGCTATTTATACCAACCCCCCTGCAGCAAAAAGCGGCAGGGGGGTTTTGCTTTTGCCCTTAACGGAAGAGGCAAATCCAATCGCAAATTCTGACAGTCAAAGTCTGTGGCTGCGATCTCCATGAGTGAATCCAATGGCGTCGAAGTGATGCTGAGGTGTCACAAAAGCAATCACTTTGAACAACTCGCCCATTTCGTGCTCGAGAAACAGCAATTGCGCGGCGGTGCGATCTTTAACTGAGGCCTCGGCGAGGCTCTCTGCAAGGCCGCAATTGAAAAGAAAATGGGCTTGGCTGGTGTATCCGAGGACTTCTAATCCGGCTTCTTGGCCAGCGATTCCGATGGCTGAAAAGTTCACGTGGCTTGTTATATCTTTCGTTCCGATGTTCACGAGCGGATCAGTATCGGACTGATGCTGAAAATGGCACATAAGGGTGCCACTAATTCGTTGTGGGTGGTAATACTCGGAGTCGGGGAAGCCGTAATCAATCAGAATAAGGGCACCCTTGGCCAGGCGCTCAGCCACGCTACATACCCAAGCTTCCGCTTGTGGGTGGATTTCTGTGACAGTGCCCGGAGTCCAAGAGATGTGGTCAATCGGCGGCTGGAGGCAGCTTTCTCGATCGGACCAACGAAAGGAGCTACCGTTAACTGCATTCGGCTCGATGGTGACACCGCGTTCACGCCAGCAGGTCCCGTCGAAGTACAAGAGCTTTACGGGTATGGCATCTAGCAGCTCGTTGCCAAGCACGACGCCCTCCATACTTGGGGGTAATTCACTGAGCCAATTCACGCGACTGCCGAAGCGCGACAGGCGCTGCTTCTGGGCTTTCCTCAGACTTTCGGACACATCAACGATGTTGTATTGCACGTCTGCGCCATCCGCTATCGTGGCAGGGAGGCTACTCAACAATTGCTCCGCCAGAGCGCCGGTGCCAGCGCCAAACTCAAAAATAGTATGTGTGCCTGTTGCACTCAAAGCTTGACCAATCTGTTTCGCCAAACAAGATCCAAATAGTGGCGATACCTCGGGCGCTGTGACGAAATCGCTACCGTCGCCGGGCATGCGGCCAATGGGGTTGACACTACCGCTGTAGTACCCCAGCCCGGGTGCGTAAAGTGCTTCCGCCATAAACAAGTCGAACGGAATCCAGCCGCCAGACTTCCTGATCAAATCCATCAAGCGGGTGATTAGCAGCTGATTACCCACGATGGTCCCCGCCTCTGACCGAGGCCCACTCTTGAAAATCAAGACTGGACATTGGCAGTGCTATCCACTCGCCTTGAAGCTCGTCACAGCCCCAGTCTTTGAGGCACTGCGCTTGTGCCGCACTGCGGACGCCTTCTGCGCACACTCGAAACCCGAGGCCATGGGCCATCTTCAAGATGGCATGTGCAACGGCTACAGGTCCTGGCTCATGCGGTAAGCCGGACACGAAGCTCTGATCGATCTTTAGCTTGTCCACAGGAAGCTGGATCAAATGCGCCAGTGCGGTGTGGCCAGTGCCAAAGTCGTCAACAGCAATGGAAACCCCCATGGCGCGTAGTTCTGTCAATGTCTCGATGGCCGTCTGAACATCGGTCATCAGCATCCGCTCGGTGAGTTCCAGCTGAAGCCATGAGCCGGGCATGTCCAGATCCACGAGCACCTGATGAACCGTTGCTGCGAAGCCTTCAAGACGGAACTGCATCTGGCTGAGGTTCACTGCGACAGGCACGGATAGACCGCTGTGGGTTCGCCATTGTTTGGCGTGCTTCGCGGCTTCGCGCAAGACCCATTCCGACAGTGGAAGCATGAGCGGGTTGCGTTCAGCCACCGCAATGAATGCATCGGGGGCCAAAAGGCCCCTTTCCGGGTGGCGCCACCGCAGCAAAGCTTCGGCTCCAACCAAGCGATCGCTCGTGGGATCGATTTGAGGTTGAAAGAACAACTCAAACTCGTGCCGAGCGAGGGCGTCGCGAAGTTGGCCCTCAATGATGAGGTCGGCAAACGCGCTCGCAGCCATTGCGGGGCGGAAGAACTGCCACTCCTTGCCGCCGATTGCCTTTGCCTCGTACATCGCGGTGTCTGCGTGTTGCATCAGCACTTCCGCAGTCGAGCCATGCTCGGGGTACATGGCGATGCCAATCGACGGTGTCACCGAAACAGACCGGCCGAGCGTCTCAACAGGCACTTCGACAATGCGCAGTAGAGCTTGCAAAACAGGCACGACATCCTCTTGCCCCTGGACCTCCTCGAGCAACACAACGAACTCGTCGCCGCCGAAGCGAGCTACTTGGTCGGTCGCTCGGAGGCAGGCTTGCAAGCGCTCCGCGACGGTCACGAGAACTCGATCGCCCTCCAAGTGCCCCAGCGAATCGTTGACGCGCTTGAAGTCGTTCAAGTCCACGAACACTAAGGCGAGTTGCCCCGCGCTCTCGCACGAGCGTTCAATTGCTGCACTCAGGTGATCCATGAAAGACGCACGATTCATCAAGCCGGTCAGGGCATCGCGCTCAGCCAAATAGCTGATGCGTGCCTGAGATGCCAAATGCTCGCGAAGGTCACGGACGACATTCATGCGAAGTCGTTCACCGCCGAACTCCAGCGTTCTTGAAATGAGCTCCACAGCGACCCGCTCGCCACTGCGATTCACCAGCACGCTCTCGTAACGCAGCTCCTGTTGCTCAAGCATCACCCGTTCGACACGAGGGCGTTCTTCCTCGCTGACAAAGTCCATCACGAAACGTCCGATGAGCTCCTCTTTGCTGTAGCCGAGTAGCGCGCACAACGGAGGATTGACGTCAGTCACTGTGCCTGCACGGTGAAACACGATTCCCTCTAGGGTCGCTAGCAGGAACTTCTCTAGGCGTGTCTCGCTTTCACGCAAGGCCGCCTCGGCATCTCGGTGCTTCGTGATGTCCGAGATGAGCACGAAGGCTCCGACCACTTCGCCATGGGCATCGGCGTGTGGGAGCAAGTTCACCTCGACCCATTGCGGCTTCTTGCCCTCAGGGCGCAGCACGCGTTCGTAAGAGGCGACCTCAACCTTTTCGACAACGCGCGTCACCTGGGGTTCGATCAGTGCAGCCGCCTCGTCGCCAATGATCTCGGAGACTCTCAGTCCAACGATCGACTCTGGCGTGAAGCCAAACGTTTCAGAGTACCTGCGGTTGGCAAACAAGCAGCGGAAGTCATCGCGTTGAAACAGTGCGATTGACACGGGTACGTTGTCCGCTAACAGTCGAAAGCGAGCCGCCTCTTCCAGCGCGCGCCGCTCAAGCTCACTCAGGCGAATTGCGTCGTTCATGGCACTTGCGCGTCCAGGGCTTTGGCTTTGCACAGATCTTCCCAAGCGCGCGCTTTCTCGAGTGGCTGCCGAAGCAAATAAGAGGGGTGGTAGCTCACCACAACGGGGAGTCCCGTGGACGAGCGCTGGATCTCTGTGCGCAGCTTTCCAATCGGCGCTTCGGTTCTAAGCAGGCTCATTGCCGCAAATCGCCCGAGCGCCAAAACGAGCCTCGGTTTCACCAGATCAAGCTCTCGCTCCACGAAGGGCGCGCACGCCGCAACCTCCGCCGCACTTGGATTGCGGTTGCCAGGCGGACGGCACTTCACGGCGTGGGTGATGTACACCCGTCCGTACTCGGAGCCGCCGTCGCGGAGCCGCCCTGCGGCCGTCAACATGGCATTCAACAACTCGCCGGCTGCCCCCACGAAGGGTTCACCGGCTTGGTCCTCTGGCTCCCCCGGCGCTTCTCCAACCACGACCCACTCAGCCCCGGCAGCCCCAGCGCCAGGAACCGCTTGGCGTCGACCCTCGCAGAGCCCGCAGGCGCGACACGACTGGATGGCCGCGCGCAGTGCCTCGAGGTCCTGTGCGAGCAGGGGGACATTGCGATCTGGCATTCCAGACGGTTCGTCTGGCGGTGCTTGCACCAGCGTGGTTTCTTGCGTGGGGGCGGCCTGTTCATTGCCTGTTGGGCGGTCGCCGCCCAAGTTTGAGGGCCAGTGGCCTAAGCCCATGATCTGCAGCATGGCGCTTTGGCTTTCATTCCAGCCGCGTTGCATTGCTGTCATCGGGTGTCGTCTCGAAGGTTCTTGCGCATCAATAACGCATCTTCTCGGTCATGGCTTCCCAGTGGCCCGCTGGGGTAGTAAGCGCGCCGTCTGCCGACCGTTTCAAATCCATTTCGAAGATAAAGCGCCTGCGCCCGCCGATTGCTCTCGCGCACCTCGAGCCAAACTTCAATCATGTCCTGGCCCTTGGCCTGATCCAGCAAGTGCTCAAGGCCCTGTTGCGCCAGGCCTTGCCCCCAAAAATCGGGGTGGACGGCGAGGTTCAGCAAATGCAATTCGTCCAGCACGGGCATCGCGAGCCAATAAACCGCCAATGCGGGGCCTGTAGCCACCAAGCCCGCTTGCCAGGCCCAATGTCCTCCTGCGAGTGAATCCACGAAGTTGGCGCGCGACCAAGGGTGGCTGTAGAGACGTTGCTCCAGGTTCAAAAGGGCGTCAACGTCGACCCGCTCGCTGCGCCGCCAATGCAGTACGTGGGACAAAACGGCACTCACGACGGATGGGTCGGGGCTGCGGCGCGTTGCGCCTCGCGCTCAGCGGTGGTCAGGGCCACCTTGTCGCGCACGTAGAGAGGCACGGCCTCTGCGGCGTCTAGTGTTTTGCCTCCCAGCCAAGCTTGTTGGCAGAGCTGGCCAAGTGCCCCTGCTCGTGAACCTCCGTGGACCCATGGGGCGGGCTCGATGTCGACAAAGAGCGCCGAGCCGGTCCCAGCGAATGCATCGGGCCAATGGGTGCCTTGCCAGTGCAGTGCCAAGGCCTCTGGCTTCCAAAGCCCAGGTAGCTCCAGCGTCACCCAGCCCTGCGCTTCCCGCTGGTAGCGCGCGGCATAGACCTCGCCCATCCGCGCATCCATCGCGACGCCCCAATGCATTCCAACCTGAGTGAACGGGCCACCGGCCTGCTCCGCCGCCGCTTGGGCCACCAAAAGCAAACTGTCTAGCGCTAGAACCGGCAAATTCCAACCGAGTGCCAGCCCCTGCGCCACGGCGCAAACGGCGCGCAGCCCCGTAAACGCCCCAGGGCCTTGACCAAACCCAATCGCAGAGAGCTGTGCGGGCGCCAAGTCAGCCTCTTCCAAAAGGGCCAACAAAGCAGGCACCAAGGTCGCAGAAGCTTGAGCCCCCCCCGGTAGGTCGCGAGCCAGCAACTGGCCGTCGGGACCGACCAGCGCTATTGCGAGTTGCTCGGTGGCGCCGTCTAGCGCCAAAAGCCAAGTCATAGGGGGCAACTGCGAAGGGAATCCATGCTTCAAAGTGTAGGTGTCGGCTGCTGTCGACGCAGGCTGCATGTCTGCCTCGCACGCTCTGTCCTGTGCATTGGCTGCGCAGTCCGACGGGTGCGGGGACCGACTGAAACATGAGCTGTTGACAGCGAGGAGTTCCGCACTGAATTGCCGTCCCTTCCGCGGAAGTTCAGGCCGCAGCCGCGGAAAACTCGCCGAACCGCTCCATGCAAACCCTGCAGCTCAAAGGTCGCGAGACGCCGAGACGTCAGAACGGGTTGCGGGCCGCTCGCTGAAGCGCAGAGTTGCCGATTTGCGCGTGGGCCGAAGTCCCAAAGCGCAGGTTGTCGGCCCAAAGCCAAGTGGTTGATGTGGCGCCAAGCACCAGTGTCTCGGTGTTGCAGTTGGGCAAAGCCTCTGCGCATGCCGCTTGGGTCACATTGTTCAAGCCAAAGGAGCTTGGGAACTCGGCAAAGGCATCCAACAACTCGTCGGCCAATACCAAACCAATCAAGCGTCCATCGTCGATCAGGTTCAAGCGCAACTGCCGGTTGAACTCGCTGGTCAAATTGCTCAGGAGCGTGGCGCGGTTGGTGTCGGTCCGGGTGGCACGTTCAATCACGGCGAAGGGCGTCTTGCCAACGTTCGGAATGGTCAGCACCAGAATGCGCCCATTGGCCGATGCAAGTCGGTTCACCTGCTGAGCCAGAGCCCTTCCCCGCTCGCCAGCGGCAGCCAGCAGTTGCGGTTCGCCCAGCGCGGGGTACTGGGTGTAGAGCTCAAGGATGTCGTGCAAGCCGGCCAGCACCGTGATGAGATCGGTGGGTCCCACGCTGCCGGAACTGAAGTGTTGATCAATCTGTGCGCGCACGCCGGACACCTTGGCGCCCAGCTGTGCGTATTGCAGGCTGTTCACGGGGCGGGCTGAGTTGTTGCAAGCTGCCAAAACCAGGTCGAAGCCCGAGGCCACCGTTTGGATCCAGATCGGGTTGGCCGAGCAGTCGGCAATGTTCACGCCGTTCACTGTTTGAGCTGCGTTGACGGCGTACCGCTTGCCGTCGGGGGTCAGAAGACTTTGCTCGTCGCCGAAAACAATCAGGCGCTTGGGCACAAAGGGGTCGACCGTTGTGCCGCCGCCCCCACAGGCAGCAAGAAAGGCGAGCGCCAGGGCGGCGGCGGCTTGGCGGGGGCTGAACTTCATGAACTCGGGCTCCGGGGGGGCAGGTCTGCTGGGGGGTGGCGTGGGCTGCGCGTTGCAAGCGATCCAGTACACCTGCCCAGCGGGGGTCATTGGCCGGGGGGGCTTCGACCCAAATTTCTTGTACGCCTTCGTCATCCAGAAGGCGCAGGGTGGCAAACAAGGCTTGCGCTGCCATTTCGGGCTGCGCTGCCATCTGGGCCCAGCGCACCGGCAAGACCGGCAGTGGGGCGCGGGAATATACCGCTAGCGCGGGTGGCAGAGTGGGCTCGCCCAAGGCCCGTAACAGCGCGTCACGACTGAAGAGCTTCAGCCGCGCGCGCGGTGCGTAATGTGCGGCCAAGGTCCCAGGCGCTTTTGGGGCGCTTGCGCCGGGCGCCAGAAGCGGTTCACCGAGTACGCGTTCCAGCGCTTCCGTATCCCATTGCCCCGGCCGAAGCAGCACAGGGTGGGCGCCGGTGCAATCGACGATGGTGGACTCGATGCCGACCGAACATGCGCCGCCATCCAGCACGGCCAAGGCATCGCCAAACTCTTGCTGGACGTGCGCCGCAGTGGTGGGGCTCACGCGCCCGAAGCGGTTGGCACTGGGCGCGGCCAAGCCGGGCACGCCTTGGGCTTGAGCCAGTGCGAGCACTTCGTGAAACAGGGGGTGGTCCGGGCAGCGCAGGCCGATGGTGGCCTGGTGCGCCGCGGCGGCATCGGCGACGCCGGCACGCCGGGGCACGATGACAGTGAGCGGACCGGGCCAACAGGCGTCGATCAAACGACGCGCCAAAAGCGGCAGCTCCCCACAGAAAAAGCGGGCCGCAACGGCGTCAGCCACATGGACGATGAGCGGGTGGTCTGCCGGCCGGCCCTTGGCCGCGTAAATCTGAGCCACCGCCGCATCGTCATCGGCTCGGGCGGCCAAGCCGTAGACCGTTTCGGTGGGCAGGGCCACCAATCGACCCTGGGCCAGCAACTCCGCAGCGCGCTGTGGCGTCATGCGAGCTTCACCCGACGTGGCATGGCAGACCCAGCAAAGCGGCTGCTCGGCGCGCTGCTTGTGCGGCCGCTTCTGGGCTGGCTCCGGTCACGGTCAAGTGGCCCATCTTGCGCGCGCGGCGCGGTTCGACTTTTCCGTACAGGTGCAGGTGCATGCCCGGCAGGCGCAACAAACCCGCCCAATCGGGCTCGCGCTGTTGGCCTTGCTCGTCAAACCACAGGTCGCCGAGCAGATTCAGCATCACGCAGGGGCTGTGAAGGCGGGGCTCCGGCAGTGGGAGTCCGGCCAAGGCGCGGATCTGCAACTCGAACTGGGAATGGGAGCAACTGTTGATGCTGTGGTGACCGCTGTTGTGCGGCCGGGGCGCCATCTCGTTGGCCAGCAAACGACCGTCGTCGAGCAGGAAAAACTCAATGCACAGCACCCCGACGAAGCCGAAAGCATGCGCAATATCGCGTGCCGACTGCTGCGCTTTTGCCATCAAATCGCCACTGATGCCCTCGGCGGGCACGCAGGTGGTGGCCAGGATGCCGTCTTCGTGCCAGTTGCGCTGCACAGGCAGGCTGGCGATTTGACCGTCAGCACCGCGCGCCAGCACCACGCTGATTTCGGCCGCGAGGGGCAGCAGCTGTTCCAGCACGCAGCGCACGCCCCCCAGCTCGGCAAAGGCGGACTTCAACTCAGCCTGCGAGCGCACCCGGCGCTGGCCTTTGCCGTCGTAGCCCATGGTGGCTGTTTTCAGGATGCCAGGCAGCAAGCTGGCGTCCACGGCCTCGCAGTCCGCAGCGCTTGCGAGCACGGCATGCGGTGCGCAAGCCACCCCGGCTTTGGCGAAATGGGCCTTTTCCAGCGCGCGGTCTTGGCACACCGCAACGGCTTCTGCCGCTGGCGCCACGGTTCGAGTCCGCGCGAGCTGCTGCAGCACCCGGGCGGGCACGTTCTCGAACTCGGTGCTGATGGCTTGGCAGCAGTCGCTCAGCTGTTTGAGCGCATACGGTTCCTCGTAGGGAGCCACAAAGTGTTCGTCAGCCGCGGCGCCGGCAGGGCTGTGGAGGTCGGGTTCCAGCACGGCCACCCGGTAACCCAAGGCCTGCGCGGCGTGCACCGCCATGCGGCCCAGTTGGCCACCGCCCAGCATGCCCAGCCAACTTCCAGGGGGGAGCGGCGTTGTCATTTCAAGTCTGCCGTCATGGCCTTGGCTGCGTCGGTTTGCTCGACCCGGAAGGCCTGCAGCTTGGCCAGCAAAACGGGGTCATCGGCCGCCAACATGGCCACTGCAAACAAAGCGGCATTGGCCGCGCCCGCGTTGCCGATGGCGAAAGTCGCCACCGGAATGCCTTTGGGCATTTGAACGATGGAGTGCAGGCTGTCCACGCCTTGCAGGTGCCGGCTCCCCACAGGAACTCCCAAGACGGGCACAACGGTCTTGGCTGCCAGCATGCCGGGCAAGTGCGCGGCACCGCCAGCGCCGGCGATGATGGCGCGAAGCCCACGCGGCAGCGCGGCCTCGGCGTAGGCGAACATTTCGTCAGGCATGCGGTGGGCGGAAACCACCTGGGCTTCAAACGGCACGTCAAACGCCGTGAGAATGTCGGCCGCTGCCTTCATGGTCTCCCAGTCGCTGCTGGAGCCCATCACCACGCCGATGCGTGGACTGGTCGGGTTGGTCACTCGTGCTTCCACGTTTGGCAAATCAGGCTTGAATTTTAGGCGGCCCCTCTCACATGAATCGACATGATTGACATCACGCTCCAAAACTTCGAGTCCGAACTGCTCAACGCGAGCCTGCACACCCCGGTGCTGCTGGACATCTGGGCGCCTTGGTGTGGGCCTTGCAAGCAGCTCACCCCGGTACTGGAAGCGCTGGAGGTGGAGTACGAAGGTCGCTTCTTGCTCGCCAAGCTCAACGCCGACGAGCAGCAGGAGATTGCCGGTCAGTTGAGCCAAGCCTTTGGCGTGCGCTCCATTCCTTTTTGCGTCATGTTCAGCGGCGGACAGCCGGTTGATGGCTTTGTGGGCGCGCTGCCGGCAGAGCAAATCCGCGCCTTCTTGGCCAAGCATGTACCGGAGGCCGGCGAGTTGCAGGCAGCCCAAGAGGTTCAGGAGGCGGAGGCTTTGCTCGAAGAAGGCGACACCGATGCCGCTTTGACCAAACTGCATGCGGCGCTGCAGGCCGACCCTGGCAATGAGGTGGCGCGCTTTGACTTGGTCAAGGCGCTGATGGAGCGCCACGACCTTGCCGCCGCGCAGGCCGCGTTTGCGCCGGTGGCCGCGCAGGCAGCCGACACCTTGATCCCACATCCGCGTTTTGCTGCGCTGGGGGTCTGGATTTCTGCTGCGATGGCGGCTCAGCAATCCCCAGCGCCAGAAGCCTTGCAAGCCGCCATTGCCGCCAACAAGCGGGACTTTGAGGCCCGGTTTCGGCTGGCTCAGTGTTTGGCCTGGGCGGGGCACTTCACGGAATCCATGGACGAGCTGCTGGAAATCATCATGCGCGACAAGGCTTGGAGTGACCAAGCGGCGCGCAAGTTGTACGTGGCCCTTCTTGAAATCCTGACCCCGCCCGTCGTGAAAGCGGCGCCCGGTGCGGGCAAAGAGCCGGCCAGCAAGCTGCAACTCACGGGCCACGCGGCGACCACGCCCGTCAATCCGGTGGTGGACGCCTACCGGCGCAAGCTCTCGATGGCGCTTTTCTAAGCCCTCAAGCGGGCGTCAGCCCGGAGCCCAAAACCGCCTCGCACATCATGGCTTGCTGGTGCTCGAAGGCGCGCCAGCAGCGGTCGGCTTCGACTTGGTGCTGTGCCGCGTCTTCGGCTCGACCGAGCTTCGTAAAAACTTGCGCCAAACGGCTGTGGGTGGCGGCTTGGTCGTCGATGTCGCAGCTCGGGTCGAGTTCCAGCTCGCTCTCGCGGGCTTGGGAGGTGCCCGCTTCGTGGTCGCCCAATTGCACCCGGCACCACGCCACGTCGGCCATCAAGCTGGAACCCATGCGCTCCAGCCCGAGCGAAAGGGCCTCGGGCAAGAACTGTTCAAACAGCTTCAAGGCTTCGGCGTAGTTGCCATTGACGACTTCGACCTGGGCTTGCAGCAGCGGCGTCAAGGCCTTGAGGCCGTGTGTGCCCATCGCCACGTCGTAGTTCTGGATGGACTGAACGCCGGGCAATAGCCCGGTCAGAACGGCGGCCTCGCCGCACAGGGACGCTTTGCGAACGGCCGCGACCCGGTACTGGGTGCTGTTGTGGATGAGCGCGGACAAAGTGGCGTCGTCGCCCACGGTGGCGGCATGGCTACGGGATTTGGCATACCAGGCCGCAGCGGCATCTGGGCGGTTGCCGTAGTGCAGGGCCATGGCCGCCACCAGGTTCAGCCTTGCGCGTGACAGCGAGTCGTCTGGGGCGGCGACCGCAAAGCCCGCCAGCAAATGCTCTCGCAAGGCGTCGTACTGGTGGCCGGTCAATGCCAGCAAGGCCAAGAAGCCCTGCGCTTGCGCTTGAACGGCGGCGCATCCGGCCGCTCGGCCCATGGCTTCGGCCCGCAGAAAGCGCTCGCGCGCACTGCTGCCGAAGTTGGTGAAGTAGGCCATCAGGCCTTCCGCCAGGTGCAGCCAAGCCGAAAGCTCCGCATTGGGGCTGGCGAAAGCCAGCTGATGGAGCGCCGTCAGCTCGTTCCGCGCTTCATCCAGCTCGCCATGGCGAATCAGAAGGCTGGCGCGCTGGGCGCGCAGTCGGGGCACTTGCTGGTGCTGTGCCGTGCGGCTTGCTGCTTCTATTTGCTGCGCCAACTGCAGAAGCAAGCGCGAGCGCAACTTCCCTGCGCTCATGCGACGCCCAGCCGCTTCAGCGCCTCGGCATACGTTGATACGGTTTGGGCGACCACCTCGGTCGGCAGATTGGGGGCGGGCGCCTTCTTGTTCCAAGGCTGGGCTTCGAGCCAGTCGCGCACAAACTGCTTGTCAAAACTGGGCGGGTTGCCGCCGGCTTCAAAGGCTTGTTGGTAGCCGCTCACGGGCCAGTAGCGGCTGGAGTCGGGCGTGAGCACCTCGTCCATCAGGGTGAGCGTGCCGTCGGTGTCGAGGCCAAATTCGAACTTGGTGTCGGCAATGATGATTCCCTTGGTCAGGGCGAAGGCGGCGGCGCGCTGGTAGAGAGTGATCGCCGTGTCCCGCACGCGGGCGGCCATCTCCGGGCCGATCAAGGCGGCGGCTTGTTCGAAGGAAATGTTTTCGTCGTGGTCGCCCACTGCCGCTTTGGTGGCGGGCGTGAAGATGGGCTCTGGCAGTTGCGAGGCGTTCTTCAAGCCGGACGGAAGGGGCTCACCGCAAACAGACTGGCTCTGCTGGTATTCCTTCCATCCCGAACCGGCCAGGTAGCCCCGCACCACAGCCTCAATGGGCAAGGGGCGCAGGCGCTTGACGAGCATGGCGCGGTCGCGCACTTGCTCGACTTCATCCGGAGCCACCACGCTGAGCGGGTCTTCGCCGGTGAGGTGGTTGGGCACCACGTCCTTGAGGTGCTCGAACCAAAACAAGGCCATTTGCGTGAGCATGGCGCCCTTGCCGGGGATGGGCTCTTGCATGACCACATCAAAGGCCGACAACCGGTCGCTGGCGATCATCAAGATGCGGTCATCGCCCACGGCGTAGTTGTCGCGAACCTTGCCGCGAGCGAGCAGGGGCAGGGAGTGGAGGGTGCTGGAGAGCAGGGCTGGGGCGTGCTGGGCGGTCATGGCCCGGATTGTCAGCGCTGAAACTGCGCTAAAGGCCCACCAACCCCTGCACGAAGCGGGTCTTGCTGCGGTACTGCAACTTCAAGAAGGCGAGCCAGAGGTTGCGCTGCGGCGGCTGCAGGCAATCCAGGGTGTCGCGCACCAGGCGAAGCTCAGCGGCATAGGGGCTGCTGGCGCGGTCCATTGCGCGCTCCAGGGCTTGTTTGAGCAAATGGGCGGCTGTTTCATGGTGCTCGGGCGGCAGGGCTCGGGCGAAGTCCCGCAGCGCATCGGTGCTGAACTGCACAGCCCAAGCGGGATGGGCCTCTAGCCAATCCAGGGCCTCGCGCCAGCGCGCTTCGTCGGCCCAGAGCTGCAAACGAAGTTGCCCGATGGCCACGCCGGTCCAGTTGTCGCTACCTTGCTTCGCCGCCACATCCAACACGGCCCAAAGCGCCTCACGGGTGGTTTGCAAGTCCTGCCCCGCCGCTTGCGCTGCCGCCAGCACAGCGTGGTAGCCGGCGCAGCTGGGCTCGCGCTCGAAGGCTTGCCGGCGCAGGGCCAGCGCCTCCTCGTCCCAGCCGTCGCGCTCGTAGGCGGCGATCAAACACGCCTGCACCGAGGGGTGGTGACCGTGGAGCCGGTGGGCGTGCTCGGCCGCTTGCAAGGCCTCGCGCGCGTGGCCGGTTTGCTGCAGGCGCTCGATGAGGTCGAGGTGATCGCTCACGCCATCCAGGTTTGCACGGCGCAGGGCCAGCTCGCTGGGCCAATCGCCACTGGCCTGCAGGTGGCTGAGCAGGCGGCGCAGGGTGTCCCAGGCGGGGCTGCCGATGCTGCGCGGCTGCGACTGGCAGGCGAGCCAGTCTGCCTGCACGAGCTGGCCATAACGCGCTGCAGCAGCGGGCCCCATGGCGGTGAGGGCTGTGGCTTGGTCAAAAAGCTGGTGTTCGTCGGCCTTGAGCAACTTGGCATAGCGCTCGGCAAAGGCGGCCTCTTGGGGGCCAGCGGCTTGAAGGGCCGTCAGCCAGTGTTCGGCAAGCTCCGCCATCAAGCCGCCTATGGCGCCATTGGAGTCGTCGGCTTGCTCCCAAACACGGCGCAGCTTGGTGAGTGCCCACTCGGCGGCGCCCAAAGCAAGGCTGGGTTGGGTGGCAGTCCAGCCCTGCAGCAAACCCAGCACCGCCTCTGCCTTGCGAACGTAAGCGCCAACACGACGCCACTGAATGAGGTCGCCGGGTGGATTCAACAGCGCTGTGATGGCCTTTTTGGCGGACGTCAGGTCGTCGGCGGGTGAGCGTTCGGGTCCTGGCGGCGTTGGCGCTCGGCTTGCGCCTTGCATGCGCAGCAGCTCGGCCTGCATGGCGGGGTAGGCCTTCGCCATGTCAATCATCTTGGCCAGCATTTCACTGGCACCCTCTTGCTGCAAGGGGTCTGCCAACGGGGCCTCGGGGGGTGCGGCGCGCGCTTTGCGCTTTGGCGCCACCACCGGCGGACTGGCCACCAGCACCTCGCCGGACAGGCTGGCGCGCCAGGTCAGCGCCAGGGCGGCTTGGTGCTTGCAGGGCAAGCCTCCTTCGGCGTAGATGCATTCGCAGTGCCCGCGCAGCCGCGTTCCTGGCGCGTGGTGCAACTGAACGCGGTAGGGCGACTGACTGCCCTTGACGCGCCCGGTCGCTGCGAGCACGGCACCTTCTTGCGTGGACTGGAACTGCGTGACATCGGCCACGAGGGCTTTGCCGCGTGCCAAGATCTTGGGCTCGAAGTGCAGGCTCAGGTCTGCATCCGAGAGCGCGCTGAGCAAGGCCGTGTCGGCGGCAGCCATTCGGGCATCAGCCCCCAGCCACGGTGCCCATGACGAAGAGCGTCACAAGGCCTGTGGAAATGATGACCCAGTGCAGGATGGCCAGCAATGCGCCTCGCCCCAGCGTGCTCCACCAGCCGGCCGCGTGCACCTGCTTCAGCGCCAAGATGGGATACAGGTTGCCCCAAACCCAGGCGCCGAAGTGCAGCCAGGCCCACGGCGTTAGGGCACTGAGCAGCAGCAACCCGTACCAAGCGGCGTGCAAGTGCATGGCGAAGACAAAGTGGGCCCCATACGGTTGCCGCCAAAACAAGAGTTTCAAAAGGCCAGCAAAGAAGGGCAGCGACACCAGCACCGCGTAGGGCGCCATGCTGAGCCCATGCGAGAAGATGCGGCGAAGCTCGGCGCGTGCATCCTGCTGCCAGCGTGCATTGCTGCGTTCAATGCCCTCCCGCAGACCCTTGGGCAATTGCTCTGTCCAGCCTCCGGGCAGCTGGATCGCACCGCGTGCGTCGGCCTTGGTATCTAGGTCTTCGACCACGGCCGCGCCTGAGGCCGCCGATGCGGCCGCCGCCGCGCCACCTGGCTCGACCGCCACCATGCCCTCCTGGGCCACTTGGTTCTCGACCGCACCGATTTCGCTTTGAAGTGCCGGACTCAGCTTGATGGCAATGAAGAACAGCAGGCCCAAGGTGAGGACCAAACGCAGTGGCAGTACATAGCGCTGCTTGCGGCCGGCGAGGTACTCCAAAGTGAGGAAGCCGGGGCGGGCCATCAATGTCCAGAGGCTCTTCCAAAGCTTTCCTTCAAAGGCCAAGTAATGCAGCACCCACTCGTGGATGAACTCCCACAACGAGGGTGGGTGGTTCAGGGTGTCCTGGCCGCACTGGCTGCAGAACTTGTCCCAGGGGCTCAGGCGGTGGTCGCAGTTGGCGCAGTGGGTGCGGGTTGCGTTTGACATCAATGCGCAGTGGTGAATTGCCAGTCCCGCTCAATAGAACCCGCCGCGCTGCTCGCCCGCAGAACGGCGCGGTAAGTGTGGGCGGGTCGGAGTGCCTGCATGGGCAGCAGGTAGGCGACGTGAGGGTTCAAGCGCAGGTGTTCGTCACTATTGGCGTCCAACAGCCGCGTCTCGACGCGCTGGCCTTCGGCATCCAGCAAATCGAACTGAGTGACTCGAAGGCGCAAGCCGGGGGGCACTTGCACCGAAACCGGCATGCCGAACTCATCAAGCCCTGCCGGGCGAGGCCGTTCGCAGCAGGCGATCGGCGGCACGCCAAGGGTTCCCGGCGCCGGCCACAGCAGGGCGTTTGGCCCAGAGGCTGGGTGCGGGCTGGGCGCCCCCAGGCTCAGCACCAAGCCCGGCTGCGCCGACAGGCCAATGCCCACCTCGCTGGCAGAAGCCCACAAGAGGAAGTGCCGGTGATAGGGGCCAGACAGCAATTGGGCCAAGGCAGCTTCGACCTGGGCCAGGCCCACCACAAAGAGTTCAGCGACTTCGTTGGCTGCACCCACTTGGTAGCCTGCAGCGCGCGCACGCTGCAAGGGGCGCACCCCCGTGAAGCCCAGCTTGCCGTTGCGCTGCAAGTGGCTCACTTCGGCGTGGCGGTGCAGGTAGTCCGCATGGCCTTGCGCCGCATTGCGCAACTCGGCTTGAGCCCGCAAGGGCAACAGGCCATGGCGAAGACGTTCCGCGTTGAGGGCCTCCAGCAACTGGCTGCGGGTGCCCTCCGAGGTCCACTCGCGACTGCTGGCTGCACTCAGGGGGTAGTTGGTGCTGGGCTCGCCGCTGGCTGCCACGAGACTGCCAAAAAGCAAGCCGGCGACCGCTAGGGTCGCCGTGCGTAGGAGGGGCAAAGGCACAGCGCGCATGGAGCGCGCATTCTGGACCCAGCAGGGTCTCAGTTCACCCGCTGCGCCAGTTCGCCTTTGGCATAGGCAGCGGCCATGTCCACCAAGCTGCGCCCTTGGATCTTGCTGGCCTGACCCTCGCAGCCGAACTGCAAGTAGCGCTGCTTGCAAATGGCCTTGGCCGCTTCGCGGGCTGGCTTCATCCACTCGCGCATGTCGAACTTGTCGGGGTTCTCATGGAGGAACTTGCGCACTGCGCCAGTCATGGCCATGCGCACATCGGTGTCGATGTTGATCTTGCGCACGCCATGCTTGATGGCTTCCTGGATTTCCTCGACAGGCACGCCGAAGGTCTGCTTCATCTTGCCGCCGTACTGGTTGATCAGGTCCAGCAGGTCTTGCGGCACGCTCGACGAGCCGTGCATCACCAGGTGCGTGTTGGGGATGCGCGCGTGGATTTCCTTGACCCGAGCGATGGCGAGGATGTCGCCCGTGGGCTTGCGGCTGAACTTGTAGGCGCCGTGGCTGGTGCCGATGGCGATGGCCAGTGCGTCGAGTTGCGTGGCCTTGACGAAGGTGGCCGCCTCTTCGGGGTCGGTGAGCATTTGGCTGTGGTCCAGCTTGCCTTCTGCGCCAATGCCGTCTTCCTCGCCCGCTTCGCCGGTTTCGAGGTTACCGAGGCAACCCAGCTCGCCTTCGACGGTGACGCCCACCTTGTGCGCCATCTCCACCACTTGGCGGGTGATGCTGACGTTGTAGTCAAAGGAGGCGGGGGTCTTGCCGTCTTCCATCAGCGAGCCGTCCATCATGACCGAGCCAAAGCCGAGGTCGATGGCACCCTGACACACCTTGGCCGAGGTGCCGTGGTCTTGGTGCATGACCAGGGGTACATGCGGGTACGCCTCGGCGGCGGCCTGGATCAAGTGCTTGATGAAGCTCTCGCCCGCGTACTTGCGGGCCCCGGCGCTGGCTTGCAGGATGACGGGCGCGCCGACGTCGTCGGCCGCTGCCATCACCGCTTGCACCTGCTCCAAGTTGTTGACGTTAAAGGCGGGAATGCCGTAGCCGTGCTCGGCGGCATGGTCGAGCAACTGACGCATCGAAACGAGAGCCATGGGGAACCTCAGGGGGAGTTGAAAAACTGAAACGGCCGCGCAGCGATGAGCTGGGCGGCCGCCGAAGGGTTGGTAACCCCCTCGTAACTGCTCGGGATTCTACGGAGCCGGTCGGTGCTGAGGGCCCCTTCATTCATGGAGGATTACTCGTCTTCGAGCTCGGACTTCGCAAGCTCAATGTCGAAGCGCTCGGCGGCATCCATGGGCATGCATTCGGCCGCCGCCTTGTACAAAGCCTCTGCCTCGGCCATGCGCCGTTCGCCTTCGATCATCACCAGCCCGTTGGCCCGCTCGATCATGGCGATGGCGCTGTGGGGCACCAGCTTCTGTGCGGCCTCAAAGAGTTGCAGACCGGTGCGGGCATCGGCGCCCTGGCCGCGGGCCAATAGCTTGCCCACCTTGTCGATCACTTCGGCGTGGAAGGCGCCCAGCGCAATGTGCGCGTCAGCGTGCTTGGGCTGCAGTTCAATGGCCCGCTCTAGGGCTTGCCGCACCTTGGTTCCCAGGCCTTGGCTCAGGGCTTCCACCACGCTGATGCTCTGCCCGTAGCGCCCCAGCGCATACGCCTGCCAGTACCAAGCATTGGGGTTGTTGGGCTCTTTGGCTTGCAGCGCCTCAGCGCGTTTGGCCACTTCCAGGAAGGCCTTTTGCTTGGCCGACTCGCTCTTTTCCACGTACGTGGCGTACATCGCCTGCGCTTTGTTGGCGCAGCTGATGGCGCCGGCCTTGAGGGCTGCGTCCAGCGCCTTCTTGAAGTCGCCGGCATGGAAGAGCTGCCAGGCATTCAGTGCGGCTTCGCCCTTGGGGAACGGCTCGCCGTCGCCGGCGTGCAGCCGGGCCCAGTGCTGCTTCAAGGCCGCGGCGTCGTAGCTGAAGCCCGTGGTGCCGCCCTTCTTGGCGGCTGGCGCAGCCTTGGCGGGCGCTTTGGCGGGCGCTTTGGCGGGTGCTTTGGCGGGCGCTTTGGCGGGTGCTTTGGCGGGCGCTTTGGCGGGTGCTTTGGCGGGTGCAGCCTTCTTGGCTGGCGCTGCAGCCTTTTTGGCTGGTGCCGGTGCTTTGGCTGGGCTTGCCTTTTTGGCGGGTGCCTTCGCCGGCGCCTTGACGGGGGCTTTGGCGGGTGCTTTGGCGGGCGCGGCCTTCTTCGCGGGTGCACTGGCTTTCTTGGCAGGGGCGCTGGCCTTCTTGGCTGGCGCTGCGGCCTTCTTGGCCGGGGCTACCGCCTTTATTTTGCCGGCGGCTGCCGGTGCAGCTTTCTTTGCTGGGGCCTTCTTGGCGGGCGCAGTCTTGGTGGCCATGTCGGGTCGCTCCTGGGGGATGGCTGGAAATCGGCTCAAGTTTGATAGTGGCCGGCGAGTTTGAACAGGTGCTCGCGCGAATTGGTCTCGAGATAGGGCATGAGCAGGCTCAGCACATGGAAGGCGCCGCGCAGCATGGCGGCGCCAGCGCGGTCGGGCTCCAGTGCATGGCGTGGGTCTTTCACGTACTCGAAGCTCAGCCAATAGGTTTGCAGCACCACCATGGAGTTGGCCACCGGCGCGGCTTCGCGCGGGTCCATCTTCAGGGCGCCGCCAATCTTCAAGCCGGCCAGCACGCCGCGCATGGCCTCTTGTTTGCGCGACAGCACGCTTTGGAAGTGCGTCTCCAGCTTGCGGTTCTTGCTCAGCAGGTCGTTCAGGTCGCGGTAGAGGAAGCGGTGCTTCCAAACCAGCTCGAACAAGGTGTGCAAGAAGAACCAAGCGTCCTCCACATTGCGCACGTTGTCGGCCGCCAGCAGCAGGTCAAAAAGCTCGGCGTCAAAGCGCTGGAACAGCGAGTTGATGAGCTCGTCTTTGGCCGGGTAGTGGTAGTACAAATTCCCCGGGCTGATGTTCAACTCGGCCGAGATCAGCGTGGTGCTGACGTTCGGTTCGCCAAAGCGATTGAACAAGTCGAGCGTCACTTCGAGGATGCGCTCTGCCGTACGACGGGGCTTCTTTTGCGTGGCCATGCCTTCACGATACCCGTTTGAGCGGTGCTTTCGTGCGGGGGTTTCTACAATCAATCACATGACCGCGACCCCAGCCATCCGCTTCGAGCGGGTGGGAAAAACCTACCGCGGCGCCAAGACAGCTGCCCTGACCGATGTCAGCTTTGACATCGAACCCGGCGAATTCTTCGGGCTCCTGGGCCCCAACGGTGCCGGAAAAACAAGCTTGATCAGCATCCTTGCAGGCCTTTCCACGGCCTCGGCGGGGCGTGTCAGTGTGCTGGGGCACGACGTGGTGAGCGACTACGCAGCCGCCCGTGCCTGCCTCGGTGTGGTGCCGCAAGAGCTGGTGTTCGACCCCTTCTTCAGCGTGCGCGAGACCTTGCGCTTTCAGTGCGGCTACTTCGGTGTGAAGGCCGATGAGCGCTGGATCGAGGAGCTGCTCGACAACCTGGGCCTTCTGAACAAGGCCGACGCGAACATGCGCCAACTCAGCGGCGGCATGAAGCGCCGCGTGCTGGTGGCGCAGGCGCTGGTGCACCGCCCGCCGGTCATCGTGCTGGATGAGCCCACGGCCGGCGTGGACGTGGAATTGCGGCAGACGCTTTGGCAGTTCATTGCCCGGCTCAACAAAGAGCAAGGCACCGCCGTGCTGCTGACCACCCACTACCTTGAAGAAGCCGAGGCGCTGTGCCAGCGCATTGGCATGCTCAAGGGCGGCAAGCTGGTGGCACTGGACCGCACGTCGGCCTTGTTGTCCAAGCGCAGCCACCAAGTCCTTCGCTTCAAAACCGATGCCACCTTGCCCGAAGGGCTTGAGGCTCGCGTTACCGGCCGCATTGCGCAGGTGAAGGCGCATGACGCGACGGAGGTGGAGCAAATTCTGGCGCGCTTGCGCTCGGCTGCAGTGCCCATCGAGGACCTGGAGATCGGCCGCGCCGACCTCGAAGACGTCTTCTTGGAGATCATGGAGGGCGCGCAATGAGCTCACTCGGCGCCCACACCTTGTTCAAGAAAGAGCTGCTGCGCTTCTGGAAGGTGGCCTTCCAAACCATTGCAGCGCCGGTTTTGACGGCGGTGCTCTACCTGATGATCTTTGGCCATGTGCTGGAAGACCACGTCAAGGTTCACGGCGTGCCCTACGGTGCTTTTTTGCTGCCTGGCCTCGTGATGATGAGCGTGCTGCAGAACAGCTTTGCCAACAGCAGCTCCAGCCTGATTCAAAGCAAGGTCACCGGCAACCTCGTGTTCCTGCTGCTCACGCCGCTGTCGCCGCGCGCTTGGTTCGCGGCTTATGTGGGGGCGGCCATGGTGCGCGGGCTGTGCGTGGGCTGTGGCGTGGCGCTGGCCACCTTGTGGTTCGTGCCTTGGCAGAGTTTTCAGCCGGCATCGCTCGGTTGGGCCTTGACCTTCGGCCTGCTGGGTGCCGGCCTGATGGGTTCGCTGGGCTTGATTGCCGGTCTCTGGGCCGACAAGTTCGACCAACTGGCAGCCTTTCAGAACTTTGTTGTCATGCCCATGACCTTTCTGGCGGGCGTCTTCTATTCGGTGGATTCACTGCCGGCGTTCTGGAAGGCCGTCTCGCACTTGAATCCTTTCTTTTTCATGGTGGATGGATTCCGCCATGGCTTCTTCGGCGTCAGTGACACCAACCCCTGGATCAGCCTTGCCATCGTCGGCACGGCCTTCGTCGGGGTTGCGGTGCTGGCGCTCCAATTGCTTCAACGCGGCTACAAGATCCGCCACTGACCATGCCCGATCCCACCCCCGCCGAAGTGCAAAGCTTTATTGCTGCCGGATTGCCTTGCAGCCATCTTGAAGTGAGCGGCGACGGCCGCCACTTCTTTGCCACCATCGTCAGCAGCGAGTTCGAGGGCCTGTCCCGCGTGCGCCGCCACCAGCGCGTTTATGCGGCGCTCGGGGAGCGCATGAAGGAACAGATCCACGCACTCTCGATGAAGACTCTTACCCCCAACGAATTCCAGGCCTGATATGGACAAGCTTCTGATCCGCGGCGGCCGCCGCTTGAATGGCACCGTCACCATCTCCGGCGCCAAAAACGCTGCGCTGCCGGACCTGTGCGCCGCCTTGCTCACCGCAGAGCCCTTGGTGCTGGACAACGTGCCCCGCCTGCAAGACGTGAGCACCATGCTCAAGCTGCTGCGCAACATGGGCTGTGGCGCCGAGTGGGTGGAGGGTCAGCCCAACAGCGTGGCCCTCAATGGCGGGGGCGTGAACAACCCCGAGGCGCCCTACGAGTTGGTGAAGACCATGCGCGCCAGCATCTTGGCGCTCGGCCCCTTGCTGGCCCGCTTTGGCAAGGCCAAGGTGTCGCTGCCGGGCGGCTGCGCCATTGGCTCGCGGCCGGTGGACCAGCACATCAAGGGCTTGCAAGCCATGGGCGCTGACATCGTGGTTGAGCACGGCTACATCGTCGCCAAAACCAGCTCGGCCTCCGGTCGCCTGAAGGGCGCGCGCATCACCACCGACATGATCACCGTGACCGGCACGGAAAACCTGCTGATGGCCGCCACCTTGGCCGAAGGCGAGACGGTGCTGGAGAACGCGGCGCAAGAGCCTGAGGTGACCGACCTGGCCGAGCTGTTGCTCGCCATGGGCGCCAAGATCACCGGCATTGGTACCGGCAAGCTGACGATTCAAGGCGTCGAGAAACTCCACGCGCCCAAGGTCAACCACCGCATCGTGCCCGACCGCATCGAAACCGGCACCTTCCTGTGCGCGGTGGCCGCCACGGGTGGCGAAGCCCTTGTGGCGGGCGCCCGCGCCGAGCACCTGGACGCCGTCATTGACAAGCTGCGCGAGGCCGGTGCTCAAGTTGAAGCCGTTACCGACGGCATTCGCATCAAGATGGACACCCGTCCCAAGGCCGTGGGCTTCCGCACCAGCGAGTACCCGGCTTTCCCCACCGACATGCAGGCCCAGCTGATGGCGGTGAACTGCGTGGCCGAGGGCAGCGCGAAGATCAGCGAAACGATCTTTGAGAACCGCTTCATGCACGTCAACGAGTTGGTGCGCTTGGGCGCCCACATCGAGGTTGACGGTAAGACGGCGATGGTCACCGGCATTCCACGGCTCAGCGGCGCCACCGTCATGGCCACCGACCTGCGCGCTTCGGCCAGTCTCGTCATTGCGGCCATGTGTGCCGAGGGCGAGACCACGGTCGAGCGCATCTACCACCTGGACCGCGGCTACGAGCAGATGGAAGCCAAGCTGCGCGGCTTGGGCGCTGACATTGAGAGGGTCAAGTGAGCACCCTCACGCTTGCCCTCAGCAAGGGCCGCATCTTTGACGACACCCTGCCGCTCCTGAAGGCCGCCGGCATTGAGGTGCTGGACGACCCCGAAAGCAGCCGGGCGCTCATCCTGCGCACCAACCTGCCCGATGTGCGCGTGGTCCTGGTGCGCGCCTCCGATGTGCCGACCTATGTGCAGCACGGCGGCGCTGACCTTGGCGTGGCCGGGCTGGACGTGCTGCTGGAGCACGAAGCCGGCTCCTACGGCGGCCCACCGCTGCTGCGCCCTCTGGACCTTGGCATTGCGCGCTGCCGCATCAGCGTGGCGGTGCGTGCCGACTTTGACTACCAACAAGCCGTGCGCCAAGGCGCGCGCCTTCGGGTGGCCACCAAGTACACCCACATGGCCCGCCAGCACTTCTCGGACAAGGGCGTGCACGTGGACCTCATCAAGCTCTATGGCTCGATGGAACTGGCGCCGCTGACCGGGCTGGCCGACGCCATCGTCGACTTGGTCAGCACCGGCAGCACGCTCAAGGCCAACAACTTGGTCGAAGTCGAACAGATCCTGCCCATCTCCTCGCACTTGGTGCTCAACGGCGGTGCGGCCAAGCTCAAGCGCGAACGCATTCAACCCCTGCTCACGGCCCTGCGCAAGGCCATCGCATGATGAAGATTCAACGCCTCTCGACGACCGACTCCGACTTTGACGCGCGCCTCGACCGCCTGCTGCACTGGAGCGAAGAGACGGACGCTGGCATCGAGACGGCGGTTGCCGGCATCCTGGCCGAGGTGCGCCAACAGGGCGACGCCGCCGTGCTCGCACGCACCGCGCAGTTCGACGGCGTGCAAGCCAGCTCGGTGGCGGCCCTGGAGATTTCGCAAGCCGACCTGAAGGCCGCCTTCGACGGACTGCCCGAGGCTCAGCGCCAAGCCCTCCAGGCCGCCGCCCAGCGCGTGCGCAGCTACCACCAGCGCCAGATGCAGGCCGCCTGCCAAAGCTGGGAGTACGAAGACGAAGACGGCAACCGCCTCGGTCAGCAGGTCACCCCGCTGGACCGCGTCGGCATTTACGTGCCCGGTGGCAAGGCGGCTTATCCGAGTTCGGTGCTCATGAACGCCATTCCTGCCCAAGTAGCCGGCGTGGGCGAAATCATCATGACCGTGCCAACGCCTCGGGGCGAGCGCAATGCGCTGGTACTGGCCGCAGCGCACCTCGCTGGCGTGCACCGCGTGTTCACCGTAGGCGGCGCACAAGCCGTGGGCGCACTGGCCTATGGCACCGCCACCATCCCACGCGTTGACAAGATCACCGGCCCCGGCAACGCCTATGTGGCCGCCGCCAAGCGCCGCGTTTTTGGCCAAGTCGGCATCGACATGATTGCCGGCCCGAGCGAAATCTTGGTGCTGGCCGATGGCTCCGTGAACCCTGACTGGGTGGCCATGGACCTGTTCAGCCAAGCCGAGCACGATGAGTTGGCGCAAAGCATCTTGCTCTGCCCCGACGCCGATTACATCGACGCGGTGGCGGCCGCCATGGAGCGCCTGCTCCCTGACATGCCCCGCGTTGCTGTCATCCGTGCCAGCCTCGAAGGCCGTGGCGGCTTGATCCACACCCGCTCCATGGCCGAAAGCTGCGCCATCAGCAACCGCATCGCCCCCGAGCACTTGGAGGTCAGCAGCCAAAGCCCACGAGACTGGCTGCCCCACCTGAAACACGCCGGCGCGATCTTCCTTGGCGCCTTCGCCTCAGAAAGCCTGGGTGACTACTGCGCTGGCCCCAACCACGTGCTGCCCACCAGCGGCACGGCGCGCTTTTCGTCGCCGCTGGGGGTTTATGACTTCGTCAAGCGCTCCAGCCTGATTGAGATCAGCCAGCAAGGCGCGCAAGTGCTAGGCCCTGTGGCCGATGCGCTGGCGCAAGGCGAGGGCTTGCAAGCGCACGCTCGTTCGGCCGCCATGCGCTTGGGTTGAAGCACGCTGCTTCAACGCGGCAGCAGGAAGCGGTTCTCGCGCACAGGGTCTTTGGGCACCCGCAGCGGTGCTGCCTCTACCCCGTCTTGCGTTTTGCGCACCAAGTCCAAGCTGCTTGCGGGTCTGCTCGGTAGGCAGCTCCCAGTGCTGGCATGGTGCAAGGCCGTGGCCAGCATGGCTTCACTGGGGTCGCCCAGGTTGCGACTGAGGTCATCGGCTTGTGAGCAACCCTTCACCTGGCGGCCGTTGTTGTCGGTGGGGCTGGGCTCGAAGCCATCGGCGTAGTCGCCAAAGCCCTTGGCGTTGCGTCCCTCGAATTCGATGGGCAGGTAGGACAGGCCGCAGTTGTCTTTGGCGGTGAACCCATAGGGCTTGCCGCAGGTCTTGTCGCCGATGAGGACGACCTCGACATCAATGCCGCGCAAGCCGTTGATCAGCGACTCGCTGGCCGAGCAGGTCGATGGCGTGCTCAGCACATAGACCCGGCGCAGGCTCAAGAAGGGAAGTGGATCCTGGCTGGTGCAGCGAAAGTCGGCACCCGGCAAGCAAGCGCGGGTCCTGAAGTCCGTGCGTTCGTTCTCGGCGCTGCGGCGCGGGTTGAAGTTCAGCGTCTCAAAGGGGCGCCCTGCAATCTGCGTAGGGCTGCTCACCATGGTCGCAAGCTGGCTGGCAAGGAACAAGAAGCCACCACCGTTGTAGCGGAGGTCGATCACCAATTCGCTGATGCGCTGCCCGGCGAAGCGCTGCATTGCGGCCTGCAGGCGAGCTTCCGCCGGCAAAACGTGGTCCTTGAACAGCAAATAACCGACGCTTCGACCGTCGGGAAGCAGCAGACTGGTGGCTTGTGGAACCGGGTCGCGTTGCAGGGTGGTCGCGCTCAATCTGACGGTTTTCTCGACGCCTGCTGGCGAGCGCAGCCTGAAGCTGTAGGTCTGGGCAGAATTGGTTGGAAACAGCGCCGCATTGAGGCGGTCGACGTCAGCGCTGGAGGTGGCGTCGGCAGACACCCCATCGGCATCCAAGAGCAGGTCGCCACGTACAACCCCTGCTGCTTCGGCAGCTGAGCGCGGCTCGACGTACTTCACGCGGATGTTGCGAGGCGGCAGGCGGGCGCCGGTCTTCCATTCGATGCCCATGCTCAGCGACTCGCCGCGCACGGTGATCGCTTCCCAATCTGCGGTCGGAATGGTGAAGCTGAATCGGTCACGGCGTTGGCCGGTGCTGGTCACGGCGGGGCTCAGCAGGGCTTCGAAGTAAGCCTCCATGGCCTGTTGCGGCGTGCCATCGCGAAATCGGTTCGGGTCCGGATTGGGCACATCGGCGGGCCACAAGTAAGCCTCATCCATGACGGCCCGCAGCCATTGCTGCTCCTTGCGCAGGCTGGCATTGCGCAGGCTGGAGGCAGCCAAGCTGTTGTTCGGCGCGCACTGCTGCGCAAAGCTGCTGCTCGGGCCCTCGGGCAGCGGTGAAGCTGCCGGGGGACTGGGCGGCGGTGGCGGCGGAGGCGGCGGTGGCGGGGGCGGCGCGGGGTTGTTCCCCGTGGCGACTGGGAACAGCGGGCGGCCGGCGTTCTCTGATCCGCCACAAGCACTGAGCCCGATGCTCAAAGCGGTGGCGGTAAGGCAATAAGCAGCGCTTCTGGCGAGCTGGGTAACGGGCGTTTGCATGGGTTCCTCACTGACTGCGCTTTGAGCCGAGTTGGCTGCACTTTGCACAGATGCTATCGCGGCACCCCTGCCGGCCCAGACCCGGAAAGGCTGCAAAGTTCAAGCATACGGGGTTGACACGAAGTCAGTGCTCCACGAAACTCGTGCTGCACTGACTTCGTGGAGCCTGCACCATGCGCAATGTCACCGTCACCATGGAAGACGCCGTCGCCGATTGGGCGCGCATGGAAGCGGCGCGCCGCAACACCAGCGTTTCGCGGTTGATTGGCGAAATGCTGGCCGACAAGATGCGGCACGACGATGCCTATGAGCGGGCGATGCGAGAGGCGCTGGAGTTCAAGAGCTTTGGTGAATCCAGTGGCCGCTACCTGAGTCGTGACGAGATCTACGACCGCAGCGTGCGATGAGCAGCACCGCCCCGCTTTGGTTTGTCGACACGAATGTGTTGCTGTACGCCTTTGACGACCGTGAGCCCGCCAAGCGGGATGCAGCGCGGGTCTGGCTCCAGCATTGCTGGAAAGGGCGCTGTGGCCGTGTGAGCAACCAAGTCCTGCATGAGTTTTATTGGAATGCGCGCAAGAAGTTCTCCAGCGCCCTGTCGGCCGGTGATGCCCGAGCCGAGGTGCGTCGCTACCAGTTGTGGCAGCCCTGGCAAACCGACCACGCGACCGTCGAGTCGGCTTGGGCGGTGGAGAGCCGTTGGGGCTTGAGCTACTGGGACGCGCTGATGGTGGCGGCTGCCCAGCAACAAGGCTGCACGCACTTGCTGACCGAGGACCTGCAGCACGGCCAGCAAGTGGACACCCTGCGCATCGTCAATCCTTTTATCGCCCCGCCGGAAGCCGTTACTGATGCCTGATTCCCTGCGCGTGATCCGCGACGATGTGCGCGCTTTGCATGCCTATGTGGTGCAGCCCTCGGAGGGCTTCATCAAGCTGGACGTGATGGAGAACCCCCATCGCCTGCCGGAGGCCTTGCAAGCCAAGCTGGGCCAGCGCTTGGGCGCTGTGGCGCTGAACCGCTACCCGGCCGAGCGCACGCTTGCCTTGCGCGCAGAGCTGGCGCGCCATGCCCAGAAGCCCGAGGGCTGCGGCCTGATGCTGGGCAATGGCTCCGATGAACTCATCTCCTTGCTGACCCAGGCCATTGCCAAGCCCGGCGCAACGGTGTTGGCGCCGCTGCCAAGCTTCGTCATGTACGCCATGAGCGCCAAGCTCTTGGGCGTGCGCTTTGTGGGCGTGCCTTGCCGCGACGACTTCCAGTTGGATGGCCCCGCCTTGTTGGCTGCCATCGAGCAAGAGAAGCCGGCCCTTCTGTGGCTGGCCTACCCGAACAACCCGACGGGCACCCTGTGGGACGACGCCACCCTGGATGCCTTGATCGCTGCCATGGCCCCGCACGGCTTGGTGGTGATGGACGAGGCCTACCAGCCCTTCGCTGCGCGCGACTCGCTGCACCGCTTGAGCCAGCCCAATGTGCTGATCATGCGCACCATGAGCAAGTTCGGCTTGGCCGGCGTGCGCATTGGCTATTTGATGGGTGCGCAAGCCTTGATCGACGAAGTGGAGAAGCTGCGCCCACCGTTCAACGTCAGCGTGCTGAACCTGGAGGCCGCCTTGTTTGCGCTGGAGCATGAGGCGGTGTATGCCGAGCAGGCCAAGGCCGTGCGCGAGCAGCGCGAGCGCTTGTTCGCGGCGCTGCAGAAATTGCCGGGTGTGACGCCTTTCCCCAGCGAGGCCAACATGGTCCTGGCGCGCTTCCCCGACGCCGCTGAACGCTTTGAAGTGTTGAAATCCAGAGGCATTCTGGTGAAGAACGTGAGCGGCATGCATGCCATGCTGCACAACTGCCTGCGGCTCACCGTGGGCACCCCTGAGGAAACCACCGCGCTCATCGCGGCACTGCAATGACCCGTCAAGCTCAAGTCCAACGCAACACCGCTGAGACCCAGATCCGTGTCGAGCTCGATCTCGATGGCACCGGCAAGGCGCACTTCGCCACCGGCATCGGCTTCTTCGACCACATGCTGGACCAGATTGCCCGCCATGGCTTGATCGACCTGCACATCGACGCCAAGGGTGACTTGCACATCGACGGCCACCACACGGTGGAAGACGTGGGCATCACCTTCGGCCAAGCTTTTGCGCAGGCGCTGGGCGACAAGCGCGGCATCACGCGATACGGCCATGCCTATGTGCCGCTCGATGAAGCGCTGAGCCGTGTGGTGCTCGACTGCTCCGGCCGCCCCGGCTTGCACATGGACGTGAAGTTCACGGCCGGCAGCATTGGCCAGCTCGACACGCAACTGGTGTTCGAGTTCTTCCAAGGCTTTGTCAACCATGCTGGCGTGAGCCTGCACATCGACAACCTGAAGGGCCACAACGCGCACCACCAGTGCGAGACCATCTTCAAAGCCTTTGCGCGAGCGCTGCGCATGGCCATCACGCCCGACCCGCGGGCGGCAGGCACCATTCCGAGCACCAAGGGCAGCTTGTGAGCAAGAAGGTTCTCGTTCTTGACTATGGAATGGGCAATCTGCGCTCAGTCGCCCAAGCCGTGATGGCGGCGGCGCAGGGCAGTGGTGTCGACGTTTTGGTTGGCTGCGATCCGAAGCAAGTGCGTGATGCCGATCGCATCGTGCTGCCGGGGCAGGGCGCCATGCGCGACTGCATGGCGCACTTTGCCGAATCGGGCGCCAAAGAGGCGGTGCTGGCCCATGTGGCCGAAGGCAAACCGCTGATGGGCGTTTGTGTCGGCATGCAAATGCTGCTGGAGCACAGCGAAGAGCAGGACACGCCGGGACTGGGTCTGTTCACCGGCGAGGTGAAGCGCTTCCAACTGAGCGGCCAACTGCAAGAAGATGGAAGCCGCTACAAGGTGCCGCAAATGGGCTGGAACCGGGTCGACATCCGCAAGCCCCACCCCATGTGGGACGGGGTTGCCAGCGGAAGCCACTTCTACTTTGTGCACAGCTACTACGCTGCTCCCGCCCACGAAGAAGACGTTGCCGCCACCACGACCTACGGCGCCCCCTTCGTTTGCGCGTTGGCGCGAGCTAACATTTTCGCCACGCAGTTCCACCCCGAGAAGAGTGCCGCAGACGGGCTGCGCCTCTATCGCAACTTCCTGACTTGGAATCCTTGAGATGTTGTTGATCCCCGCCATCGACCTGAAAGACGGCCATTGCGTCCGCTTGCAGCAAGGCGACATGAACGCTTCCACCACCTTCGGTGAAGACCCGGCCGCCATGGCCCGTCGTTGGTTGGAGGCCGGCGCTCGCCGCCTGCATTTGGTGGACTTGAATGGTGCCTTTGCCGGCAAGCCGGTGAACGAGGCGGCGGTGAAGTCCATCTTGGCCGAAGTCGATGGGCGCATCCCGGTTCAGTTGGGCGGCGGCATTCGCGACCTCGACACCATCGAGCGCTACCTGGACGACGGCATCAGCGCCGTCATCGTGGGCACGGCGGCGGTGAAGAACCCCGGCTTCATTCGCGATGCCTGCACGGCGTTTGGCGGCCACATCTGGGTGGGCCTGGATGCCAAAGATGGCAAGGTCGCCACCGAGGGCTGGAGCAAGCTCAGCGGCCATGAAGTCGTAGACCTCGCCAAGAAGTTCGAGGACTACGGCATCGAGGGCGTGATCTACACCGACATCGGTCGCGACGGCATGCTCAGCGGCATCAACATTGAAGCCACGGTGCGCCTGGCCCAAATGCTGTCTATCCCCGTGGTGGCCTCGGGCGGTCTGTCGGGCTGGTCCGACATTGAAGCGCTTTGCCGGGTGGAAGATGAAGGCATCTCTGGCGTCATCTGCGGCAAAGCCATCTACACCGGTGCCCTGGACTTGACCGACGCCCAGACCCGCGCCGACGCCCTAACGGCGAGCCTTTGAGGGCGCTCGCCGCACTCGCCGCCCTGCTGCTGCTCAGCAGCTGCGCTGTCATGAATGCCGACGACTGCGCGCAGGCCGACTGGAAGCGCTTGGGCCAGCGCGATGCGCTGGACGGCTGGCTGGCCAATCGCTTTGGCGACCGCGCGGAGGCCTGCTTGAAGCACAACATGGTCGCACGCCGGGACGACTACTTGATGGGCCACCGCCTCGGCACCGCCGGCTACTGCCGTGCCGAGCGGGGTCAGCAAGATGGCGCCGCAGGCCGCGAGCCTGCCCCGCTGTGCGAGCAGGCCGAGCCTGCCTTGGCCGATGCCTACGCCGCCGGCCACGCCCAAGGGCTTCGCAACGTGTTTTGCCGCCCGCGCAACGGCTATTCGTGGGCGCGCAGCGGCAACGGCAACCCGGGCACTTGCCCGCCGGACGTGCGTTTCGAGTTCGAGGCCGGCTGGCGGCTCGGACGGGAAGTTTTCGAACTGCAGCGCCGACTGGACCAGCTCGCCTCCGACATCGCCCGCCTGCGCCGCATCGCGGCCGACGACAAACTCAAGCCTGAAGAGCGCCAGCGCGCCGCGCGCAGCGCCGCGCAGTTGGACGAAGAGGCGATCCGTGTGCGAGGCAGTCAACGGCAAGCCGAGTTGGGTGCATTGAGCCTTCCTCGGTGAAGTCGATCGGTGGCGCCTAAAGGGCCTTTGGCTCAGGTGCCTCCGGCGCCTCAGCCCAACTCGTGACAATCAACCCATGCTTGCCAAACGCATCATTCCCTGCCTGGACGTCAAAGACGGCCGCGTCGTCAAAGGCGTCAACTTCGTTGGCCTTCGCGATGCCGGTGACCCGGTCGAAGCCGCTGCCCGCTACAACCAGCAAGGCGCTGACGAACTCACCTTCCTGGACATCACCGCCACCAGCGATGGCCGTGACCTGATCCTCCCCATCATTGAAGCCGTGGCCTCCCAGGTCTTCATTCCGCTGACGGTGGGCGGTGGCGTGCGCGAGGTGGGTGATGTGCGCCGGTTGCTCAATGCGGGCGCTGACAAGGTCAGCTTCAACTCGGCGGCGGTGGCGCGGCCGGAACTCATCCGCGAGGCGGCTGACAAGTACGGCTCGCAGTGCATCGTTGTCGCCATCGACGCGAAGCAAAACGAAAGCGGTGCGTGGCATGTGTTCACCCACGGCGGCCGCAAAGACACGGGCCTGGACGCCGTGCAGTGGGCTCGCCACATGCAGGAAATGGGCGCTGGCGAGATCTTGCTCACCAGCATGGACCGCGACGGTACGCGCGCCGGTTTCAATCTGCCGCTGACCCGTGCGGTGAGCGATGCGCTCGACATCCCCGTCATTGCCAGCGGCGGCGTGGGCACCTTGCAGCACTTGGTGGATGGCATTCAGCAGGGCGGCGCCGATGCCGTGCTGGCGGCCAGCATCTTTCACGATGGGCAGCACACGGTGGCCGAAGCCAAAGCCTTTATGCGCGCAGCCGGTGTCGAGGTGAGGCTATGAACGACCCCCAGGCTGCGGTGCTGCGCATCCTCGCCACCCCCAAGGGGGGCTGGCCCGCCTTGGGGCGGGCCTGCGGCGGGCCGATCTGATGGGTGAAGTTCGCATCATTGGCGGCGACTGGAAACGCAGCAAGCTGCCGGTTCCTGACCTGCCCGGCTTGCGCCCGAGTGGCGACCGCCTGCGCGAGACCTTGTTCAACTGGTTGCCCCACACCCTTCACGGCTGGCGAGCGCTGGATGCCTTTGCCGGCAGCGGCGCCTTGGGCTTGGAGGCGGCCTCGCGTGGCGCACAGGTGCAACTCGTGGAGGTGAATGCCAAGGCGGTTGCCAGCTTGCGCGGCGTGCTGGCCAAGCTCAAAGGCTCGACCGAGCGTGTGCAGTTGCGCCAAGGTGATGGCGTGGCCGCGCTCGCAGCCGGCGGCTACGACCTTGCATTGCTCGACCCGCCGTTCCAGTCCGACCTGTTTGCCAAAGCCTTGGCCGCGAGCCGCAGTGCCGGCTGGATCTACCTCGAAGCCCCCCGCGCCATGGAGGCGCCCGAAGGGTTTCGCCTGCACCGGCAGCTAAAGGCCGGCGCCGTGCACGCCCATCTGTTTGTCAAAGAGACGCCAGCCCCATGATCAAGGCCATCTACCCCGGCCCCTTCGACCCGCTCACGCTCGGTCACGCGGACATCCTTCGCCGGGCTGCCGAGCTGTTCCCGCTGGGGGTGGTGGCTG
>JBKCVH010000078.1:0-17939 GCA_046317675.1 Burkholderiales bacterium
AGGCAACACCGTGCACATCGTGGCCATGGGCAAGGTGCAAGTCCAGCGCGACGGGCGTGTGGTGGCCGAGCTGGGCGTGGGCACCTCGGTGGGCGAGATGGCCTACCTGGCACCCAACCCCGAGTTGCGCCGGCACTCGGCCGATATCCGGGTGATTGATGTTTGCACCACGGTGAGCTTCACCCCTCAGCTCATTGGCTCCTTGAGCGGCGAATGCCAGCACCGCTTTGACCGCGCCTTCATCAAGGTGCTGGTCAGACGGTTACATGCTGCTCATGAGCAATTGGCCCATCCGCGCCGTATTCTTTGACCTGCGCCGCGTTGGCGCTTGTTTGCAATCAACCGGAGGAAAGCGCCCCATGATGAAAGCCCTGCTGTTGTCCCTGTCGCTGTGTTTGGTGGGCGGCCTCGCCCAAGCCACTCCGCAGCAAGAAAAGATGAAGACTTGCAACGCCGACGCCAAGACCAAAGAGCTCAAAGGCGACGAGCGCAAAGCCTTCATGAAAAGCTGCCTGTCGAACAAGCCCGCCGACGCCGCTTCGGCACCCGGCTCGCAGCAAAACAAAATGAAATCTTGCAACGCCGACCCCAAGGCCAAGGAGCTCAAGGGCGACGAGCGCACGAAGTTCATGAAGGAATGCTTGTCGGCTTAAAGCTGCCTCAGGCATGTCCCAAGCGGCCGCCCTAGCGGCCGTTTTTCATGCAGCGATCAGCAGCACACCCAGCGCAATGAAACCGGCCCCAAGGAGGCGAGCCCATCGGTCGCCTTCGCCGAGCAAATGCCCGCCAATGAGCGCGGCAAACAGCATCGAGCACTCGCGCACCGGCGCCACGGCCGACAGTGGTGCTGTCTTCAAAGCCCAAAGCACCAAGATGTAGCCCAGCGGCGCAAAGGCGCCCACCACCAACACAGCGCCACGGTCGAGCTGCCAGCTGCGCCCCAATGCCGCACGGGATGAGAGCTGCCACCACAGCGGCAAGAGCATGGGCACGCGGAGCAGGTTGCACCAGTAGTCAAAAGCGACCGGGTGCATGCCAAGGCGCTTGATGGCCCAGGCGTCAATCACGGTGTAGCTGGCAATCAAGGCGCCCGTGAGAGCGCCCCAGCGCAATCCGGCCGCCACAGCGGGCGTCATGGGCTTGCGGCGCAGCAAGCCAGAAATGAGCAAGACGCCAAGCACGATGCCGCCGATGCCCACCCAGCCCTGCCACTGCGGGCGCTCACCCAGCAGCAACACGGCGCCCAGGGAGGCCAGCAGCGGCCCACTGCCACGTGCGACCGGGTAGACCACGGTGAGATCGGCGCGCGCATAGCCGTTCAGCAGCGCGCTGAAGTAAGCCATGTGGACCAAGGCAGACAGCGAGACCGCAGCCCACTGCAGCGCGCCCCACCGTGGCAGTTCTTGGACGCTGACCGTCAGGCCCACGGGCGCCCAAAGCAGCACCACGGCCAGCCCGCACAGCAGTTGAAAGTTGAGCTGCTCGCCCTGCCCGCCCTCGCCGCCATGGCGCGCCTTTTTGGCGGCGATGTTCCAGCCGGCGTGCAGCAGGGCGGCGGTGAGCACCAAGCTCAGCTCGAATCCGGTCATGAGTCCAATGAAACGGTGAAATCGGCGGTGCGCCGGGGTCTGCAAGGCGGCGCGGAGTAGGCGCGGCGCGCAGCCCAGGCTGTACGCCTGGGCAAGCGGCGCAACAACCGCCGAGCTGCCTTGCAGGCCCGGCCCTTCGGGTGAGCCCCTGCGCGGGGCGCACTCTTTGTTGCCGGCGCTCGCTGGGGGCCTGCCACAGCGTCGCGCCGCCGCCTAGATTGCGCCCCGCGCAGGGGCTCACGCACCGCCGATTTCACCGTTTCATTGGACTACACGCCGCCCGTGCGAAGCCAGTAGTCGGTGCGGGCGTAGTGCGCGCGCAGGTGCTCGATCCAAAGCCGCACGCGCAAGGGCTGCAAGGAGCGCTCCGGGGTGACGGCATAAACGCCGTTCGGCGGCGCGGCAAACGCGTCGAGCACGCTCACCAAGCGCCCAGCCTGCAAGTCGGCCGCCACCTCCCAGTGGCTGCGCCAGGCCAGGCCCAAGCCTTTCAAGCACCAGTCGTGCAGCACTTGGCCGTCGCTGCAGTCAAAGCGGCCCACGTGCTGGGTGTTGCGGTGGTAATGCGTCTGCCCATCCACCCGAAAGGCCCAGCCACGGGTTTGGCTGGCTTCGCTGGAGAGCATGAGGCAGGCGTGCTGCAGCAACTCGCGCGGGTGCTGCGGGGTGCCGGCACGGCGCAGGTAGTCGGGGTGCCCCACCACCAGGCGGCGGTTGTCGGCCAGGCGCTGGCTGATGAGGCTGCTGTCGGGCAGGTCGCCCACGCGAATGGCGCAGTCAAAGCCCTCGCTGACCAGATCGATCACGCGGTCGGCCAGGTTCAGGCTCAGCCGGAGGTCGGGGTGGTGGGCCAAAAACCCGGCCACCAAAGGCGCCACATGGCGGCGCCCGAAGCCTGCCGGCGCGGTGATGCGCAAGTGGCCGCTGGCGCGGGCGCTGCCGGCGCTCACTGCGGCCTCGGCACCGGCCAGCTCGGCCAGCACCCGCTGGCAGTCCTCCAAGAAGGCCTGCCCTTCGGGCGTCAGGGTGAGCTTGCGCGTAGTGCGGTGCAGCAAGCGCACGTTCAAGCGCGCCTCCAGGGCGTCCATGCGGCGCCCAATGACGGCGGGCGCCACCCCTTCGAGTTGCGCTGCGGCCGTGAAGCTGCCCTTGGTGGCCACGGCCACGAAGGTTTCGACTTGTTTGAACCGATCCATACCTTGATTCTTTGCGAAAAAGTCATGAATGAACCGCCAAAACCGCGATCAATACCGGTGTTCGACACAACTAAATTGAGCTCATTCCCCTTTGCTGGAGCTTTTCATGACCTTCATCACCACGCACCGCCTGCAGATCGACCCCATCCTTAAACGTTTCATTGACGAAGAAGTGCTGCCCGGCACGGGCTTGAGTTCGGACGCCTATTGGGCCGGCTTTGACGCCATTGCCCACGATCTCGCCCCCAAGAACGCCGCCCTGCTGGCCGAGCGCGACCGACTGCAAACCCTGCTGGACGACTGGCACCGCGCCCACGCCGGCCCGATTGCCGACATGCCCGCCTATGAGGCCTTCTTGAAGGAAATCGGCTACTTGGTGGCGCCGCCAGCGGCTTTCTCGGCCAGCACGTCGAACGTGGATGACGAGTTGGCCCTGCAAGCGGGCCCCCAACTGGTGGTGCCCGTCATGAACGCCCGCTACGCCCTCAACGCGGCCAATGCGCGCTGGGGCAGTCTGTACGACGCGCTCTACGGCACCGACGCCATCCCCGAAAGCGGCGGCCGCGAGAAGGCTGGTGCCTACAACCCAGCGCGCGGCGCAGCCGTGATTGCCTTCGCCCGCCAGTTCCTGGACGACGCCGCACCGCTGGCGCATGGCTCCCACGCCCAGGCCAAGGCCTACAGCGTGCAGGGCGGTCGCTTGCAAGCCATCCTGAGCAACGGCGACGCCACCGGCCTGCGCGAACCCGCCCAGTTCAAGGGCTACACGGGCGACGCCGCTGCGCCCGCCAGCCTGCTGCTACAGCACCACGGCCTGCACTTTGAGATCGTGATCGACCGCTCGCACCCCATCGGCAAAACCGATGCAGCCGGCGTGGCGGATGTGGTCATGGAGTCGGCCCTCTCGACCATCCTTGACCTGGAAGACTCGATTGCGGCGGTGGACGCCGAAGACAAGGTGGTGGCCTACCGCAACTACCTGGGCATCTTGAAAGGCACGCTCTCGGAAACGCTGAACAAGGGCGGCAAATCCATCACGCGAACGCTCAACCCGGACCGCCGCTACACCGCAGCCGCTGGCGGCGAGCTCAGCCTGCACGGCCGCTCCCTGCTCTTCGTGCGCAATGTGGGCCACCTGATGACCAACCCCGCCGTGCGCCTTGAAGGCGGCCGCGAAATGCCGGAAGGCATGTTGGACGCGCTGGTGACCGTGGCCATTGCGCTGCACGACGGCAAGGGCAGCGTCAAGAACTCCCGCAAGGGCAGCATCTACATCGTCAAGCCCAAGATGCACGGCCCGACGGAAGTCGCCTTCGCCTGCGAGCTGTTCGGCCGCGTCGAGCAGCTGCTGGGCCTCCCAGCCAACACCGTCAAGCTCGGCATCATGGACGAGGAGCGCCGCACCTCGGTCAACCTCGCCGCCTGCATCCATGCGGCGCGCGAGCGGGTGGCCTTCATCAACACCGGCTTCTTGGACCGCACCGGCGACGAAATGCACACCGCCATGCAAGCCGGCCCCATGCTGCGCAAAGCCGACATGAAGGCCAGCAGCTGGATTCAAGCCTACGAGAAGCTCAACGTGCGCGTGGGCCTGGCCTGCGGCCTGCGGGGCCGCGCCCAAATCGGCAAAGGCATGTGGGCCATGCCCGATCTGATGGCCGCCATGCTGGAACAAAAGATTGCCCACCCCAAGAGCGGCGCCAACACCGCCTGGGTGCCCAGCCCAACCGCCGCCACCCTGCATGCGCTGCCCTACCACCGCGTTGACGTGCCGGCCCTGCAGCGCGAGATGGAAGCCGCCCCGCTCAGCGAAGCCGAGAAGGCGTCGCTTCAAGCCAGCCTGCTCACCATTCCGGTTTCACCGACCCCCAACTGGAGCGCTCAGGAGCGGCAGCAGGAGCTGGACAACAACGTGCAGGGCATCTTGGGTTACGTGGTGCGCTGGGTGGAGCAAGGTGTGGGCTGCAGCAAGGTGCCCGACATCCACAACGTGGGCTTGATGGAAGACCGCGCCACGCTGCGCATCAGCAGCCAGCACATTGCCAACTGGCTGCACCACGGCGTGGTGACCGAAGCCCAAGTGCGCGAGACCTTTGCGCGCATGGCGGGCGTGGTGGACGCCCAAAACGCCGGCGACAGCGCCTACCTGCCCATGGCCTCTCGCGGCACAGGCAGCGCAGCCATGCAAGCGGCGCTGGACTTGGTGTTTCAGGGTCTGGCGCAGCCCAGCGGCTACACCGAGCCGCTGCTGCATGCTTGGCGCGTAAAAGCGAAGGCAGTCCGAGCATCGATAGCTCAAAGTGCGGTGCGCACCAGCCCCTGACCCCTCTCGCCTTCGCGTTCGCGCGCATTCGGCGCGTCAGGGCTGAAGGCCAAAAAACTGGCATGAAAGCTTGGCCCGCCTAGCGCCGCTGCGCAGGGCTCATCGAGCCGAATCGCAATGCGCCCCTATTTAGAGGCTAGGGCTTACGGGTGATCCGGCCAGAGCAATGTGTCGGCTTCGCGAAGGTTGGCGCCTTTGATTCGTTGCGACCTGACAACAACTGGCCTCGCTAAAAGTGCGCCCTGTCCGCCTCATTGAGCTCAAGTCACAAGAGGCAGCCGCCCGCTAGGGATCAATGGATCCTTCGCAAGTTGTTGAAAGCAAAGCAACTTTTGGCAAAACCAACTTCCGGCAGCACGAGTCAGAAACAGACCCCATCCAACCGAGCGAGGGGATTGCCCTAGGCCTTGGTGAAGTTGGGGGCCATTGAGAATGGCATGACGAACAGCATGACCTTCCCCGTGCAACACGAGCGGTGCAGCTGACGGCCTCATTCCCCTTTAGGAGTTTCTATGTTCAAGTTGACGAAAGTCAGCGCAGGCGCGCTTTTGGCCTGCGGCGTTGGTATCTCTGCGTTCGCGCCTAGCGCATTCGCCCAACAGCAGCCCACACAGCAGTTGGAGCGCGTTGAAATCACTGGTTCGCGCATCAAGCGCGTCGACAGCGAGACCTCGCAGCCGATCTTCACCCTGAAGCGTGAAGACATCTTGGCCCAAGGCCTGAGCTCTGTCGGTGACGTGATTCAGAACCTGACGTCCAACGGCTCCGCGCTCAACAGCACCTACAACAACGGCGGCAACGGCGAGACTCGCGTCAGCCTGCGCAACTTGGGCTCTGGCCGCACCTTGGTGCTGGTCAACGGCAAACGCTGGGTTGGCGGTACAGGTCTGGGCGGCGCAGTTGACTTGACCACCATCCCCACGGCTGCGGTCGAACGCATTGACGTGCTGAAAGACGGCGCTTCGGTGACCTACGGCTCCGACGCCATTGCCGGTGTGGTGAACGTCATTTTGCGCAAAGACTTTGAAGGCGCTGAAGCCAACGTCTACTACGGAAAGTTTGACAAGGGTGACGGTGAGCGCATGTCGGCCGACGCCGTCATCGGCGCGAGCGGTGAGCGCTTCCGCGGCATGATGGGTATCGGCTATGTGAAGGAACTGCCAGTAGGCGCCGGCGCTCGCGATGTTTCGAAAGAGCCCATCTACACGACGGGCACTAGCTTCGGAAGCTCGACCTCGCCAGATGGCCGCTTTGCAGTTTGCAACGGCACCTTCAACCCCACGTCTGCTTCCTGCTCCGGTACGCAAACGCGCCCGAACGGTTCGGCTGGTCAGTTCACGTACAACCCGGGCGGTACCGCCACCAATTGGCGCAACTTCAACATCCCGGCTGACATCTACAACTTCGCCCCTGACAACTACTTGATCACCCCGCAAGAGCGTGTTTCGTTGTTCGCCAAGGCTGGCTTTGATGTCACCAACAAGATTACGGCCAACATGACTGCGGTCTACAACAACCGGCAGTCAGAACAATTGCTAGCGGCTATGCCCATCGTTCTTGGTACCGGCCCTGGCGCTGGCACGCAGGCGCGCACCATTTCCATCAGCCCCGACAGCATCTACAACCCGTTTGGCTTGCCGGTGTCTCGCATTCAGCGTCGCGCCGTGGAAACCGGCGGTCGCTCGTTCAAGCAAGACATCTCAACCTTTGCCTTCACCGCCTCGCTGGAAGGCGAACTGGACGTCGGTGGGGTCACGCTGGTTTGGGACTTCGGCAGCACCTACGGCCGCAACTCGCAGTCAGACATCACGAAGGGCCTGTTCAACGTCGCGGCGCTTCGCAGCGCACTGGGCCCATCGATGCGTGACACGGCCGGCGCTCCGGTCTGCGTCTCCACCCCGGGCAACTTGGCTACGCGTATCCCCGGCTGCGTGCCGATGAACCTCTTGGGTGGTGTCGGCTCGATTACCCCTGAGATGCTGGACTACAGCAGCTTCATCGCGCAGGACACCTTCGGCTCGACGATGCGCCACACCTTTGCCAACGTATCGGCCGAGTTGTTCGCGCTGCCCGGTGGCCAACTCGCCGTGGCGGCTGGCATTGAAACGCGCTCGGAGTCTGGTTTCGACCAACCTGACGCGCTCATCGCTTCCGGCAACACCACCGGCAACGCCCGCACCCCTACCAAGGGTGGTTACAGCGTGGACGAGGCCTACGTCGAGCTCTCGCTGCCTTTACTGAAAAACTTGCCACTGGTCAAGAAGCTCGACCTGTCGCTGGCAGCTCGCACCTCCGACTACAGCAACTTCGGCAAGACGACCAACTCGAAGGTCGGTGCTCGCTGGCAATTGGTCGACAGCTTCATGGTGCGTGGTAACTGGTCGCAAGGCTTCCGCGCGCCAAGCATCAACGAGCTCTTCCAGGGTGTGTCGGATGGCTTCCCACAGATTGGCGACCCCTGCTCAACGACCTTCGGCGGCACCTACAACACGTTGACGCCCGAGCAAAAAGGCCGCTGCCAGCGCGACGGCGTGCCGGTCGCTGGTTACGACCAAGGCAACCCGCAAATCCGCGTCGACTCGGGTGGCAATCCGTTCCTGAAGCCGGAAAAATCAATCACCCAGACCTTGGGCTTGGTGTTCTCGCCTTCTTTCGTCAGCGGTTTCGACATGTCGCTCGACTGGTGGAAGATCAAACTGACCGATGTGGTCAGTGGCATTGGCGGCAGTGAAGTGCTCGACGAGTGCTACCTGAACGGCAACAACAATGCGTGCCAACTGGTCACTCGCGGTCAAGGTGGTCAGATCACCACGCTGATTGAGGCTAGCCTGAACCGGGGTAAGCGAGTTGTTGAAGGCTATGACTTGACGATGAACTACCGCCTGCCAAGCACCGCCTTTGGTCGCTTCTCAGGGACTTGGGACACCACCTACTTAGCCAAATATGCTAACGATGATGGCGAGAATTTGGTGGGTCGCTACTTTGACCGTGACAACTACTGGCGCATTCGCAGCAACCTGAACCTGCGCTGGGACATGGGTGATTTCGGTGCGACTGTTGGCACCCGCTACTACCACCGTCAAGTGGAAAGTTGCGCGGACATGTCGGCATCGGGCTTCGGCGATCGCTGCTCGAAGGACGATCCGGCCAACCCGGACAACGCGACCAACAAGCTGGGCTCGACCACGTACCACGATGTGTCGGTCTATTGGAAGTCGCCATGGAAGGGTCGCTTCACGCTGGGTGTGAACAACATCAACGCGAAGAACCCACCTACCTCGTACTCGACGTTTGCTAACAGCTTCGACCCACAGTACGAGATCCCAGGTCGCTTCTTCTACATGCGCTATTCGCAGTCGTTCTAAACCAACACTGCCCGCAGTACCAAACGGCCCTTCGGGGCCGTTTTTTTTGGCTTACGCCTTTGCACACAATGCGAAGGCTAAGCCGCCTATCCATGCTCAGATGACCTTCCCAAACTCTCCGAGACCGCATGTCGATGCCCTTGTCATTGGCGCCGGCCCCGCCGGCAGCGCCGCAGCCAAGATGCTGGCCACTGCGGGTCATCGCGTTTTGATGATTGACCAAGCACCGCTCGGCCGCGACAAGATCTGTGGTGACGCCCTCATTCCCGACGCCCACCACGCACTGCGCCGCCTGGGCGTGCTGGATAGCGTGATGGCCCAGGCTGAAGGCGCAAGCCATGTGGCTTGTATCGGGCCAAGTGGCGGCCGGATCGATGTACCCGGCTCACTCGCCGTGCTGCCGCGCCAAGTGCTGGACGAAATCTTGGCCCGCGCCGCCATGGCGGCCGGTGCCAGCTTTCAGCAGGCTCGGTTTGAAGCCCCGCTCTTGGACAGCGACGGCCGCGTTTGCGGCGCACGACTGAAGCTCGGCGATCAAGTGGTGGAGCAAGCCGCGCGCTGGGTGCTGCTCGCCACCGGCGCCGTGCCCAAGGCCTTGCAGGCCGCCGGCATGTGCCTGCGCCAAACGCCCAGCGGTGTGGCGCTGAGAGGCTATGTGCACGCCCCCAGCATGGTGGGCAAGATAACGGCGCTGGAGGTGGCTTGGTCTTACGCCGTGCGGCCCGGCTACGGCTGGATCTTCCCGGCACCCAATGGGCACTTCAACATCGGCGCTGGCGTGTCCGACTCCTACGGAGACGGCAAGAAAAGCAAGGATGTGAACCTGCGCAAGCTCTTTGACGCCTTTGTGGCCGCTTACCCCCCTGCAGCGCAGTTGATGCGCGAGGGCAAGCTCGTGGGCGAGCTCAAAGGCGCCCCTTTGCGTTGCACCCTGGCCGGCGCCACCTTCACCCGACCCGGCCTGATGGTGGTGGGCGAGGCCGCAGGCAGCACCTACGACTTCACCGGCGAAGGCATTGGCAAAGCCATGCAAACCGCGATGCTGGCGGCCGACGCCATCTTGGCGCACCCGCAAAGCGATGCCGCTGCCCGCGCGCAATACGAAGCTGGCTTGGCCGCCCTGGCCCCCACGTACCGCCTTTACGAGCGCGCCAACCGGGTGAACGCATTCCCCTGGCTCACGGACCTGCTGATTTGGCGCGCCAAGAAGAGCGAGCGCCTGCTGCGCCGCATGAGCGGGGTGCTGGATGAGACGAGCAACCCCGGAAACCTCGTCAGCTTCAAAGGCATTTACCGCCTGTTCACCGAGTAAGCCCTATGTGCCAATTGATGGGCATGAACGCCAACGTACCGACCGATGTGATGTTCAGCTTCGCCGGCTTGGCCACGCGGGCTGACGAGCACAAAGACGGCTTTGGCATTGCCTTTTTTGAAGGCAAAGGCCTGCGCCTGTTTGTGGACCCCGCCAGCGCCCGGCACTCCGTGCTGGCCGAGGCCATTCAGCGTTACCCCATCCATTCGGAAGTGGTGATTGCCCACATCCGCAAAGCCACACAGGGCCGCGTGGCGCTGGAGAACACCCACCCGTTCCAGCGCGAACTGTGGGGTCGCTACTGGGTGGCGGCGCACAACGGCAACCTGGTGGACTTCAACCCGCGCCTGCACGCCGCCTTCCGCCCAGTGGGCGACACCGACAGCGAGCGCGCCTTTTGCTGGCTGATGCAGGAACTGGCCAAGGCGCATTGCCAAGTACCCAGCGTGGCGGAGCTGACGCTGACGCTGCGCGAACTGCTGCCCTTCATCCACCGGCATGGCACCTTCAACTTGCTTTTGAGCAATGGCGAGGCGCTGTTCGCGCATGCGTCCACGCACCTGCACCTGCTGGAGCGCGCCCATCCATTCAAGCCGGCGCAGTTGCTGGATGCTGACCTGCGCGTCGACTTCGCCCAACACACGCGCCCGACAGACCGCGTCGCCCTGGTCGCCACCCAGCCCCTGACGGCTGACGAGCCCTGGCAAGCCTTGCCACCGGGCGAGTTGGCCGTGCTGCAAGGCGGAGTGCGCATCGCTTGATGCCGGCTTGGCGGCGATTCGTGTCATGGAGGGCGCGTTTCGCCCGAGTCTTGCCCCGACTGCCCAGGGCGCTCCCTAGAGTGCGGCCCATGAACACCAACACCCCCCACCCCCTTCGCGACGGCAACCGGCTTCAGCGCGCCTACTACCGCTGGGCTTTGCCGTATTACGAGCGCTTCGAGGCCGAAAGCCCCGATTTGCGGCTTGAGGTTGAAGAGATCGACCAGTTCCTCTACACCCGCAAGGGCGCTTGGGCGTGGCTCGGGTGGCTGATGGGGCTGGCCGGCTGCGTGACCGGCACGGCTGCGACCGGCATGCCTTGGGCGCTCGCCCTTTTGGCCGCCCTGGTCATCTGGCTGGGCTGCAGCCTGGCGATGCTGGGGGCTTGGATGGCGCCCCGCACGAAGACGCCCGATCAAAGCCGCGCCTTAACCAGCAAGTTCATGTTGGGCTTGGTGGCCGGGGGCATGGCCGCCTTGCTGGGGCTCAGTTTTGGCCACTGGTTACGCCACGGCAGCATTGACTACGAGCGTTTGGCTCGCCTTCTGGAGTCCGGGACCCCAATCATCCTGTTGATCGGAGGCGGCCTTGCCTTGTTGATCAACGGCGTGGCCTGGGCCAGCCGACAAGCCCGGGAGCGGCGCTTGGCGCGCTTGGCGCTGATTGCAGAGCGCGATGCCGCCGCGCGCAGCGCCGCAGAAGCCGACTTCCGCCTTCTCCAAGCCCAAATCCACCCCCACTTCGTCTTCAACACCCTGGCCACCTTGCAGCACTGGGTGAACAAAAAGGACGACCGTGCCGGACCCCTGCTGCGCGAGCTCACCGGCTTCCTGCGCGGCAGCACTGAAATGCTCGGTCGCTCTAGCGTGCCCCTGGGTGAAGAGCTGCAAGCCGTACGTCACTACTTGACGATTCTGCAAACCCGCTTGGGTTCTCGGCTCCAGTGGCACATCGAGGCCGACCCCGCGCTCTCCACCCGCGAGCTGCCGCCTGGCCTGCTGCTGACCCTGGTGGAGAACGCCATCGAACACGGGCTGGAGCCCAAGATTGGCGGTGGGCAGCTCTGGGTTCGCGCCGAAAGCCTGCCCGAGGGCTGGCGCCTGGCCGTGCTCGATGACGGGCAAGGCATCGCTGCGGGCTCCACCGATAACGTCGGGCTTTCCAACCTGCGCCAGCGCCTGCACCACCACTTTGGCGCCACGGCGCGCTTCACCCTGAGCCCCCGTGCCGAAGGCGGCACGCAAGCGGAGATGACCCTGCCATGACCCGCATCTTGATTGCCGACGACGAAGCCGCGCCGCGCGAACAACTGGCCGATGCCCTGGCCGACGCCTGGCCGGAGGCGCACATCGTGGCCCAAGCCGAGCATGGCGCCGATGCCTGGGACCAATGGCTGGAGCAGCAGCCCGAGGTTTGCTTTCTGGACATCCGCATGCCGGGCCTCACCGGCATCGAAGTGGCCCAGCGCATTGCAGGCCGCACGCCCGTGGTGTTTGTAACCGCCTATGGCGACCACGCCTTGCAAGCCTTTGAGGCCGGCGCCATTGACTACTTGGTCAAGCCGATTGACCCCGCGCGGCTGGCGCAAACCGTAACGCGGCTCAAAGAGCGCCTTCAGCCCGCCGCCGCCCCGCTCGACGCCCAAGCCCTTCAGCAACTGCTGCAGCATTTGGCGCCGCAGCGCCCGGCGCAGCCGGTGGCTTTGCAGGCCAGCATTGGCAAAGAAGTGCGCATGATTCCGCTGGCGGAGGTGCTGTACTTTGAAAGCGACGCCCGCTACACCCGGACCGTCTACCAAAGCAGCGGCACCCAGCAAGATGCGCTGCTGCGCACACCGCTCAAAGACTTGCTGGTGCAGCTGGACCCCACCCAGTTCACGCAAGTGCACCGCTCCGTCATCGTGGCGCAGCGCGTGATTGCCAGCGCGGTGCGCGATGACGAAGGCGGCATGCAGTTGCGCCTGCGCGGCTCGCCCGACTTGCTCCCGGTGTCGCGGCCGTTTCAGCATTTGTTCAAGGGCCAGTGAACGCAACGGGCGGCAGCTTGTGTCGCCGTTTCTGCCATTTGCCGCTCAAGTCGGGCATCACCCAAGGGCCTGCCTAGACTGCAGGCCATGGACAGCAAACCCGCCTCAAAGCCCTGGTTCAAAGACTGGACGCAGTACTTTTTTCCCGGTCCAGCACGTGTCTTCACAGCAGCGGAGCTCGATCTGGCCGGCCGCGACCCGCTACCAAGGGCCGTCGAGCTCTATGGAGGCCTGAACCTGTTTTTCGGTGCTGCACTTTTTATCGCGCAGCTTCCGGCTTCTTGGCGATTGATGGCCCTGGCCTGGGTCTCACTGCTAGGCGGCGTCTTGCTACTGGGTGCTCGTGACTTGTGGTTACGCCCCACTCGTTGGCGACTCAACGGATGGACAGCGGTGATCGGCCTCGCCGCCGGCCTGGCTGGCGCATGGATTTCCCGCGAGCACGGCAATGACAAAGCCCTTCGATTGCTGGCCGTTCTGCTGTTGGTGTTGCTCATACTCGGCGTGAGTGCCCTCTGGTTCTCGGCGCTTTACCGGGTTCAGCAGATTGAATCCCGCCTCCGTGAGTTGGAGGATCGAGACGCCCAACTGCGCCTCCAACGCCGCCTCGCCACCGCCCAAATCCACCCCCATTTCGTCTTCAACACCCTGGCCTCGCTCACCCACTGGGTAGAAACCCAAGACCCCCGCGCCGCCCCCATGCTGCGCGACTTCAACGCCTACCTGCGCGCCACGCTGCCGATGTTCGAGCGCGAGCGCCAGTCTTTGCGGGAGGAACTGGACCTGGTGCGCCGCTACTTGTCCATCATGGCGGCGCGCTTGGGTGAGCGCCTGCAGTGGTCGATTGAGGCCGACCCAGAGCTGGAAAACCTGGAGCTGCCGCCCGGAAGCCTGTTGACGCTGGTTGAGAACGCCATCACCCACGGCATTGAGCCGACCCTGCGCGGCGGCACGGTGCAGGTGAGCGTGCAGCGCGCAGGCCAGGGCGCACGCCTGGTGGTGAGCGACACCGGCCGTGGCCTGAACGGCCCCCCCAACGAGGGCCTTGGCCTGAGCAACACCCGACAACGCCTCATGACCCTGCACCCCAGTGCCACCATGACCCTTGAGCCCAATGCCGAAGGCGGCTGCAGCGCCACGCTGAGCCTGCCGCTGCAAGCCACTGCCGAGGGAGCCGGCGCGCCATGACGACGACAACTGCAGCCGCAGCACCCACCGCCACCCCCACCAAGCTTCAGAAAGCCCGGGCTTGGCTCGCCGCACTCGACTGGCATGTGGTGCTCATGCTGGGCCCGCGCCACAAGTTCACCGAGGCGGAGTGGCAGTTGCTGGGCCAGCGGGCCTCGAGCATTTCGCCCAGCATGCAAGCGGCCGCGATCATCAATGCGCTGGGGATTTCGGCCCTGCTCAGTTGGATGCTGGAGCCCGAGCTGCGCGCGGCCGGCTTCGTGGTCGACTTTGTGATGACCCTGGCGCTGACGCGTGTGGGCTTTTGGGTGTGGCGGCGGCCCACGATGCGCTCGCTGTACTTGGGCTACCTGTGGGTGATCGCCATCTGCACAGCCTGCATCTTCCTGATGGGCGTCTATGCGGGCTTCATGCACCTGGACTTCGAGGTCGGAAAGACCACGGTGGCCCAGATGGGCGGGATGCTGCTGCTGGTGGGCGTCTTGGGGCTGTGGGTGCTGGCGATGTGGCGCAACGAGTTCCTGGCCGATTGGCTGAGCGACCAGCGCCTGCGCGAGCAGGCCGATGAGCTGGCGCGCCAGCTGTCCAGTGCGCAAATCCAGCCGCACTTTCTCTTCAACTCGCTGGCCTCGTTGCAGCATTGGGTGGCCAGCAAAGACGACCGCGCTGCGCCCATGCTGAACTCGCTGACGGCCTACCTGCGCGCCACGCTGCCGCTGTTTGACCGCCCCTTGCTGTCGGTCGGCGAGGAAGGCGAAGCGGTGCAGCGCTACTTGGAAGTGATGCAGGCGCGGCTGGGCGAGCGGCTGCGCTTTCGGGTCGAGATCAGCGATGCGGCTGCGGCTTGCCAGCTGCCACCGGGCCTGCTGCTGACCTTGGTCGAAAATGCCGTTGAGCATGGCGTGCAGCCGCAGCTTTCGGGTGGCGAAGTGCTGCTTAGGGCCGAGGTGCTAGCCGATGGCAGCCTGCAGGTCGACGTGGTTGACGACGGCCCGGGCCTGCCGCAAGCGCTGGAGTTCAACGCCACCACGCAGGCCCAAGTGACAGGCGCTGAGGCCGGCCACGGGCTGCGCAACAGCTCGCTGCGCTTGGCCCAGGCCTTCGGCGCTCGCGCCCGGCTGCGCCTGGCGCCGGCCGAGCCCGCAGGCTGCATGGCCCAGGTGCTGGTGCGGCCAGAAGCCGCAGCTGCCCCAGCGGCCGCGATCCATTGACCCCTTTCAGAACCAGAGAGAAGACCCAAGATGACGAGCACCCCGAACAAGCCCCTGACCGCGCTGATTGCCGACGACGAGGAAGGCCCGCGCGAGCAATTGCGCGCCGCACTGGCCCGCCTGTGGCCCGAGCTGCAGATCGTGGCGGCCAGCGTGCACGGCGTGGACGCCTGGGACGACTTTCTAGAGTACGAGCCCGCGATCTGCTTCTTGGACATCCGCATGCCGGGCCTGACCGGCATCGAGGTGGCCAGCCGCATGGCCGCCACCGCCAACGCGCCGCACGTGGTCTTCGTGACGGCCTACGGCGACCATGCGCTCTCGGCCTTCGACGCCGGCGCCGTGGACTACGTGATGAAACCGGTGGACGACGCCCGCTTGGGCCAAGCCATCACGCGGCTCAAGGCGCGCCTGCAAACGGCCCCCAGCGTGCCGGCGCCCTCGGCCGATTTGCAGGCGCTGCTCAAGCAACTGCTGCCTGCCGCCATGCCGGCCAAGAGCCGCCTGATTCAGGCCAGCCTGGGCCGCGAGGTGAAGATGATCGCGCCCGAGGACGTCATCTTTTTCGAGAGCGACAACCGCTACACCCGTGTGGTCTACGAGGGCGGCGAGGCCTTGATCCGCACGCCACTCAAAGAGCTGCTGGCGCAGCTGGATGCCGAGCAGTTCTGGCAGGTGCACCGCTCGGTGCTGGTCAACAGCCGCCACATTGCCACCGCCGTGCGGGTGGACGAGAACACCATGCAGCTCACGCTCAAAGGCCGCGACGAGAAGCTGCCCGTGAGCCGGCAGTTTCAAGGCCTGTTCAAAGGGCAGTGATGCTGCTGCAGCTGGAGGGCGTGGCCAAGCGCTTCAAGCGCAGCGGTGAATTCATTGATGCGCTGAGCGACTTCACGCTGGCCGTGCCCGCTGGCGAGCGGCTGGGTTTGCTCGGCCCCAATGGCGCCGGCAAGAGCACCTTGCTCAAGATCATTTGCCGGCTGTGCGAACCGGATGCCGGCAGCGTGCGATTTCAGGGCGAGCCGATGCGGCAAGGCTTGCTCGGCCGCGTGGGCCTGCTGCTGGAGGGGCGCGGCGCCATCAATGAACGGCTCACCACCTGGGAGAACGCGCGCTACTTTTGCGGCCTGCGGGAGCAAGCCTTTGATGCCGCCCACACCGAGCGGCTTGCGCGCCTGCTGGACCTGCCCAGCCTGCACCAGCCGGTGCGCCAGTTCAGCACCGGCAACAAGCTGCGGGCCGCACTGCTGCTCACCGTGGTGCACCGCCCCATGCTCTTGTTGCTGGACGAACCGACCCTTGGCCTCGATGTGTTTGGCGTGGAGCGCTTGCACGCCCTGCTGGACGCTGTGCAAGCCGAAGGCACGGCCGTGATGCTGAGCTCGCACGACCTCAGCTTTGTGGAGCAAAGCGCCGCGCGCATCGTGTGCATCAGCGCGGGCAAGAAGCGCTTTGACGGCCAGCGCAGCGAGTTTGTGCCGGCGCAAAGTGGCTACATGCTGCGCCTGCGAGACCCCGAGCGCTTGCTGGGCGCGGAGGAGCACCGCGAGTGGTCGCTCCCCGACCACGAAGCGCTCACCCGGCTGCTGCAAGAACTGCAAGCCACCCTGCCGCGCCTGCAGCAATTGCAGGTGCAGCCCTTGACCTTGGCCGAGCGCTACCGCGCCTTGCTGGAGGAAACCCACTGATGCTCGGCCATGCGCTGAACGAGATGCGACTGCGCTGGGTTCGCGCGCGGCGCTACCTGTTTGAAACCCTGCTCGGCATCGCCTTGATGGTGTTCTTCTTTGGGGGCCTGCTCTGGGCCGTGAGCAGCATCAGCGGCCAACGGCTCGACAGCGGCGCGCTCGATGGTCTGCTGATGGGCTTTGTGCTGTGGAGCTTTGCCACCACCGCTTACGGCTGCGCCAGCGGCGAAATTGGCGAGGAAATGCGGCAGCGCACGCTGGAGGCCGTCTGCGTGGCGCCGCTGGGCCTGGGCTCGCTCTTGCTGCTGCGCACGCTGCTTCGCATGGCGGGTGGTCTGGTGAGCCTGCTCCTCCTGGTGGCCCTGCTGCACTGGATGAGCGATGGACGCCTGAAGCTGCACAGCCTGCAAGCCCTGGCGCCCGTGCTGCTGGCCGCACCCAGCTTGATTGGACTGGGCTTTGCCAGCGCCGGTCTGCTGCTCGTGGTCAAGCGCGCCGAGATGGTGCCGGCCTTGCTAGCACTGGCCTTGATGGGCTTGGTGGCTTTGCCCGCCTACCCGCTCAACGGTTTGGCGCTGCTGCCCTACGCCTTGGGCGCTGCCGCCGCCAAAGCCAGCGCATCCGGGGTGCTGCTCGCGCCGGGCACGCTGGGCTGGATCGCACTCAACAGCAGCCTGTACCTGCTGCTCGGGGGCCTGCTCTTTGCGCTGGCCATGCGCCAAGCGCGGCGGCTGGGCGTACTCGGGCATACCTGAACGAAAGCGAGCTGCGGGCAGCGGCAACATGCGCGCGTGCCCACCCATGCCCCCCTGCTGCTTGCCATCGACCTTGGCACCCAATCGGTCCGCGCCTTGCTGTTCGATCTGCAAGGCCAGCTGGTCGCTCGGGCGCAGCACCTGTTCACCGACTACCAAAGCGAGCAGCCCGGCTGGATGAGCCACGACGGCGAGGCCTTTTGGCAGCCCGCAGCCCGGTGCTGTCAAGCGCTGTGGCAGCAGCACAAGCCGGAGCGCGTGGCCGGCATTTCGGTCACCACACAGCGCGGCTCCTTGGTGCCGGTGGATGCGCAAGGCGCTTGCCTGGCGCCCGCCATCTGTTGGCCGGACCAACGCCGCGCCACCGCGCTGCCGCGCCTCTCCCCCTTATGGCGTGCCGCCTTCACGGTGGCCGGCGTGCGCGACACCATTGACACGCTGCAGCGCGATGCCGAGCTGAACTGGTGGGCCCAGCACGAGCCCGCCTTGCTGGCACGCACGCACAAGGTGCTGCTGCTCTCGGGC
>JBKCVH010000079.1:0-15007 GCA_046317675.1 Burkholderiales bacterium
CCATTGGTCACCGAGTTACATCCCCGTTTAAGAGGGGAAGGTAATCGGTGACGCAGTCCGCACACTGGCGTCAAGATTTGTTCGGCGAACGCTTACCGTTCAGCGTCAAAAGGCGCATTGCGGCAGAGGCGATCGAACGACAACTTGCAGGCAATCTGCCTCGCGTGGGCAAACGACGGCAACGGGTCGAAAGGCGTCCTTTACTCAGTCAGCAGGCTCTGTGAAGAGACCCGCCGCGCCCCTTCACCAAAGCCCCTGCGGCTCCCCCACCAGCGCCTCCAGCGCCTGCACAAAGCGCCCCACATGCACCCCATCCACCAACGCATGGTGGACCTCAATGTTCAGCGGCATCCACACCCGCTCGCCCTCGATGCCGAAGCCTCCGCAAGCAAGGCTGGGCGTGGCGTCGTCAAACACCGCGGGGCGGGCGTGGGTGAAGTGGGTGAAGTGCACCAGCGGCAGCGTGGTCATGTGCAGTTCGCCGCTTTGCTCGGTGCGGATGCCCCATGGGGCGCCCACTTGCTGGGCGGCGCGCACGGCCTCAAGGGCGGGGGGTGCGAAGTCCTGCAGGCGCTCGGCCCACACGAGGCGGGCCACGGCGAAGCTGTCGTCGGCGCGCAGCACGGTGGGCGTGGCGTCGAGCTCGGGCCACTGCACGGCGCCGCCTTCAGGCAGCAGGCGCTGGCACAGCGCGGGCACGGTGACGGCGGCGCGCAGGATGGCGTGGTGGTAGGCCACAAAGGCGGTAAGGCCGGGCACGGCCTCGCGCCAGTTTGGCAGCGCACGAAGCAAAGGGCCTACGTCAATGCGGGTGGTGAGGCCCCAGCGCGGCTTGGTCGCCTCTCGGTAGAAGGCGTAAGCGTTGGCGCGGGGGCCGCTGGATGGGTCGACGGGCAACAAACCAGGGATCACTTTGCAGGCTGGTAGGCCGGGTGGCCGAATTGCCAGAGGAAGAAGCTCCAAACGTCGGCCTGCTCGTCCAGTTGCGAGCTGACGCTGGAGCCCATGCCGTGGCCGGCTTCGTAGTCCACGCGCAGCCACACGGGCTTGGCGTTTTGGTTCTTGGCGGTGGCGGCCTGCAGGCGGGCGGCGAACTTGGCGGGCATCCAGGCGTCCACGCGCGGGTCGTTGGCACCGGTGGTGACGATGACGGCTGGGTAGGCTTGGCCATCTTTCACGCGGTGGTAGGGGCTCAAGGCATACATGGCCTTGAAGTGGGCCGGGTTCTTGACGGTGCCGAACTCGGCAATGTTGGGCGGGCCATTGGGGGTGAGTTCCATGCGCAGCATGTCGCTCACGCCCACGGCCGCTTGCGCTGCGGCGAACAGCTGCGGCGCTTGGTTGATGGCGCCGCCGATGGTGATGCCGCCAGCGCTGCCGCCGGTACCGGCAAGCAGGGCGGGCGTGGTGTAGCCCTTGTCGCTGAGGTACTTGGCGCAAGCGATGAAGTCGCTCACCGTGTTTTGCTTGTTGGTGATGTGCGCGCCCTTGTGCCAGGCCTCACCCAACTCGCCGCCGCCGCGCACATGGCAAACAGCAAAGCGGCCGCCTTGCTCGGCCCAGGCCAAACGCCCGGGCCTGAACCCGGGCTCCTGGGTGATGCCGTAGGCGCCATAGCCGGTCAGGATGGTGGGCCGCGCCACCATGGCTCCCTTAGGACTCACGATGGACAGCGGCACCTCCACGCCGTCATGGCTCTTGACCATGACGCGCTCGCTGCTGAGCCCGGAGGTATCCAACTTCGAGGCGGGCTGCAGGCCCACCGCGCGCGGCTCCGTGCCGCTCTGGACGATGTAGGTTTGCGCCGGCTGCGTCCAGCCTTCCAAGCGAATGAGCCACTCGCCCTTGCCCAGGTTGGCGCTTTCGCGCACGGTGCCGTCAAAGGGCAATTGCAGCGGCTCGGGCTCGCAGCCGCACAGGGGCACGCGGGTGAGGCGGCTCACGCCGGCGTCGAGGGCGCGCACCAGCAGTTCCATGTGGTCGTCGTCTTTGCCCTGCCCCTTGTCCATCTCCATCAGGATTTGGGCCGAGGGGGCCAGCAGCACTTCGGGCTTCCGGCCCGTCAAGGAGCGCGCCACGATGCTGCGGTGGGGGTGGTCTTTCTGGGTGAGCGTGAGGAGGCGGTCGCCATCGAGCAGGGCTTGGCCCACTCGGTCTTGGGGCTGGATGACGCGCTTCCATGCCGCACGATCGCCCTTCTGCAGCACCTCGGCCAGCGGAGCCACGAAGTAGCTCTTGTCGCGGGCGTCGCCGTGCAGCAGTTCAGCCATGGCCCACTTGGAGTTCTTGCTGAGCTTCAGGTAGGGCAAGTCGGAGATATCGAACTTGCGGCCGGGCATGCCCCAGCCAAACACGCGCTGGTCTTCGGCCTGGCCCAAGCGGTGCAAGTACACGGCGCTCTTGTTGTAGCGCTCGTCGGCCGGGTGGCGGTTGTAAAAGAAACCGCTGCCATCCGGGAGCCAGGCCACGCCGGGTTCGTTCAGACCTGCGTGCGCGATGCGCTCTGGCTTGAGTTCGCCCTTGGCGATGTCAAGCAGCACCAGGACGCTGTTCTCGCTACCGCCTTCGCTCAGCCCCAAGGCCAGCAGCTTGCCGTCGGGCGAGGGGCTGTACCAGTCGATGGCGTGTTTGCCCGGCTTGCCCGGCACGTTCAAGGGGTCCAGCAACTGCCGTTCGATGCCGTCAACGCCCTCCCGAATCCAGAGGCGGCGCTGGTTTTGCCCCGGCTCGCGCTTCAAGTAAACCAAGCTCTGGCCAACCGGCGCATACCCGCCGGTGGTGACGCCCGAATCCGCCAATTGGCCCAAACGCTGGCGCAGCGCTTCGCGCCCCGGCAGGCTCTTCAAACCGGCGGCGGCGAAGTCTGACTGGGCCTTCAGCCACTGCTGGAACTGCGGCGACTTCATGTCTTCCATCCAGCGGTAGGGGTCGGTCACCGCCACGCCGTGGTAGCGGTCGACCACCGGCTGGACGGGGGTGTTCGGGTAGGCGACTTGGGCGCGCACCGACACAGCGGCGACAAGCAAGCTCAAAGCAAATAGGCGGTGCATGGTCGTTCGATTCGATGGGGGAATCGGGCAGTGTAGGCACACCCTCACCTGAGGGGCGGCACGCCCAAACCCACTGGGTTTTGCATTTGGTTACTGGAGGCGGCCCACAAAATCCCGGCCCTCAAAACTCCAAGATTTTTGCGATGCGCCACCTCCTTGTCCTCTTGTGGCTTCTCACCGCAACCAGCCTTGCCTTCGCGCGCCCCAAGGGCGATCACCCGGAGGTGGCGGCCTACCCGGGCGCCAAGATTCAAGGCTACAACTTCAAGGAGTTCGAGGAGTCGACCTTGCTGCTGAGCAAGCCCTTCCGGCAAAGCAATGGGCAGTGGCAGGTGGAGAAGCTGCTACCGGTCGAAGGCAAGGTGACCTACCTGCGTTACGAGGTGGAGAAAACCGTTTCAGCCTTGCAGGTGTTTCGCAACTACCAGTCTTCTCTGGCCCGCAGCGGCTTTCAGACCTTGTTCGCCTGCGACCGCCCTTGCCTGCCCGACGGCACCAGCCTGGAAAGCCTGCGCGACATCGTCAAGGGTCGAGACCTCACCTACTACGCAAGCCGCGACGTTCAGTACCTCGCGGCTCAACGCGGTGGCACTTTCGTCTCGCTGGCCGTTGGCTATTGGGGCGACAACCCGCAGGCCTACCTGTTTGTCATCGAGAAGGGGCAAATGGACACCGGCCTGATGGGCGTCACGGGCGCAAGCCCGATGGCCGTGGCTTTGAGCAGCCAAGGCAAAGTCGACGTCTACGGCTTTTTGTTCGACAGCGGCAAGGCGGCGCTCAAGCCCGCCTCCACCACGGCCTTGAACGAGCTCGGCCAGGTGCTGCGCGACAACGCCCAGCTTCACATCACGGTGACCGGCCACACGGACGATGTGGGCCAGGCCGCAGCCAATCAAGCGCTGTCCGAGGCCAGGGCACAGGCCGTGGTGGCCGCCCTCATCAGTGAGCAAGGCATCTCTCCGGACCGCCTGACCCCGCAGGGCAAGGGCGCCAGCCAACCGCTGGTACCCAATGGCGACGAAGCCGCACGCGCACGCAACCGGCGTGTGGAGATCAGCGTTGTGAAAGGCGTGGCTGCAGCTGCTACCCGACCGACAACCCAGAACCCACCGGCCAACAGTAGCAGCGGCAGCAGCGGTAGCGAACCCGAGCCCACCGCCAAGCCGGCTGAGCCCACATCCGTCAAGGACAAAGTGACCAAGCTGAACGAGGCGGCCGAAAAGCTCAAGCGCTTGCTCGGCCGTTAACGGCGCAGCCCAGAGGGTCGGCCACAATCCGTCCCCTATGTTTGGGCTCTATGACGAAAGCGGCAAAGCCATCGGCGGCCGCATCCTTTCCGAGGCGGACGCGACGCTGCAGCTGGAGCTTGACTCCGGCAAGCGCGTGAAGGTCAAGGCCGTGCAGCTTTTGTTCAAGTTCGACAAGCCCTCACCGGCCGAACTGATCAAGTCGGCTGAAGCTTTGGCGGCTGACTTCGACCTCGACCTCGCCTGGGAATGCGCGCCCGAGGGCGACTTCGGCTTTGCGGAATTGGCGAGCGAATACTTCGGCAGCAAAGCCATGGCCGAGCAATTGGCCTGCTGGCTCTCTTTGAGCGCCGCGCCGCACTACTTCCGCCGCGCCGGCAAGGGCGGCCTCTTCAAGAAGGCACCGCAGGAGCAAGTGCAGGCAGCCCTTGCGGGCATTGAGAAGAAGAAACTCATCGCGGCTCAAATCGAAGCCTGGGCGCTGGAGCTGGCCGCCGGCCGCTGCCCCGAGCCGCTGCAGGCCCAGATTTACAAGCTGCTCTTCAAGCCGGACAAGAACGGCCCCGAGTACAAGGCCTTGGTGCAGGCCGCGCTGGCCACCAAGCGGGCACCGCTGGACTTACTGCGCGATAGCGGCGCCATTGCCAGCCCCTACGCCTTCCATTGGCAGCGCTTTTTGTTTGATCAGTTCCCGAAGGGCGTCAGCTTTCCCGCCGTGCCGCCCGTCGATGCCCCCGACGACCTACCCCTGGCGCCCGTGGCGGCTTTCTCGATCGACGACAGCAGCACCACCGAGATTGACGATGCGCTGTCGGTGCAGGGCCTCGGCACCGGCGAGGTGCTGTTCGGCATACACATTGCCGCGCCCGGCCTTGGCCTGCTGCCCAACTCGGCGCACGACGACTTGGCCCGTGCTCGCCTGTCCACCGTCTACATGCCGGGCTGGAAGCTGACCATGCTGCCCGATGCGCTGGTGGAAGTCTTCACCCTGACCGAAGGGCGCGACTGCCCGGCGCTAAGCCTCTACTGCCGCTACGACGAAGCGACGCTGGAGCTGCGGGGCACCGAGACCAAACTGGAGCGGGTGCGCATTGCCAGCAACTTGCGCCACGACCAGTTGGATGCCATCGTCACCGAGGCCTCGCTGCGCGGCGAGGCGCCTGCCGACTACGCCTTTGCCCCCGAGTTGGCCTTTGCCCACCGGCTGGCCCTGCACCGCAAGGCAGGCCGCGAGCAGGTGCGCGGCAAGCCGGAGAACTTCAACCGGCCTGACTACAACTTCAAGCTCGATGGCGAGCGCACCGAACCCCCACAGGGCGACGAGACGGTGCGCATCAGCCAGCGCGCACGGGGTACGGCGCTCGACTTGATCGTGGCCGAGGCCATGATTTTGGCCAACAGCACCTGGGGCGCCTGGCTGGGTGAGCTCGGCGTGCCCGGCCTGTACCGCAGCCAAGCCAGCTTGGCGCCGGGCATCAAGGTGCGCATGGGCGTCAAGCCCTTGCCGCATGCCGGCATGGGCGTGGCCAGCTATGCCTGGTGCACCTCGCCCCTGCGGCGCTATGTGGACTTGCTCAACCAGTGGCAGCTGATTGCTTGCGTGCGCCACGGGCGCAGTGCCGCCTTGGTGGCGCCCTTCAAGCCCAAAGACGCAGCGCTGTTCGCAGTGCTCTCCAGCTTTGATGCGGCCTACACCGCCTACAACGGCTTCCAGCAGCAGATTGAACGCTACTGGTGCTTGAAGCATCTGCAGCAGACGGGCCAAACCGAACTCACCGCCAGCACCCTGCGCGACGGCCTCGTGCGCACCGACGCCCTGCCCCTGGTTCTGCAGGCCCTGGGCTGTGAGAACCTGGAGCGCGGCACCGCCGTGCGCATCCGGGTGACCGGTATCGACCTGATGACCCTGGAGCTGCACGCGAGCTTTGTGGAGCGCCTTGCCCCAGCCGACAGCCCTGCTGACGCCGAAGACGGCGCCGAGACCGACGACGACGAAGCCGCCGCAGCCGCGCCCGTCACCATTGCGGTCGACCTCAGCGACGCGGAGGCCCCCGCTACGCCATGAGCGGCGACACCGTCTTTCTGGCGGACGACGAACTGCCCGGGCCGCGCCTGGCTGCGCGGCCGACGGCTTTGCCGGCGCACGGGCCCGCGTGGCGCCGGTGGATGCGCGAAGCCACGCCCATGCAGCTGGCCCTGCTCTTTTCCATCGTGGCGCATGTGCTGCTGCTCTCTGTTCAACTGGCAATCCCAGGCAGCACGCCACGAAAGTGGGTCGAGAGCAAGCTGGACGTCATCTTGGTCAACGCCAAAGACGAACAAGCCCCCACCGATGCACAGGCCCTGGCCCAGGCCAACCTGCGCGGCGGCGGCGAAGGCCAAGCGAACGAGCGCGCGCAAAGCCCCTTATTGCCCACAGAAGAGCTCAGCGTGGGCGATTCAGCAACCGAAACCCACCGGCGCATGCAGGCCCTGCAAGTGGAGCGGCAAGAACTGCTCACCAGCTTGCGCCGTGACCTGGCCCGCCTGCCGCCCCCACAAGCCGTCACCGATACCGCCAGCCCCGAAGGCCGCGAACTGGACGAGCGCCGCCGCCTGCTCTTGACACAAATGGCCGAGCTGGAGCGCCGGGTGAACGAGAACAATGCGCCGCCCCGCCAGCGCTACATCAGCCCCGCCACGCAGGAGGTGGCCTATGCGGCGTATTACGACAAGCTACGCCGTCGCATCGAGCTGCGCGGTACCCGCGACTTCCCCACACGCGCCGGGGTCAAGCTGTACGGCGAGCTCACGCTGAACGTCAGCGTGAACGCCCAAGGCAATGTGTTGGACATCGAAGTCATCGAGCCCTCGGGCACCCCGGGCCTTGACTCCCGCGCCATGGCCATCGTTCGGGGCGCCGCACCCTTCGGCCCATTCAGCAAGGCCATGCGGGCCGAGGCCGAAGTGCTGGTGCTTTCAGCCCGCTTCACCTTTGACCGCGACAAAGGCGTGCAAGCCACCCTGCAAGGGGGTGGCCCATGAAGCGCTTTGCCGTGATTGGCAACCCCATTGCCCACAGCCGCTCGCCGGCCATCCATGAGGCGTTTGCCGCGCAGCTGGGTATCGAACTTCAGTACGAGCGCGTGCTGGCACCTTTGAACGACTTCGCCGGCACCTTGCAAAGGCTTCAAGCGGAGGGCTTTGCAGGTTGCAACGTCACCTTGCCCTTCAAGGTCGACGCCTTGGCCGGCGCGCAGCAAGCCAGCGAGCGTGCGCAGCTTGCAGGCGCCGCCAACACTTTGGGCTGGGCCGGCAAGTCCATCTGGGCCGACAACACCGACGGCTTGGGCCTGCGGCGCGACATCGAACACAACGCGGGCTGGTCCATCGCCGGGCGTCGCGTTCTGATTCTGGGTGCGGGTGGCGCCAGCGCAGGCTGCCTGGGCCCTTTGCTGGAAGCGCGCCCAGCGCGAGTTGCCATTTGGAACCGCAGCAGCGACAAGGCCGTGGCTTTGGTGGAGCGACACCGCGCGCTCGCCACGCAGCACCGTGTGGAGCTCAGCGCTTTGCCGCTCATCGCGGGGGAGTTTGATGCCGTCATCAATGGCACCAGCGCCGCCCTAGGGGGCCAAGCCCTGGTACTGCCCACCGGCCTGCTGCAAGCCGGCGGCTTGGCGCTCGACATGGTGTACGGCACGGCTGCCGAGCCCTTCCTGCACTGGGCACAGGCGCAAGGCGCGGCCCTTAGGCTGGACGGCTTGGGCATGTTGGTCGAGCAAGCTGCAGAGGCGTTCGCGCTGTGGCACGGGCAGCGGCCCGACACCGCGCCGGTGCTCGCCCATATGAGACGCGCCACGCCGTGAGAAAGCTCGGGCGCCTCCTCGGGCTGATCGCGCTGGCCGTGCTGGCGCTGCAGCTTTACTTTTTGCTGCGCATTGCCCTGATGGCTGTGGCCGACCCCGCTTCGACCACCTTTCAGCGCAGCGAGATACGCCGCATCGTGGCCAGCACCGGTGGATTGGCTTGGCGCCAAGACTGGGTGCCGATGAGCCGCATCAGCGCCAACCTGCCGCGCGCCGTGATTGCCAGCGAAGACGCCGGCTTTGCCGACCACAGCGGCATTGAATGGGATGCCGTCGAGCAGGCCTGGGGCAAAAACCAGCGCGCGGAGCGGGTTGCAGAGCGGCGCGGCAAAAAGGCAGCGGCCAAGGTGGTCGGCGGGTCCACCATCAGCCAGCAGCTCGCCAAGAACCTCTTTTTGAGCGGCGAGCGCCATTTGCCCCGCAAGGCCCAAGAAGCGGTGCTCACCCTCATGCTGGAAACCGTGCTGAGCAAGCAGCGCATCCTGGAGATCTACCTCAACCATGTCGAATGGGGGGAAGGCGTGTTCGGCGCCCAAGCCGCCGCGCGCCATTACTTTCGGACCGATGCCGTGCAACTGGGCGCTTACCAAGCCGCCCGCCTTGCGGTCATGCTGCCGGCGCCCAAGCGCTTTGAGAAGCGACCTGCATCGGCCTATTTGAGCGGGCGAGCCGGCACCATCGTGGCGCGGATGAACGACGTGGAGCTGCCCCAGTGAGCAGCGACATCCAGCTTGAGATCGCTCACGCGAGCGCGCGGTTGATTGCCGAAGAGGGCATGCCTTGGGGCCCTGCCAAGCAGCGCGCGCTGCGCGACTTGGGCCTGCCGCCCCGAACACCCTTGCCAAGCAGCGACTTGGTGGAAGACTGCCTGCGGGAGCATTTGGCGCTGTACCAGTCAGACACCCAGCCGGGCGAGCTGCGCATCCTGCGCGAACTGGCTCTTTATTGGATGGAGCGTTTGGCCGAGTTCCAGCCCTTGTTAACGGGCGCCGTGTGGCGGGGCACCGCAACGCATTGGTCCGACCTGCACCTGATGCTCTTCAGTGACGACTCCAAAGCACCGGAGATCGCCCTGCTCAACCTGGGCGAGAGCCCGGAGCCCGGCCCCACGCAGCGCGATGCACGCGGCAGAGACCAGCACAGCCTGGAAATCCTCTTGCGCCCTCCAAGGGGCTTTGACCATCCGGTCGGGCTGCACCTTGCCATTCATGAGACCCTCGACCTGCGCGGCAGCCTGCTCCCCGACGCCCAGGGCCGCAGCCTGCGCGGCAATGCGCAGGGCTTGCGCAAGCTACTTCAGGAAACCGAATGACCCAGTGCGCCTTGTCCCGTCGCCGTGTTTTGCTGGCAGCCGCCGCCGCAGTGGCGGTGCCCGCCCATGCCGAAGAAGCGCTTTGGAGCGCCAGCTTCAAGACCCCCGACGGGGCTGATCTGGCCTTCCAAGCTTTGCGCGGACGCTGGTTGCTGCTGAATTTTTGGGCAACTTGGTGCGCACCCTGCATCAAGGAAATGCCCGAATTGGACCGTTTTCACCGGGAACACCAAGCCAAGGACTGGCAGGTGGTCGGTCTCGCCATCGACGGCCCCACGCCCGTGCGCCAGTTCTTGGCGCGCCGCCCCGTGGCCTACCCAATTGGGCTTGCCGGCCTCAACGGCAACGATCTGATGGCAAAACTCGGGCATGCGAAGCGAACGCTGCCCTTCACCTTGATCGCGAATCCTGCCGGCAAGATCGTCTGGCGCCACTTGGGCGAAACCGACTTCGCTGCCCTGAACAAACGCCGCAAGGCCTTGAAGGCACCCTAGGCGCCGGAATGGCGTTTTGAAGAAACCCCGGCAATTCGGGTCGATCTGCGCCGAAAACGCCTAAACTGCCTCCTTTGTTTTTCTAGGTGGAACGCTCTAATGGCGATTTTGGTGGTCCATGGCCCGAACCTGAACCTGCTCGGCAGCCGCGAGCCGGAGGTGTATGGGCGGGACACATTGGCCGACATCAATGCCCGACTTCTGAAGCGGGCCCTTGCTGCTGGACAAACACTGGAAAGCTTTCAAAGCAACCACGAGGGCGCTTTGATTGACCGCATTCACGCCGCGCGGGTCGATGGCACCCGCTTTATTCTCATCAACCCAGGCGTCCTCACGCACACCAGCGTGGCCCTTCGTGACGCGCTGGCTGGCGTCGACCTTCCCTTCATTGAGGTGCACATCAGCAATGTGCACCGCCGCGAGAGCTTCCGACACCACAGCTTTTTGAGCGCTGTGGCCGTCGGAGTGATCTGCGGCTTGGGGGCGCAAGGCTATGAGCTGGCCCTGGACGCCGCACTGGCACGACTGAACTGAAAGTAAGCACCATGGACCTTCGCAAACTCAAGACCCTCATCGACCTCGTCTCGGAGTCCAACGTCTCCGAATTGGAGATTACCGAGGCCGACGGCAAAGTTCGGATCGTGAAGAGCTCACCGGTGGCCGCCCCTGTGGTGCAAACCATGGCCGCACCGATGGCCGCTCCCGTTGCAGCCCCCATGCCCGCCCCGGCTGCCGCGCCCGTTGCGGCCCCCGTGGAGGCAGCGCCCACCGGACACATCGTGAAGTCGCCGATGGTGGGCACGTTCTACCGCGCATCAAGCCCGAACGCGAAGCCGTTTGCGGAGGTCGGGCAGAGCATCAAGGCCGGTGACGCCTTGTGCATCATCGAAGCCATGAAGATCATGAACGAGATCGAGTCGGACGCGACCGGCACGATCGTGAAGTGCTTCTGCGAGAACGGACAGCCGGTCGAGTTCGGGCAGCCGCTGTTCATCATTGAGTAAGGCTGCTCACCCGTGTTCAAAAAGATTCTGATCGCGAACCGAGGCGCTCGCGCGAAGCGCGGACGCGCCAACGGCGCGGCACATTGCGCTCAGCGCGCAGCGCTGTGGGCGATTGAGCCGAGGCACTAAATGTTCAAAAAGATTCTGATTGCGAACCGAGGCGAAATCGCCCTTCGGATTCAGCGAGCCTGTCGCGAGATGGGCATCAAGTCGGTCGTCGTTTACTCCGAGGCCGACCGAGAAGCCAAGTACGTGAAGTTGGCCGATGAAGCCGTGTGCATTGGCCCCGCGCCGTCGGCCCAGAGTTACCTCAGCATGCCGGCCATCATTGCCACGGCCGAGGTCACCGATGCCGAAGCCATCCACCCCGGCTACGGCTTCCTGAGCGAAAACGCCGACTTCGCCGAGCGCGTTGAAAGCAGCGGCTTCACCTTTATTGGCCCGACGCCCGAGAGCATCCGCATCATGGGTGACAAGGTCTCGGCCAAGCAGGCCATGATCAAAAGCGGTGTGCCTTGTGTGCCGGGCTCGGAAGGCGCTTTGCCCGAGGACCCGAAGGAGATCATTCGCATCGCTCGCGAGGTCAAGTACCCCGTGATCATCAAAGCGGCCGGCGGTGGTGGCGGACGCGGCATGCGCGTGGTGCACACGGAAGCCGCCCTCATCCATGCCGTGCAAACCACGCGAGCCGAGGCCGGCGCTGCCTTTGGCAACCCTGCGGTTTACATGGAAAAGTTCCTTGAAAACCCGCGGCACATTGAGATTCAGATCCTGGCGGACACGCACCGGAACGCGGTTTGGCTTGGAGAGCGCGACTGCAGCATGCAGCGCCGCCACCAGAAGATCATTGAGGAAGCGCCTGCCCCCGGCATTCCGCGCCGCCTGATTGAGAAAGTGGGCGACCGCTGTGCCGCCGCTTGCCGCAAGATGGGCTACCGCGGGGCCGGCACTTTCGAGTTCCTGTACGAAGACGGCGAGTTCTATTTCATCGAAATGAACACGCGCGTGCAGGTGGAGCATCCAGTCACCGAGATGGTGACGGGTATTGACATCGTGCAGCAGCAGATTCGGATCGCCGCTGGGGAGAAGCTGCCCTTTAGCCAGCGCCAGATTCAACTGCGCGGCCACTCGATCGAGTGCCGCATCAACGCCGAAGACCCGGTGAAGTTCGTGCCTTCCCCAGGCCGCATCACGATGTGGCATGCGCCCGGCGGCCCCGGCGTGCGGGTGGATTCCCACGTGTACACGAACTACTTCGTGCCGCCAAATTACGACTCCATGATCGGGAAGATCATCGTGCACGGTGACACCCGAGACCAGGCTTTGGCGCGCATGCGCATTGCACTGTCGGAGACGGTGGTCGAAGGCATTCAAACCAACATTCCCTTGCACCGCGAACTGATGGTCGATGCCAAGTTCGTGGAGGGCGGCACCAGCATCCATTACTTGGAAGCCTGGATGGCGGCGCACAAGCGATGAGCCAGTTGATGGAGCTCGCGCTGATCTGCCCGCAAGACCGGGTGGAAGTGGTGAGCGACGCGCTCATGGAGCTGGATGCGCTTTCGGTGACCGTCGAAGACGCCGATGCCGAAACCGAGGACGAGCAAGCCCTGTTTGGCGAGCCCGGCATGCCCCCGCCCCGCGCAGGTTGGCAGCGCAGCATCCTGAAGGCGCTCTACCCCGATCAGCCTTCTGCCACAGAGGCAGCCACGGTTTTGCTCGCGCAAGACTTCGCCACCGACTTGCACGTGCAGGGCTTGGTCACGGTCGATGAGCAAGATTGGGTGCGCATCACGCAGGTGCAGTTCAAGCCGGTACCGATTACCGAAAGCTTCTGGATCGTACCGAGTTGGCACGAGGCCCCTGCGCAAGCGAAGACCATCATGCGCTTGGATCCGGGCTTGGCATTTGGCACCGGCACACACCCCACCACGCGCATGTGCCTGCGCTGGGTGGCGCAGCACGGCCGCGAAGACGGGCGCGTGCTCGACTACGGATGCGGCTCAGGCATCTTGGCCATTGCAGCCGGTTTGATGGGCGCGAAGACGATCGACGCTGTGGATATCGACCCCGCCGCTGTTCAATCGACGCAGCAGAATGCGCAGGCCAACGGGATTGAGATGCGCGTTGGCCTCCCTGACTTGGCGGATGGAGAGTACCAACTGGTGTTGGCCAACATCCTTGCGACTCCTTTGAAGCTGCTGGCACCCTTGCTTTGCGGTCATTTGGCTGGCGGCGCTCGCCTCTTGCTGGCCGGCTTGCTGGAGCGACAAGCCGAAGAGATTGCTGCCGTGTATGCACCCTGGATCGAACTTCAAGTGAGTGACCGTGAGGACGGCTGGGTTTTGATGAGTGGGCGCAAGGCATGACAGCCTTGATGCGGCCCAAGCTCACCGAGGCTAGCTTGCCATGGTGAACGCCGCACCCCGCTGGGCAACACGCTGCACTTCTTGCGGCACCAGCTTTCGCGTCACGGAAGAACAGCTTCAAGTCAGTGAAGGCCACGTTCGGTGCGGGCGTTGTGACGCTGTTTTCAACGCGCGTGGCAGTTTGTTTGACCTGGATGCACCCGCATCGGCACTGGCCCCCTTTACTCCAGCAGCGCCGGCCCCAGCCGCTGCTGAACCCGTGGCCGAGGCGCCCATTGAGAGCAAAGCCGAAACGAACGCTGCGCTGGGACATGCGCCGAAGGCACTTGGCAATCAGTCCCTCGCCGTCACTGCCCCAGCAGGACCGGCATGGGATGGCAGCAAGACCGAATCGCCCGACCCTCGCGAGCCGCAGTGGGATTCCACGGTAGGTGCGCATGCCGATGCCGACGCTGCGGTGGACCCCAATGCGAGGCTGAGGGACTTGTTAGGGGTCAGTCCGGCGAACGAGCGCTCGGGTGAGCATGGTGGGCATCTGAGGGAAGCTGACGCTTCTTCGGCGCACCCGGAGCCCGCCCCTTCGCAGTGGTCATCGCTGGAGGCACCTGTCCGGCGGCGCAGTACGACGCGCAAGAGCCGTTTCGCGAGCAGCCTCCTCATCACCGCAGCGGCCCTGTTGGCCTTGGCCTTGCCCATGCAGTGGGCTTGGATCGAGCAAGCGCCATTGCGCGCACGCTATCCGGCACTTGATGCCTGGCTCAGCCAACACTTCAGCTCACTGAGCAACGCGGGCTGGCGGCACCTGGAAGGCTTGACGGTGGCCAGCAGCGCTTTGCAAGCGACTCCGCAAGGGGCGGCATATGCCCTCGAACTGGTGGTGAGCAACCGCGCACCCCACCGTTTGGCCATGCCCTCTCTGGACCTCAGTCTCACCGACACCCAAGGCCAACTGCTTTTGCGGCGCACGCTAAGCCCCGAAGAACTCGACGTCAAAGCACAGCTGCCCTTGGCCGCTGGCGAACAGCGAAAGCTCCAGGCTGTGTTTCTGGTTCAAGGTGCCAGTGCCCGCGTCAGCGGCTACGAGTTGGGCTTGTTCCACCCCTAGCCCCAAGAGGGTGCTTGTTGGTGCGGGCACACCCCATAAGAAACGCCCGCGCTAGGCGGGCGTTTCAAAGCGGGGGCGGTAAGCCCCAGCGTCTTGCTTAAGGCTTGTTGCCCGTCGGGAATGGCCATGCCGCTTGAGGGCTCAGCGTGGTCTTTGCCGTCGGTGCCGTCTTCACCGGTGGACCCTTGCTGCCGGACGCCTTGACGGCCGACTTCGCAGGGGCAGGCTTGGCAGGCGCCTTTTTGGCGGCTGCAGCCTTCTTGGCAGGGGCCTTGGCGGCGGGCTTGGCGGCAGCGGCTTTCTTGGCCGGAGCAGCGGCTTTCTTGGCCGGAGCAGCGGCCTTCTTGGCCGGAGCAGCAGCCTTCTTGGCCGGAGCAGCAGCCTTCTTAGCCGGAGCAGCGGCCTTCTTAGCCGGAGCAGCGGCCTTCTTGGCCGGAGCAGCGGCCTTCTTTGCCGGAGCAGCGGCCTTCTTTGCCGGAGCGGCGGCCTTCTTTGCCGGAGCGGCGGCCTTCTTCGCCGGAGCGGCGGCCTTCTTTGCCGGAGCAGCGGCTTTCTTGGCCGGAGCAGCGGCCTTCTTAGCC
>JBKCVH010000080.1:0-13052 GCA_046317675.1 Burkholderiales bacterium
TGGCTGGCGAGCTGGCGGTGTTCCGGGAATCGCGCCGGCCCTCGCGCTATGACGACTACCAGCTCGACGAGCTGGCGCTCAGCTTCATGCCGGTCATGGACGAGCTGCGCCAGTCGCTGTCCATGGTGCTGGAGCAAACCGCCATCCCCATCGAGCTGCAAGAGCGCAAGTACGGCGTTCGGGTGGCGCTCATTCCCGATGTTCAGCTGCAGCGCACGGCGGTCTTTGTGCTGGCGGTGTCGGCCCAGTTGCCGGGCGACGCGCTGCGGGCGCGCTTCCCCACCCAAGTCAAGATTGGCCCGGTCGAGAAGATTCGCGACCTGGTGAATCTCCAGCTTCCGGGCGTGACCTTGCGCCCCTTGCCGGTGGCTCCTCGGCAAATTCCGTATCACGCAGGGCACCACTACTTCGAGCTGGAAACCACGGGCAATGAGCTGTGGAAGCAAGTTGAGACCTCGGGCGGCTTGGCGCTGCACGTGGCCGGCGACTTCCCAGGGCTGGTGTTGGAGTTCTGGGCCATTCGAGGCTAATTCATGACGCCAGACGACGACCCGTTTGCCGCTTTCGGCTCCGAGCGCACCATCATCAAGCCCAGTGCCGGTCGGCCGGCCATGGCGCAGCCCGGCATGCCAGCGCCTCAAGGCGCCATGCCGGCGCAGCCCATGGGGCGCGAGGCGCCATTGGCCATGGAGGCGCTCACCGCCGCCAGCCTCAACCCCCTGGTGGCCGTGGCCTTGCCCTTGCTCACCAGCGCACCGCGCATTCGCCACAGCACGCAGCATTCCAACCCGGCGGGTTTGAAGCAGGCGCTGGCGGAGGGCGTGCAGGCCTTTGAAGCCAAGGCGCGGGAGCAGGGCTTGCCCAATGAGCAGGTCATTGCGGCGCGCTACATCTTGTGCACCTTGCTGGATGAATCGGCCTCCAGCACGCCCTGGGGCGGCTCGGGGGCTTGGTCGTCGCACAGCTTGCTGGTGCAGTTCCACAACGAAAGCTGGGGCGGCGAAAAGCTATTCCAGCTGCTGGCCAAGCTGGCCGACAACGTGCCGGCCAACCGCAACCTGCTGGAGCGGCTGTACGTGGTGCTGGCCTTCGGCTGTGAAGGCCGCTACCGCGTGATTGACAACGGCCGTGCCCAGCTCGATGGCGTGCGCAGCCGCTTGGCCCAAATGCTGCGCCCACCGCAAGCCCCTGACAGCGCGCTCTCGCCCCGCTGGCAAGGCGCGCCGGTGGATGGCAAGCTTCAGCGCGGCTGGCCGGTGTGGGTGATTGCCAGTGCCGTGGGCGTGCTCTTGTTGGGCGTGTTCCTGGCGCTGCGCTTGGGCTTGTCCAATGCCTCCGACCGCGCTTTCAATGCGCTGCGCGGCTTTGACACCAAGGTCGAACTGGTGAGCACCCCGCAACCGCCGCCAGCCGCACCGGCTGTGGTGGCACCGCGCTTGTCGCAGGACCTGCAATCCGAGATCCAGGCGGGGCGCTTGAGCGTGCGCGACAGCGCCGACCGCTCGCTCATCACCATCAGCGGGGATGGCCTTTTTGAGTCAGGAAGTGCCGACTTGAAAGCCGACATCCTGCCCGTGGTGGCGCGCATTGGGCAGGCGCTGCTCAAGCATCCTGGTCAGGTTCTCATCACCGGTCACACCGACAGCCAGCCGATTCGGTCGGTGCGCTGGGCGTCGAACTGGCATTTGTCGCAGGCGCGGGCCGAGTCGTTCCGCAAGGCGTTGGCCGAAGTGGTGCCGGCGCAGCGCTTGCGCTCAGAGGGGCGGGCCGAAGCCGAGCCCACCGATACCAATGCCACTCCACAAGGGCGCGCGCGCAACCGGCGCGTTGAAGTGACCTTGTTCATTCAGGCGGCACCGTGATGGCACGTCTCAAAGCCTTCTTCTTGCACCCGCTGTTCTTTGGCGCTCTGGGTTTGTCTTTGCTGGCCGCCTTGGTCTGGTGGGGTGGCCCGTTGCTGAGCTGGAACGAGAGCCGCCCGCTGGAGGGCACCGCATGGCGCCTCGGGCTCATCGGGCTGCTGGTGCTCTTGTTTGCACTCCAGGCGCTTTGGCTTTGGCTGCGCCGGCGCCGCGCCCATGCGGCCTTGCTCAAAGGCATGGGCGACGGGCAAGGCGCTGCCGCGCAGCGCGAAGAGGCGGAGCTGCAAGAGCGCTTTACCCAAGCGCTGGCTCTGCTGCGCAAGGCCCCGGGCGTGAAGGGCGGCGGCGACGCGCTCTACGAACTGCCCTGGTACATGTTCCTTGGGGCACCCGGATCGGGCAAAACCACGGCCTTGATGAACGCCGGCCTGACCTTCCCCTTGGCCGAGAAGATGGGCCAGGCGAGCGTTCGCGGCGTGGGAGGCACGCGCAATTGCGAGTGGTGGTTCACCAACGAGGCGGTGATGATCGACACCGCCGGCCGCTACGCCACCCAGGACTCCGACGCCGGCACCGACGCCAGCGCCTGGGCCACCTTCCTGAAGCTGCTGCGCCAAGCGCGGCCGCGCCGCCCCATCAACGGGGTGCTGCTCACGGTGAGCGTGCAAGTCCTGCTCACTCAAACCCCAGACGAACGCAAAACCCAAGCCGCCAAGCTGCGAGGCCGCATGCAGGAGCTGCGCGACCAGCTCGGGGTGCGGGTGCCGGTTTACGTGCTCGTCACCAAGGCCGATTTGCTGGCCGGGTTCAACGAGACCTTTGCGGCCCTGAACCAGCAAGAGCGCGAGCAAGTGCTGGGCTTCACCTTCCCCCTGGCCACCTCGCAAAGCGGCGACCCGCTGGCCGAGTTCAATGGCGAGTTCGCGGCGCTGGACAAACGCTTGCGCGAGCGCTTGCTCGAGCGCATGGAAGCCACGCCCGACCCGCTGCAACGGGCCACGGTGTTTGCCTTCCCGCAGCAGTTTGGTGGCCTGCGCGGCTTGCTGGGCGCTTGGCTGGAGTCGGTGTTTGGCGGCGGTGGGCAGCTCGACGAGCGGCCCATCCTGCGCGGCGTTTACTTCACCAGCGGCACGCAAGAGGGCACGCCCATTGACCGCGTGCTGGGCACCTTGGCGCGCACCTTCGGGGTGGAGCGCCGCTTGGCGGCCACACCGCGCAGCGGCAAGAGCTTCTTCCTGCAAACCCTGCTCAAGCAAGTGGTGTTTGCCGAGCAAGGCTTGGTGGGCAGCAATGCCGCCGTGGAGCGCCGCCAGCGCCTGCTGCGCCGGGGCGGCCTGGGGCTGACGGCCTTGGTTGCCGGCTTGCTGCTGACCGGTTGGGGCCTGAGCTTTGTGGGCAACCAACGCTATGTGGCCGAAGTGGAGGCCCGCCTGCCCGACTTGCAGCGCGCGGTGGACAGCCTGCCGCCCACCAGCAGCGCCGAGCTGACGGGCGTCACGCAAGTGCTCACCCAAGTTCGCGACGCCGCCCAGCCCACGGGCCTGGACCTCAAAGACCCGCCCTTGCGCTTGGCCATGGGCTTGTTCCAAGGCGACAAGCTGGATGCAGCCGCGCAGCAGTCGTACCAGCGCTTGCTGGAGCGCAGCCTGCTGCCGCGCGTGGCGCGCCGCCAAGCCGAACGCCTGCGCAGCAGCAACCGCGACAACTTGGAGTTCGCCTACGAGGCTTTGAAGTCCTACCTGATGCTCTACCAACCGGAGCACCTGGACCCTCAGACCTTGAAGGACTGGATCAGCGTGGACTGGGACGCCAATTTGGCCGCCAGCCTGCAGCCCGAGCAACTGGAGGGGCTCAAGCAGCACCTGGAAGCCATGCTCGCCCGTGGTGGCCTGACGCCTGTGCAGCCCATGGACACCGCCTTGGTGGCCAGCGTGCGCGAAATGCTCGGGGCCTTCCCGCTGGAGTACCGCGTCTACAGCCGCCTGCGCCGTGCCCAGCTGGGCAGTGACCTGCCCGAGTTCACGGTGGCGGCCGCCGGCGGACCACAAAGTCTGAATGTGTTCGTGCGCGCCAGCGGCCAGCCGCTCACGCGCGGCATTCCGGGGCTCTACACCCGCGACGGCTACAAGCAGGCCTTCAAAGGCTCCCTGAACCGCATCAGCCAGCAGTTGGCCGACGAAGAAACTTGGGTGATTGGTGGCCCCGCCCGCAAGCCCGACCCGCAGCTGCCAGAGCGCGTGCGCCGCCTCTACCTGGAGGACTACGTCAAGCAGTGGGACGCCTACTTGGCCGACGTGCGCCTTGTGCGCCTGGCCAGCTTGGACCAAGGCCTGAACGTGGCCCGCCTCGTGTCGGCAGTCGACTCGCCTTTGGCCGCCTTCTTGCGCGCCGCAGCCCGAGAAACCACTTTGGTGGAGCCCGTGACGCCGCCCAGTGGCGTGGCCGCTGCGGCCAGTGCCGCTGAGAGGCGGGCGCTGGAAGCCGTGAATCGGCAAACCGAATTGGCGGCCTTGGTGGGCGCGCAGCCGGCCCAGCGTGCCGCCGGTGCCCGTGGCGGCCCCATCGAGCGCTTGGTGGACGACCACTTTGCCCCGCTGCACCGCATGGTGGCCGGCCAGCCCGCGCCCATCGAAGACGTGCTCAAGCTCTTCAACGAGGTCTACGTGCAACTCAGCGCCGTGGACGCGGCGCAAAAGACCAAAACGGCCCCGGCCGGTGGCGGTGGCGGCGGTGCGCGCATCAAGGCAGCGGCCGGGCAGCAGCCCGAGCCTGTGCGTTCCATGCTCGAAGCCCTGGCCGACGCCAGCGACAACCAAAGCCGCATGGTCGAGCGCAGCAGCCTGAACGACGAGCTCAAGCCGCTGACCGAGTTCTGCAGCCGCGCCATTGCCGGCCGCTACCCGGTGTCGTCGGGTTCCAAGACGGACATCCAGCCCGAAGACTTCGGCCAGCTCTTTGGCCCTGGCGGTTTGGTGGACGACTTCTTCCAGCGCAAGCTGGCGCCGCTGGTGGACATCGGCACCACCCCGTGGAGCTTCAAGCCCACGGGCGACGGCAGCCGGCCCGTGGCGCCTGCCGCACTGGCCGACTTCCAGCGCGCGGCCCGCGTGCGCGATGTGTTCTTCCGCAGTGGTGGCCGGGTGCCGGCCTTTCAAGTGGACGTGCGCTTGCTGGAGGCCACCGAGGGCTTGAAGGAGCTGCAGTTCGACTTCGATGGGCAAGTGGTTCGCTTGCCCACCGGGGGCGGAGCGCCCATCACCTTGCAGTGGCCGGGCGCACGGCCCACCGCGCAGTTGCGCCTGCTCACCCTGCCGGCCAGCGCGCCGCAGGTCTTCGAAGGCCCTTGGGCGCTGTTCCGACTGTTCGACCGCTTTGAAGTGCAGGCTAATGCGCAAACGCCCGAGAAGTTCACCGTGGTGATGAACCTCGAACCGCACCGCGCGAGGCTGGAGGTGACGGCGCGCAGTGTGTTCAACCCATTGCGGCTGCGCGAGTTGCAGCAGTTCCGCTGTCCGGGTGCCCTGTGAACGCTGGCACGGCGGCCGGCTGGTACGGCAAGCTCCCGGCCCTCGGTGACTTCGCGCAGCGCCGGCTCTCGCACGATTGGGTTTCGCGCTGGGATGCTTGGCTGGCCCAAGGGCTACAGGGCTTGCAGCAGTCAGACGACTGGCTGCAGGCCTATCTAGCGGCACCGGCCTGGCGCTTCGCCCTGCTGCCCGGCGCCTTGGGCGATGGCGGTGCCAGTGGCCTGAGCGTGGGGGCCATGGTGCCCTCGGTCGACCGGGTGGGGCGCTACTTCCCCTTGGTGATGGTGGCCACCGACCTAGAACTGCCGCAGGGTCTTTCGCAGGCCCAGGCCCTCTGGTCTTGGGCGGGCCAATTGGAAGACTTGGCGGTGGCCGCGCTTCACCAGGACTGGACGCCCGATCAAGTCGAGGCGGCCCTGCTGGCCCAGCCCCTGCCATGTTCCATGGCCCAGGCCGCCGATCCCTTCAGCCAGCAGCTCGGCCACCAGGCCGCGCAAGCTCTGGCCCAAGCCTGGCAGGGCCGAAGCCTGTGGTTCAGAGGGCATGAGCCCGAGCCCGCGCTGAGCCAAGCGGGCTTGCCGCAGGCGGCCGCATTTCGCACCCTCTTCACCCCTTTGACGGAGCCGCTGGCATGAACCTGGACTTTGGGCAACTGGACGCAAGCGCGCCGGAATGGGCCGCCAAACGCCCGATTCGCATTGCCCTGCTGGGCGACTTCGGCGGAGGCGCTGCTGCCGGCCGTCTGGAGATTGGCAGCGACCTGGCCTCTCGCAAGCCGGTGAACGTCGAGTTCGACACGCTGGACGCCGCCCTCGGCCGCATGGCCAGCAGCTTGCAAGTGCCGCTGGGCGAGCAGGGCGCTCCGGTGGAGTTGATGCTCACGGAATTGGAGAGCTTTCACCCCGACACCATGCTGGGCCAGGTGGAGTTGCTCCGCGAGCTCACTGGGTTGCGAAAGCGCCTGAACAACAGCGCCACCTTTGACAAAGCAGCCGCTGAAGTGGCCAAGCTGGCGGGTGGTGCAGTTTGCACACCCACGCGGGTGCGCAAGAGCCGCGCACGCGGCGTGAGCCCAGACCCCAGCCTGCGTCTGGACGACTTCGCCCGCTTGACGGGCCGCAGCGCCGCTGGCCCTGAGGCGGCCGTGGCGAACTTGCTGCGCGACATGGTGTCGCCCGTCATCGTGCCCGCCGCCAAGCCAGAGAAAGCCGGCCTGCTGGCCACCGTGGATGCCGCCATGGCCGATGCACTGCGGGCCTTGCTGCACCAAAGCGACTTTCAAGCCGCCGAGTCGCTCTGGCGCGGCGTGGACTTCTTGCTGCGCCGCCTTGAAACCGGCCCCATGCTGCAAGTGCATTTGATCGACGTGAGTGCAGAGGAATGGGCCGCCGACTTGAGCAGCGCGACCGACCTCGCGGACTCCGGCCTTTACCAATTGCTCGTGGCGCGCCCGGGTGAGTCCAAGGATGGCGGCTACAGCTGCATGGCCGGGCTCTACCAAATGGAAGCATCGCCCCCGCATGCCGAACTGCTGGGTCGCATGGCGCGCATTGCCAGTGCCGCGGCGGCTCCGTTCATCACGGCCATCGATGAGCGCCCCTGGCTGTCTCGCGACCTCCACCCTTTGATTGCAGAAGCCTTTGACGAACTGCGCCAGTTGCCCGAGGCAGACCGCCTGATGCTCCTCGGACCCCGGTTCTTGCTGCGCCACCCCTATGGCCGCCGCACCGACCCTTTGAGCAGCTTGGCCTTTGAAGAATTCACGGCACAAGAGGGCCTGGGCGGCTTGCTGTGGGGTCACCCCGCTTGGCTGGCGCTCACGGCGCTGTATGGCCAAAAAGGACAGCCGGTGGTGGCCGATCTGCCCTTCTATACCTACCTGGACGCTGATGGCGACAGCACCGCGCTGCCGTGCACCGAGCGCATGATCAACACCGCCACGGCGACCCGCCTCGGGGCCAGCGGCATCACGGCCCTCATGGCCCATCGCGGCGAGCCCAGTGTGCGCCTGGCAGGCTTGAATGCGGTGAGCGGGCAGGCCTTGAGTGGGGGCGCGGCGCCTTCACGGCATGCCGACCGGGGTGCTGTGAAGCTGGTGGCGGGCGGGGTTGTCGCAACGGTCAAGGGCGCCTCCGCTGCGAAGAGCAGTGCCGTCGCCAGCCGCGCAGACGATGACAGCGATAGCAGCGACAGCAGCGACAGCAGCGACACCGACGCCAGCAGTGGTAGCAGCGACAACCTTGACGCGCTGTTGGCCGGGCTAGATGACGACAGTTCTTCAAGCAGCGACGCCGGCGACAGCAGCGACGACTTGGACGCTTTGCTCGCCAGCTTGGGCTCGGACGACAGCGCCAGCAGCAGTGACGAAAGCAGCATGGACAGCGATCTGGATGCGCTCTTGAAGTCGCTGGGCTGAAACGAAAAAGCCGAAGGCGCAGGCCTTCGGCTTTTGCTGCTGGACGCGCCTACTTGGCAGCGAACTTCATGAAGCCCTTCATGAATTCGACCGTGCCTTTGCCGAGCGTCATGAAGGTCTCGTACTCCTTCGAGCTCATCAGCGTTTCAATCTTGCTGGACAGGACGCCCAAGCGGGAGCTGGTGAGCTTCTCGCTGTCCTGCATCACCTTGGTGGCCTCTTCGCAAATGGCGGTGTAGCGGCCCAGGTAGCCGCGAGCGTTTTCCCGTGCGCGGAACAGCTCGGTGACTTGTTTCACGCCGTCCTCTTGCTGCTTCTTGATGGCCGCGACTTCTTTGGGATCGGTGGCGGTCTTCAGGGCGTCGTCCAGCTCTTGCAGTTTGTCGGCGAGCTTGTATTCAGCTTGGCCACCCTTTTCGATGCTCAACAGCATCTTGCCGGTCCACATGCTGAGGGTCTCGAGGGCGGTCTCCACATCCTTCTGCTTGCCCTTGGTGTTCCCGAGCAGGCGCTTGATCTTCTCCTTGGGCCCGAGCTTCTCGCCGCGATTTTCCTTGTCGATCTTCTTTTGCTCGTAGTCAAGGGCATCGCTCAGGGCAATGATCTTGTCCCGAACGGTTTTGGCTGCCTTCTTGTGGTCTGGGTAGCTCTTGTCGGCAATGTCGTAGATCTGCTTGATGGCACCGACCACCGTGACGATGCCGCCGGCCGCCAAGCCGAGTCCGGCAATGGCGCCAATGCCGGTGGGTGCCGCAAGCGCTGTCAACACAGCGCCGGCAATGGTGAGCGCAGCAGCGGCCACCACAACGATGGACAGTCCAATGATCTTCAGTACGGCCTTGACCTTGGCATTGCGAATGGCGGTCTTGAATTTCTTGTCAATGCTTGCCGCCACCTTTTCCCAGAGCTCAACCATGAACTTCTTGCACACGCCCTCGAAGGTCGTCAGTGCGTTCTTGATCATCACGTTGGCGCCCTTGGCCTCTTCGCTCAGCCACTGCATGAGCTTGTTGGAGGCCAGTGCCTTGTCGCCTTTGGCGGCCTTCAGGAACTCAGGTCCTTTCTTCTTGGCGGTTTCAAGCAGCGCCTTTTCGGTCAAGGCCAAAACGTTTTTGTATTCCTTCTCTTTCTCTTTCTTCCACGCCGCCATCTTCACTTCCCAAGCGCCTTTCACCAGTTTCTGGGCTTCCTTGCCCTCGGGTGTTGCGGTCTCAACCTCAGGAATATCGATCTCGTAGCCCAGCTTGATGGGGTCCGCCTGGAAGAGCTTGCCGCCGTACTTGGAGATGTCAAAACTGTCATCAATCGTCAATTTCATGGCGCTGCTCTTATCCAGTGGAGTGGTCCTGATGTGTGGCTGGCCGCCTGGAAAAGTTCCATCGCCACCTGGCAGTTGGCTCCTTTACGCGGGTAGGGGAACTAGGTCGCCTTGCTCGCCAACTAAACCGTGCACGAATGCAGAGAGAACGAGCAATGGACGTCCAAGAATTGATTGAGCAAGCGGGCGGCACCGACCAGCCCGACACCCCGCAAGCCCGTCGTGAGGCCTTCATCAATGGCACGGTGGCGCTGGCGGTGGCTTTGCTGTCCACGTTTCTGGCCATTTGCACCGTCAAAGACGACAACATCGTGCAGGCCATGCAGTCGGCGCAGGCCGAGAAGATCGACCAATGGGGCTTCTACCAAGCCCGGCAACTGCGCGAAGAACTGGCCGAAGCCACCGCCACCGAGCTGGAGTTGGCTCGCAGCTTGGCGCCCGCAGCGCAGCAGTCCGCCTTTGATGCGCACATTGCCCGCTACCGCGCGCGCGCCCAAGACCAAGCCGAAAAGAAAGAAGCCGTTCGCGTTAAAGCCGAAGCGGCTGAACGCAGCTACGCCGAGCTCAATGTGCGCGACGACCAACTCGACCTCTCGGAGGCCCTGTTGGCCATCGCCATTGCCCTCTTGGCGGTCACGGCCCTGACCAAGCTGTGGTGGCTGCTCATCGTGTCCATGGTGCCCACCGCTTTGGGCGTGGCCATTGGCCTGGCGGGTTTGGCGGGCTGGTCTCTGCGCTGGGACAGCCTGGCGCGGCTGCTTTCGTAGCTATATGAGGCAGACCCTGCGTTCCGTAGGTGCGAAGGCCCCTGCGGTAACCTCGGGGCTTACCTCCTGCTAGCGCGCTTCTCTTAGGAGAAAGCCGCACAACGGCCGTCCGCCGGCCCTGAAGTTGACCCCATGAACGCGCCGCTGCCGACGCTCGCCACCTTGCCTGACCCCGCAACTGAGGCCCTTTTGGATGCCGACGGCCCCGTTCGGCTGCGCGAGATTCCCTACAACTACACCTCCTTCTCCGACCGCGAAATCGTTTTGCGCCTGCTCGGGGAGCGTGCCTGGGACTTGGCCTCTTCCTTGCGCCAGCAGCGCAACACCGGCCGCAGTGCACGCATGTTGTACGAGGTGCTGGGCGACATCTGGGTGGTGGAGCGCAACCCGTATTTGCAAGACGACCTGCTGGCCAACCCCAAGCGCCGCCAAGCCCTGGTGGACGCGCTCATGCACCGCTTGCGCGAGGTGGACAAGCGCCGCAACCCTCAAGTCGACCCCCAGCGCGACGCCGCCGTGGCCGAGTTGCTTCAGCTGGCCGGCGAGGCAGTGAACCGCTTTGCGGCGCGCTTTCGCGAGGTGTACGACCTGCGCAAGCTCAGCACCAAGGTGCTGGGCAAAGTCACCGCCAAAGACAACATCAAGTTCGATGGTCTCTCGCGCGTCAGCCACGTGACCGACGCCACCGACTGGCGCGTGGAGTACCCCTTTGTGGTGCTGACGCCCGACTCCGAAGAGGAAATGGCGCGCATGGTGGCCGCCTGCATCGAGCTCAAGCTCACCATCATTCCCCGGGGCGGCGGCACCGGCTACACCGGCGGCGCCGTGCCTTTGGTGTGGAAGAGCGCTGTCATCAACACCGAAAAGCTAGAAGCCTTGCGCGGCGTCGAGATGCTCAAACTGCCTGGGCTCGATGTGGAAGTGGCCACCATCTTCAGCGAAGCCGGTGTGGTCACGCAGCGCGTGGCCGACTTGGCCGAGCTGCATGGCTTTGTGTTCGCGGTGGACCCCACCAGCGCCGAGGCCAGTTGCATTGGCGGCAACATCGCCATGAACGCCGGCGGCAAGAAGGCGGTGCTGTGGGGCACGGCGCTGGACAACCTTGCCTCTTGGCGCATGGTGACCCCCGAAGCCAAATGGCTCGAAGTGGTCCGCCTCAACCACAACCTTGGCAAGATCCACGACGTGGAAATGGCGAGCTTTGAGCTCAAGTACTTCGACGCCACGGGCAAGAAGCTGGAGAAGACGGAGCGCCTTGACATCCCCGGCCGAGTGTTCCGCAAAGAGGGCCTGGGCAAAGATGTCACCGACAAGTTCCTGGCCGGCCTGCCGGGCATCCAGAAAGAGGGCTGCGATGGTTTGATCACCAGCGCGCGCTGGATCGTGCACCGCATGCCCAAGGCCGTGCGCACGGTCTGCCTGGAGTTCTTTGGCAACCCCAAGGATGCGGTGCCGAGCATCGTTGAGATCAAGGACTACCTGTTTGCCTCGGCCACAGAAGGCAAGGCCGTTCTGGCTGGCTTGGAGCACCTGGATGACCGCTACCTGAAGGCGGTGGGCTACGCCACCAAGAGCAAGCGCGGCGGCTTCCCGAAGATGGTGCTGATCGGCGACATCGTGGGAGACGACGACAACGAAGTGGCTCGCGCCACCAGCGAAGTCATCCGCATCGCCAACGCGCGCAGCGGCGAAGGCTTTGTGGCGGTGAACGCCGAGTCGCGCAAAAAGTTCTGGCTGGACCGCAAACGCACGGCGGCCATTGCCAAGCACACCAATGCCTTCAAGATCAACGAAGACGTGGTGATTCCGCTCGAACGCATGGGCGAGTACACGCTGGGCATTGAGCGCATCAACATCGAGTTGAGCTTGCGTAACAAGCTGGAGTTGGTTGGCAAGCTGCAGGACTTCTTTGCCGGCAAGTTGCCGCTCGGCAAGAGCGACGACGCCAGCGAAATCGCCAGCAGCGAGTTGCTGGAAGACCGCGTGCAGCAAGCGCAGGCGCTGCTCGCCGAGGTGCGCGCGCTCTGGCAAGGCTGGCTCGACGGCGTGGACGGATGGAGCCCCCAGTCTTCGGCTTCGCCTACGCCACCCCCCGAGGGGGTGCCGCCGGCTCGGGAGCGGCCCGTCGCCGGCTACTTCGATCAGCTGCAGAGCCATGAGCTGCGCGCCAGCTGGAAGCGGCAGATTCAAAAGCCGCTGCAGGCGGTGTTCAGCGGCGCCGCTTTTGAGCCCATCTTGCTGGAGATGAAGCGCATCCACGGCGAGGTGCTCAAAGGCCGCGTGTGGGTGGCGCTGCACATGCACGCCGGCGACGGCAATGTGCACACCAACATTCCGGTGAACAGCGACAACTACGCGATGCTGCAAACGGCCCACGAGGCCGTGGCACGCATCATGAAGCTGGCGCGCTCGCTCGATGGCGTCATCAGCGGCGAGCACGGCATTGGCATTACCAAGCTGGAGTTTCTGAGCGACGCCGAACTGGCCGGTTTCACCGACTACAAGCGCCGCATCGACCCCGAAGGCCGCTTCAACAAGGGCAAGCTGCTGCGCCTGGGCACCGACAAAGACATTCCCTACGCCGACTTGACCAATGCCTACACCCCCAGCTTTGGGCTGATGGGGCATGAGTCTTTGATCATGCAGCGCAGTGAGATTGGCGCCATCAGCGACAGCATCAAGGACTGCCTGCGCTGCGGCAAGTGCAAGCCAGTGTGCGCCACGCATGTGCCGCGTGCCAACCTGCTCTACAGCCCGCGCAACAAGATCCTCGCCACCTCGCTTCTCATCGAGGCCTTCCTTTACGAGGAGCAGACCCGCCGGGGCATCTCGATCGCGCATTGGGAGGAGTTCGAGGACGTCGCCGACCACTGCACCGTCTGCCACAAGTGCGCTTCGCCGTGCCCGGTGAAGATCGACTTCGGTGACGTGTCGATGAACATGCGCAACCTGCTGCGCAAGATGGGCCAGAAGACTTGGCGCCCGGGCAATGCGGCGGCCATGTTCATGCTCAACGCCACCAACCCGCAGACCATCAAGCTGGCGCGCTCGCTGATGGTGGATGTGGGCATGAAGGTGCAGCGCGCCGCGCACGATGTGCTCAAACTGGCCGCGCGCAACCAGACCCGCGCGCCCCCCGCCTCGCGGGGTCCGGCCCCGATC
>JBKCVH010000081.1:0-8064 GCA_046317675.1 Burkholderiales bacterium
CGGCTGCACCGTCTGCAACAGCGGAACCAACACCGTCGCTCCCCACAGACCATGGATAACCGTAGGCACGGCCGCGCTCGCTTCCACCAGGCGTTGCGCCAGCGTCGCGAGCCAGCCCGGCGCATGGAACTCCACATACAGCGCGCAGGCTACCCCCAGTGGCAGCGCGAGCACGAGCGCACCCACCGTCAGCGCGGCGCTGGCCGCGAACATCGGAACGAGGTTGTACTGGCCTTCCAGCGGCCACCAGCCTGGCGCCGCAAGGAAGGCTGCCAAGCCCTCGCGCAGCAGCAGCGGCAAGGACTCGTGCAACACGTAGGCGCCGATCAGCAGCACCACCATGCCGGTGCCCGCGGCGGCCAGCGCCGTTGCGAGCCAGAACAGCGACTCGCTGCGCCGCTGCAATCCGCCGCGATCCCTGCTCGATGGCGCCACGGTCGAGACGGCCCACGGCAGCATGGTCAAGGCTTTGTGGTCACGAAGAACTGGGCCTCGACCACGCGGGCCGCGTCGGCGCTGCGGGCAGTGGCGAGCAGCGCCTGCACCGCCGGGCCGGCGTCGGGCTTGAACACGAGGTTCAGCTCGCGCACCACGGCGTATGTGCCGGCTGCCACGGCGGCTGTGGAGGCGCTTTGGCCGTCAATGGCAACAAGCCGGATCGGCGTGCCCTGGCGGGCCTCGAACTCGGCACTGCCGATCGAGACGTAGCCGATGGCGCCCGGCGATGCCGCCACGGCCTGGATGCCCTGCTGGTTGTCGCCGATCACGAGTTGTGCCTTGATTTCCTTGTAGGGCACGGCGAAGTAGCCTGAGAACACCTCCAGAGTGGAACGGCCCTCGGCCTTGCTGATGACGGAGATTGGCAGATCAGGGCCGCCCAACTCGCGCCAGTTGCGGATGGCGCCGCGGTAGACACTGGCCACCTGGTCGCGGCTGAGCGCCTTGACCGGATTGCTGCCATGAACGATGACGCCCACGCCGTCACGCGCGATCAGCACCCGTTGCAGGTCGGCCTCGTCGGGCTTGAGCGCCCGCGACACCATGCCGACGTGGGCCACGCCCGTTCGCACGTCCACGACGCCGCGTGTACTGCCCCCGGTCTGCACGTCCACGCGGGTTCCGGGGTGGCGCACTTCGTGCAGCTTGGCGATCTCCCCCATCAGCGGTGCGATGGTGCTGGAGCCCACCACGCTCATCCGTTGCTCGTCGGCAGCGGGCCGGCCGCAGCCCACGAGGCCGACCCCGGCCACCGAGACCACCGAGGCCACCGCCCATTGCCCCCACCGCCAACCGCTGTTCATGCCGGACTCCCTGGGCTGAGGAGCCCCAACGACGCGCTGCATCCTGCGTTTCATGCGGCGGTGCAGCAATAGAAGCTATGTACTATTTCTCGCACTGTCGCCTTCCCTTCCAATTCATTGCAGAAGGCATCCCGGTGGGTGTCGGTGTGGACCGGAGGGAATAGATATGAACCAGAGCGCTGTTCGTGATGAGCCGGCCGCCGCCGCGCTGGCTGCGGTTGACCTTCGTCCGGGCCGCCGCAGCGAGCTTCAGGCTGCGGGCGTGGGCACGGGCTACTTCAACCTCATGGCCTACATCACGTCGAACGCCATCTCGGGCGAGGTGATGGCGGTGGAGAACTACTCCGAGATGGTTCCGCTGATGCCGGACACCGACAGCAAGATCGACACCGTCAACCAAGCGCACGAAGAGAGCAAGCACATCCTGATGCTGGCCAGCCTCGGCAAGAGGCATGATTACCAGGTGATGCGCGAGATCGTCGAGCCGCAGTGGTTCAACATTCGGCGCCACTTCAGCACGGCGGTCGCCAACAAGGATCTGGCCGCCTGCCTCGTCATCCAGGACTTGATGACCGAGACCATGGCCATCGTCCTGTACCGCACGCTGGAGCGCCAGGGCGACCCGGACACCTCTGCGCTGGCCGGCAAGATTCTCGAAGACGAACTTGAGCACCTGTCCATCGGCCTGGCGCGCATCCGCAGCTTGCTGCAACAGGACAGCGCCGCTGTGCACGACAGCCTGCGCTGGGCCCACCACCGTGTCATGCCCGAACTGTTCGGCATGGTGAGCACGAGTTGCCACTTTCTGTGCGATCGGCTCTCGATCGACTGCGGGTCGCTGTCGCTGGGGGAACTGAAGACCGACATCGACGCCATCCGCGTCGAAGCGCTCGAAACCTCCATAGAGACACTTGATCGCGCCGGCTTCGACCCCACGGTGACAGCGCCGCTGATCGAATCGATGCAGTCCTACGGCGGCATGCCCGCCGCCGGCCGGGCTCTGGCTGATGCCTGAGCCGGCGCCTCTCGATGGACGCGCGCGTGTCGGAGTTCTTCAAGTTCGTGTTGATGGACGGCGCGCTGCTCGTCGGCTTGTTTCTGGCCATCACATGGCTTGTCGTGGTTGTGCAGCAGCGCGCACCGTCACTGAGCGCAGGGGCTTCGTGGGCGACGATGTCGAGCTGGCGCTCTAGCGCCCTGGCCAGCCTCGGCGGGGTGGTCACGCCTTTCTGTTCCTGCAGCACGATCCCTGTGCTGACCGGGATGTTGCGCGCCGGCGTGGCCTTCGCGCCGAGCTTTGCCTTTCTCATCGCTTCGCCGGTGGTGAACGAAGGCGTGATGATCCTGCTTCTCACGGCCTATGGTCCGCTGCCGGCACTGGTGTTCCTGGTCGTGGGGCTCCTGCTCACCTCCGCGCTGGGGGTCTGGGCGCAGCGCCTGGGGCTGGGCCGCTACGTCACCTTGGAGCATGCGCCGGTGGCCGAAGGCGTGTTCGTTGGCAGCGGTGGCCGGCGCTGGCCAGGCTGGAGACCCGCCGGCCGCATGGCCTGGATGGCTGCGGTTGAAGAACTGCGCAAGGTCGCGCCCTACCTGGCCGTGGGCATCGTCATCGGCGGGCTCATCTACGGCTTGATCCCGCAGGCCTGGGTGGTGGGATGGGTGGGCGCCGTGCCCACGCCGCTGCTGTATGCGGCCTGTGCGCTGCTGGGCGTGCCGCTGTACGTCTCGCCGGTGTCAGCAATCCCGATCGGCCTGGCGCTGTTGGCCAAGGGGTTCCCGGTCGGGCCGCTGGTGACGCTGCTCGTAGCGGCGATCGGCACCAGCCTGCCTGAGATGGTGCTGCTGCTGCGCATGTTCCGCTGGCAGCTCCTGCTCGCGCATACGGTGGCCGTGGTCGGTTGCGCCGTGGTGTTGGGGCTTGTGGTGTCTGCGGTCGTTTGATCAACAACGAGGAGCACGGAGATGTTTGGTCTGTTCAAAAAGGTCTCGCCCGAGGACGCCGGCACCGTGACGCAGGCCCTGAGCCCGCGCGTGGCCGTGGTGGTGTCCGCAAGCTGCTGCAGCACCGGCATGGCCGATGTGGATGAGCGCACCGAGGCGGCGTGCCGGCAGGCGCTGGCGCAGGCGGGCCTCGACTGGCCGGTGCTGCGCATCACGATCTCGCACGCGCAGTCGATCATCAGCCGCATCGCCTCGCAGCTCGACGGCCCGCAGCAGCGTCTGGCGCAGCAGGTGACGCAGCTGTTCATGACGCAGGGTCTGAGCGCCTTCCCGGTGCTGATCGTGGATCAGCACGTGGTGTCCTACGGCGGTGTGCCGGGGCCCGAGCTGCTTCGCGAGTCCCTGGTTCGGCTGCAGGCTCAGCACCCGCGAGCGACCGATGCATCGCCTGTTTGAAGCGCCCCGCCCGGGCGGCCGTGTGCTGATCACCGGTGGCACAGGCTACCTGGGCGCATTGGCCGCTGCGCAGCTGCTGGCCGACGGCTGGGCCGACCATCTGGTGCTGCCCACGCGCAAGGCACCGGCCGATGGCGGCGTGCCGGAGGAACTCGCACGCGAATGGGCAGCGCTCGGCCAGCCTGCCGATGCGCTGGCCGCTCGTGTCAGCACGGTTGCCTGGGCCGGCGCCGAGGCGCAGACCGAGGCATCGCTTGAAACGCTGATGCGAGCGCACGGCGTAAAGGTGCTGCTGCACTGCGCGGGTTGCCTCGACTACTTCGACGAAGCGGCACTGCTGGCGGTCAATGTCGAGTTCACGCGCCGACTGACGAGCGCTGCAAAAGCCGCCGGCGTGCGCCTCGTGGTTTTCGTTTCCACGGCCTATGCAGCGGGCTACAGCGGCGCCCCGGTTCCCGAAAGGCCGTTGGACGAGCCGGCCACGGACCCCACGGCCTACACACGCACCAAGCGCGAGGCCGAGCGCGTCGTCGCCGCCTGCGGTGTGCCCTTTCTGGTGCTGCGCCCGTCGATCGTAGTGGGCGACTCGCGCGACGGGCGCTACAGCGGCAAGCGCTACGGCTTGTACCAGCAGTGGATGGGCATCGAGCGGCTGCTGACCGACCGTTACCACGACGAGTTGCATACCGTGGCCACCGAGCAGCCGCTGAACCTGCTGCACCAGGACGCCTTCCAAGCCGCGCTGAGCGGTGCGCTGCGCTGGCTGCCTGACGGCGCCCACGCCAACCTGGTGGCCGATGCCGACGCTTCACCGTCGATGCAGGCGCTGTGGCGCTTGTTCTGCGACGTGACAAGGCCCAAGGCGGTGGTGTTCTACCGAGCGCTCGACGATGTGGACCTCAAAAGCCTGAACGTTCGTCAGCGCGCGTACCTCAGTTTCGCCCAGACCAATCTCCAGATCGGCGCCTATGGATGGCGGTTCGAGACGCGCTGGCTGGAGGCGCTGCGCGCGCAGGGCTGCGCGGTCCCCGCGACGAGCCTGGCCAGCATCCACATCTGCCAGCAGCGTTTCGTGACCGCATCACCGGCCTTGCAGCGCTACTTGCAGACCTTCAAAGACCAGCTGGCGCCGCAGGTGCAGTATCGGCAGGCGCCTAGTCGCAGCTTTACGAGCGAGGCAGCATGAACGCACCCCTGGAACGCCCTGATGCCACGACGCGCTCTCGCGATCCCTGGGCCGATTCGTCCGCCATACTGGCCAGCCGGCTGCAGGCCGCGACCGACGTCGCCGTCTCTTCGGGAGACCGGGCCCTGTGGTGGGGAGGCGATCTCTGTGGCCTGCTGCCCGCCTGGCAATGCCCGCAGGGTGCGCGTTTGCAGCTGGCCGACGCCGACTCGCGGCGCCTGCGGCGCTCGGCGCAGGCGCTCGGGCGCTTCCAGCCACAGGTCACGCGGCTGCTGCGCGCTACCAATCTGCAGCAGGACGCCGCCCGCCTGAACAGCGCGCTGGAGCGCGCGCCGGTGCGCGACCTGGAGCAGTACCTGGCGCTGCAAGATGATCTGCAACACGCCGCGATGCAGGAACCGGCCGTAGAGGCCGACTCGGTGGCTCTGCTGGTGGCCGACTTCCCGCTCAACCGATACGGGTGGCAGGCTGACGGCGCTGCCGCCCTCTCCGAAGCCTTGCGTACGCTGCGGCGTGGCGGCCGCGTGCTGTGCCCGCTGTTGCTGGTGGACGAACCTGTGGCCGGCCGCCACGTGCTTCGGGGCCTAGGCGACCCCATACCTCTGGCCTTGCCCACCGAGGCCGCGTCGCTCACCGCATTTGAGGCTGCGGGGTTTCATGGCATCAGCTTGCACGCCGCGGGCGGGAGGCCGGTTGACCGCATCGAAGGGGCCGATGTGCGCCTTTGGCTCATCGAGGCCTTCAAGGGCAAACAAGGGCCATGCTGGGAACTCGGACAGGCCGTCATCTACCGCGGGCCCTGGCGCGAGGTGCGCGACGACGACGGGCATGTGTATGCCCGCGGTGCGCGCGTGGCGGTATGCGCCAAGACCTACGACTTGCTGCGCCAGGCGCCATACGACGGCCAGTTTGTCGGCCTGCGGGCCGAACACGAACCACCGCTGGAACAGGCACAAGCATTCGACTGCAACACCCCTGCGCTGCGCCATCCGCAAGTCACCAAGGGCCTGCAGGCCTTCGTCGGCCAAGTCGCGGCCGACAGCAGCTGCGCGCCCGGCAGCGGCTGCTGCTGAGCGGGTCCATGATCGACTTCTACGGCGGCGCCACGCCCAACAGCCGCAAGGTGGCGATTGCGCTGCTGGAGTTCGGTGAACGCGCCACCCTGCACCACGTCGACATCGAGTGTGGCGACCAGTTCAAGCCGCACTTTCAAGGCCTCAACCCCAACGGCAAGCAGCCGGTCATCGTGGATCACGGCGTGGCCAACGGCAGCGGGGGTGGCACGCGGGCGCCGGTGATCGTCTGGGAGTCGGGCGCCATCCTGCAGTACCTGGCCGACAAGCACGCCAGGCTTGCCGGCGACGGTCTGGCCGGGCGCGCAGCCGTGAATCAGTGGCTCATGTGGCAAATGAGTGCCATCGGTCCGGCCGGCGGGCAGATGGCGTACTTCGGTCGACGTTGCCCGCGCAAGCTGCCCTTGGCGCTGGAACGCTTCTCGCTTGAGCTGCAGCGCCTGTGGTCCGTGCTCGAGACTCATCTGAAGGACCACCGTTTCGTGGCCGGTACCGACTACTCGATCGCCGACATCGCGATCTACCCCTGGTGGGTCGCCTTGCGTGAGGTCCCGGGGGTGCCGCGTCGCACGGGGCGCGGGCAGGCTCTGCGGCCCGCGCTTCTCAACCTGAGGAGGGCCCGAGCGCCCGTGCGCCCGCACATCGAGGCGTGGGCGGAGAGCATGCGGCAGCGGCAAGCCGTGCGCCTGGGCATGACGGTGTTCGAGGATTCGCTGTTGCTCCGGGACCCGGCTTTTGCAACCGATCGTCAGCTAGGGGATGCAGCGGCCGTCCCCCTTCCCTAAACTTGCTCGTCGTTCTGTCGCCATCGTGTGTGCAGCGAGGTCAAAGGGAGCCGCAGTGGTGTTGCAGAGTAACCAGGGGGTGTCGTCGCACAAGGCGCGGGACTTCGCCGCCGAGCCGCCGCCCCGCGATGATGGGCTGGTGCCCTTCGAGCCTGGAGAGCGCGGGCGACTCGAAGGGCTGGCGGTCGATTTCCTGGCCATCGGCCTGTGCGAGCTGGGTAGGCGGTCGGTTCGGATCACTCAGGTGCTGCACCACGAAGGAGAGGTTCATGACGACCCTTCGACCTTGCAAAGCCACTGCGCTTCGCTGTTAGCCGTGTGGAGCACGCTTCGGGCGCCCACCGTCATCGACCTAGGCGACTGCATGTGCATCGGCAAGCGGCTGCTGGCGCTGCCCTCGCGCCATGGGCGGCGCTTCGCCGTGCATGCCAGCACGCTGCGTGGCGATGAATCCGTGTTCTGCGTCATCAGCTCGATGCAGCCCTGGGCCGAAGGTGCAGAAGCCAAGGCACTGACTGAGGCGCTCACGCACAAGGTGCACCAATGCCTGGGCTCGAGGCCGGCGCCCCGGGTTGCCGCTGTCGCTTCGGCCGAAGATCGCCTGGATTGGTTTGCTTTTTCGGCCCGCGAGATCCAGATCCTCGAGCTGCTCGCCCGCGGTTTGAGCAACAAGCACATCGCACGCGAGCTGGGTTCCAGCCCCAACACCATCCGCAACCAGATACACGCCGTCTTCCGCAAGGCGGCGGTCAGCAACCGAACCGAGCTGGCTCTTCTGACGGCAGAGTTGGTGCGCAGCCGCGCGCGAGGCCAGATGGCCTGAAGGCGCAGGCCGCGGCCTCTGGCCCGCGCTGCACACGCTGCACACGCTTCGAACCGAAGACCGAGCAGCCGACAGCTGGACCTGCTTGAGTCCAACGACCGCTGTACCTCGTACTGCTGACCTTCCGTGCTGTTCGCGGTCGCCGGGCCAAGCGACCGCTTGATGCCAGTCCGCGTGAGTTCGGCCTTTGCGCCCGAGTGACCGACAACGCTGTATGGCTGCCCCTCGCACCACAGCATCGCTCGCACACACCCTGAGCCCAGGAAGCCACGCTCCATAGGCAAGTCGCAGCTCAGTCTCAGCAACTCCTGCGCGCCAGTCTCATTACTTCTGCGCGAGTCTCAACAACTATTGCGCGCAACGCCTCCGCCACGCCGGGTCGGGTCTCCAGACGCGGGCGCTCGTTGAGCAGCCCGTGAAGGAAGGCACCGATGCCCGCGCCGGCCAATTGCGCAAGCACGAAGGCGATCGCGCTGCCCGGTGCGATGCCGGCAAAACT
>JBKCVH010000082.1:0-2881 GCA_046317675.1 Burkholderiales bacterium
GGGCAGTTTGCAGGCCGAGTTGGCGCCAGGGGAAGCGCTGCAGGCGGCGGCGCTGCTGGATTTGAGCCCCAGCCTGCGCTTCGGCAGCGGCCTTTTGGCCCTCACCGCCAAGCGCCTGCTTGCCTGGGATGGCGACAGCGCCGCGTGGCGCCATTGGCCAATCGCGCCTGAGCTGCGCCTCAGAAGCCAAGACAGCGGCGGCTTGGCGCAGTTGGAATTGCAAGACGCACAACGGCGCTTGGCGCAGTTTCCGCACACCCTGGCCGAGCAAGCCTCACTGCAGCGCTTCGTGGAAGCCTTTGAGCAGTTGCAAAAGGGCGGGCGCCTGGAGGATGTGGAGGACGATGAATCCGACGCCTTCGACCGGGAGCTGCTCACCCCCCCTTCGACCTGGGTGCTGCTGCGCCTGGGCCGCTTTGCCAAGCCGTATCAGAAGCAACTCATCATCGGCTTCCTGCTGATGATGGGTGCCACTGGCGCCACCCTGGTGCCGCCCTACCTGACCATGCCGCTCATGGACAAGGTGCTGATTCCTTTCCAGAACGGCGCCCCCATCGACAACATGCTGGTGGCCATGCTGCTGGCCGGTTTGTTTGGCGCCGCCATGGTGAGCTGGTTGCTCGGCTGGGCCAAGACTTACATCCTCGCCCTGGTGAGCGAGCGCATTGCCGCCGACCTGCGCACCGCCACCTTTGACCACTTGCTGGGCCTGTCGCTCGAATACTTCGGCAACAAGCGCACCGGCGACCTGATGGCGCGCATTGGCTCGGAGACCGACCGCATCTCGGTGTTCTTGAGCCTGCACGCACTGGACTTCATCTCCGACGTGCTGATGCTGGCCATGACCGCCTTCATCCTCTTCAGCATCCACCCCGGCTTGGCGCTGGCCACCTTGGTGCCGCTGCCCTTCATCGCCTGGCTGATTCACACCGTGCGCGACCGCCTTCGCACCGGCTTTGAAAAGATCGACCGCGTTTGGGGCGAAGTCACGTCGGTGCTGGCCGACACCATTCCCGGCATCCGCGTCGTCAAGGCCTTTGCGCAAGAGAAGCGCGAAGCCACCCGCTTCAAAGAAGCCAATGCCAACAACCTGGCGGTGAACGACAAACTGAACAAGACCTGGAGCCTGTTCGGCCCCACGGTGGGCCTGCTCACCGAGTTCGGCCTGCTGGTGGTTTGGGCCGTCGGCATCTGGCTCGTCAGCCAGGGCTCGGTCACGGTCGGCACCTTGACCGCCTTCTTGGCCTACATCGGGCGCTTTTATGGCCGGCTCGACTCCATGAGCCGCATCGTCTCCGTCACCCAAAAAGCGGCCGCTGGCGCCAAGCGCATCTTTGACATCCTCGACCACGTCTCCAACGTGCCCGACCCGGTCGACCCGCTGCCGTTCAAGAAGGCCAGCGGCGCGATCAGCTTGCAGGGCGTGAACTTCCGCTACGGCAGCCGCTCGGTCATCAAGCGCCTGGACCTCGACATTCGCCCTGGCGAAATGGTCGGCCTCGTGGGGCACAGCGGCTCGGGCAAGAGCACGCTCGTCAACTTGATTTGCCGCTTTTATGACGTGACCGAAGGCGCCATCAAGGTCGATGGCGTGGACCTGCGCCGCATCGCCGTGGCCGACTACCGCCGCCACATCGGCCTCGTGCTGCAAGAGCCCTTCCTGTTCTTCGGCACCATTGCCGAGAACATCGCCTACGGCAAACCGGGCGCCACGCGCGACGAGATCGTCGCCGCCGCCCGCGCTGCCCATGCACACGAGTTCATCCTGCGCCTGCCGCATGGCTACGACAGCCTCGTGGGCGAGCGCGGTCAAGGCCTGTCGGGCGGCGAGCGCCAGCGCATTTCCATTGCCCGCGCGCTGCTCATTGACCCGGCCATCCTGATCCTCGACGAAGCCACCAGCGCGGTGGACACCGAGACTGAGAAGGAAATCCAGAAGGCACTGGACAACCTCGTGAAGGGCCGCACCACCATCGCCATTGCCCACCGGCTCTCGACGCTGCGCAAGGCTGACAGGTTGGTGGTGATGGACCGGGGCGAGATCGTGGAGCTCGGCCCGCACGATGAACTCATTGAGAAACAAGGCCACTACTGGCGCCTGTGGGAAGCGCAGGTGCGCCGCACCGAAGAAAGCGACGAGAGCGGCCTGATGGTGGTGGCGCCCAACCCGAACCAGCATGTGGAGGCCTCAGCATGAAGCTCGGCCGTGACGAATTCGGAAAGCTCCTGTGCGACGGCGAGGTGGTCACCCCCGTGCGCGCCCACCCCATCAGCGCGCCCGATGACGGACTGAGCCTGATCGGCACCGATGGCCACGAACGCGCCTGGATTCCACGCCTGGCCGAACTGCCGGCCGAGCAACAGGCTTTCATCAACGCCGAGTTGGCGCAGCGCGAATTCCACCCGCAAATGCAGCGCTTGGTGGCCGTCAGCACCTTCAGCACGCCGAGCCAATGGACGGTGGAGACCGACAAAGGCCCGCTGCAGTTCTTGCTCAAGAGCGAGGAAGACATTCGCCGCTTGGGCGAGGGGCGGCTGCTCATCAGCAGCAACCACGGCCTGCAGTTGCATGTGCCCGACCGCTGGGCGCTGGACCGGCACTCGCGGCGGCTTTTGGAGCGCTTCCTGTAAGGCTTGCGACGTGGCCACCCTGCCCTTCGTCACGCCTGACAAAAAGCGATGCCCGTGACCTTTTTCGCGGGCACATCCGCGCCTTGAACATGGCGGCGCAGGTTCACGAAAGACCTGCGCCCCGATGTCTTTCAAGGAGTATGTGATGTCGACTCAATCCCGTTCCGGACGCTTCCACCTTTCACTCGGCGCCTTGGCGCTTGGCCTTTCATTTGCCGGCCCGTCAGCCCAGGCAACCCCACTGCTAGAA
>JBKCVH010000083.1:0-19564 GCA_046317675.1 Burkholderiales bacterium
CCCTTGACGGGCTTGGCCATGGTGCATTTGGCCGGCTGGCCGCTCAACACGCCTTGGCTCATGGCGTCCATCGCCCTCTACCTCTTCGCCGGCGCCTGCTGGCTGCCGGTGGTTTGGCTGCAGTTGCGCATGAAAGCGCTGGCCGAGGAAGCCTTGCGCACCCACCAAGCCCTGCCAACGCTGTATGGCCGCTACCAAAAAGCCTGGGAGTGGCTGGGCTACCCCGCCTTTGCGGCGATGGTGGTGGTGTTCTGGTTGATGGTCACCAAACCGACTTGGCCTTGAGGCCACCGAGTGGTCGTGTCGACCGGCACCGACAGGGACAAGGTGAATAAGCACCATCGACTCGCCCCTTAGGGCGCCCTAGCTTGAACTAGCATTCCACCAAAAGAAACACAATTCGCTACACAAATGGGGGCCGCAGGGCATGTCGATCCATGAGTCGCTGATCTCACCCACTGCCAATCCGGAACTGGAGCAGCAGTTGCGCGAGCGTTTGGCGCGCCACGCCAGCATCGCCGGGGGCTTCGGGCAGTTGGAGGCGCTGGCGCTGCGCCTGGGCCTCATGCAAAACACGCTGACCCCTCGGTTCCGCGACCCGGTCCTGGCGATCTTCGCGGCCGATCACGGTCTGGCGGTGGATGGCCTACCCTTGCCTTATGGGCGCACCAGCCACGCACAAGCGCTCTTGGCGCTTCAATCTCGGCTGCCCGCTGCGGTGATCGCCCGGCTCCATGGCCTGCAATTGCTGGTGGTCGATTGCGGCTTGGCCGATGAACTGGCACCGCACCCCAAGCTGCTGCTGCGCAAAGTGGCGCACGGCACCCGGAATTCACGCATTGGCCTGGCCATGAACCCCACGCAAGTGCAGGCCGCGTTGCGGGTGGGCATGGAAATGGCCGACCACATGAGTGGCAATGCCATCGTGCTGGCCGGCATGGGCCAAGGCAGTGTGGAAAGCGCCGCTTTGGTGCTGGCGCGGCTTGACTCGCGCAAGCTGTCCGAAATGCTGCCGAAGGATTCCCCGCCTCAACTGCACGAGCTGCTGGAAGCCACGCTGGCCCGGCACCGCGAAGCTTTAGAAGCCATGGACGCTTTGGCTGCCTTTGGCGGCTTCGAGATTGCCGTGATGGTGGGCGCCATGCTGGTGGGCGCGAGCAAGCGGCAATTGCTCATCATTGATGGCCTGGCCGCCTGCGCGGCCTTGCGAGTGGCCGCCTCCATTGCGGCGCCCGTGACCGACTACGTGATGTTCTGCCGCAGCAACCAGGACCCCGGCATCGACACGGCCCTGCGTGGCTTCAAAGCGGGTGCGCTCTTGGAGCTGGGGCTATCGACCAGCGACGGCATGGGCGGCGCGCTGGCCTGGCCTTTGATTCGAAGCGCAGCCGCGCTGCTGTCGGAGGTTCAAGACCTCGCAGCCAACCCGTACGCGCATGTCGAAGCGGCGGTGACCGGGGCGGCCGAGACGGTGGTGACGGAACCGATGGAGCTAGTGCGCGAGTCGGAAGCAACGCCGGCTACGGGCGTTTGATCAGCGCGACTGCACGTTAGGAATGGCCGGGGGGCGGCGCGGGCCCGTGCTGTCGGGGCTGCGCTCTTCCATGGCGGGCATGGGCACATCCATGGTGCGAGTGGGCGGCTGCAAGTCAGGTGGGCTCACGCGCAGTGGAATAGAAGGCATGACCTGTGGCGCTTGCACAGGCGGCGGCATGCCTGCACCCATCGGGCCCAGCGCAGGTGGCGGCAAGCTGCCCGTGGCGGCAGCCGGCGGCGCTTGCAGCTGAAGCTGGACGGAGATCACGCCGTTCTGGCCCAAGCCAGCAGCACCCGCCTCAACGGCCAACAAGCGCAAGCCGCCTTCCACCACCTGCCCCACACGAAATGCTTTGGGCGGGCCGCCGTCAACTGACAACAAGGCCACACCTTGCGCCGTTTGCAGGCCTGCCTCGCGCGGCGCGACCACGCCCAGCAAGCGGAAGCGTCCATCACTGGGTGCGGCCACAGGCGGGGGGGCCTCTGCAGCGGCTTGACCGAACAAACGCGTCAAGGAGGCAGGCGGCGGCGCCTCGGGCGCAAGCGCCTGCACACCGGGGGGCGCAGTCAATGGAGTTGGCAAGAGCCGAAGGGCCAGCAGCATGGCGCTGCCGCCTACCAAGGCCCAGACACCGAAGGTCACAAAGCGTTGAAGCATGCGGCCATTATCATGAGCCGCATCACTCCCGCCTTTCGACTCCCATGCGCCCTGCCCTACTTCGCCGCACCGGCTTCACGCTGATTGAACTGCTGGTGGTGCTCGTCATCATTGGTGTGCTGGCGGCGCTCGTGGTGCCCAATGTGCTGAGCCGCGCCGATGACGCGCGCGTGACGGCAGCACGCACCGACATCAACAACATGATGCAGGCGCTCAAGCTCTACAAGCTCGACAACCAGCGCTACCCCAGCAGCGAGCAAGGGCTGGAGTCTCTGGTGCGCAAACCCACGGCCGGCACCATTCCGCCCAACTGGCGCGTGTACATCGAGAAACTCCCGAATGACCCCTGGAAGCGTCCTTACCGCTACGCCAACCCGGGCATCAAGGGCGAAGTCGATGTCTTCAGTCTCGGGGCCGATGGCGTCGAGGGTGGCGAAGGTGTGGATGCGGACATCGGCTCCTGGCAGTAAATCCAAAGGCTTCACGCTGATCGAACTGATGGTGGTGGTGACGCTGATCGCCATCGCCACCGCTTTGGTCGGGCTGTCGCTGCGCGACCCTCAGCAAGCCCAGCTGGAGCGCGAGGCCGAGCGCCTGGTGGCCCTCCTGGAAACCGCACGCGCTGAAGCCCGCGCTGGCGGCTTGGTCGTGCGCTGGCGCCCCGGCACGGCCGAAGGGCAAGCCCCGTTTGAGTTTCTAGGACTGCCGCAGCGCATTCAGCTGCCCCAGCGCTGGCTGGGCGAAGCCGTCACGGTTGACCTGGAAGGCAATTTGCGCGAACTGCAGCTCGGCCCCGAGCCCTTGAGACCCGCTCAAAGCCTGCGCCTGCGCTTGGGTCAACAGCAAGTGCGTTTGGCCACCGATGGCCTGCGGCCCTTTTCGGTGCAACCTTGAAACGGAACGGCTTCACTTTGATTGAGGTGATGGTGGCGCTGGCCATCATTGCCATTGCCCTGGGCGCAGGCATCAAGGCCGCGGGCGCCCTGACGGGCAATGCCGAGCGCCTGCAAAAGATGAGCGCCGCCCAGTGGTGCGCCGAGAACCAGCTCACCGAGCTTCGCCTGCAGCGGCAGTTCCCCGGCGTCGGCGACAGCCGCTTCGGCTGCGAGCAGATGGGCATGCAGTTCGAAGGCCGGCTGGTGGTTCGGCCCACGCCCAACCCAAGCTTTCGGCGTGTGGATGCCGTGGTGGGCGATGCCAAGGTGCCCAGCTTGTTGACCATCTCGACCATCATTGGCAGGCCTTGAGTCACGTGAAAAGTCGAGGCTTCACACTCATTGAGGTGCTGGTCGCGCTGGTGCTGATGGCCGTGATGAGCGCCATGGCTTGGCGCGGGCTGGACGCCATGTTGCGTTCGCGGGAAGTGACGCAGGAGTCCATCGAACGCAGCGCGCTCCTGCAAACCGCGCTGGCGCAGTGGGAGCAAGACCTCAGCCAGATTCAAGACAGCCGCATCGTGCCGCCGCTGGCCTTTGACGGCGCGCGCCTGCGCCTGACACGGCGCCTGCCGCAGGGCTTGCAAGTGGTGGTTTGGTACATGGCCGATGGGCAGTGGAGCCGCTGGGCCTCGGCGCCCGTCACCGGCCTCGCCGATTTGCGCCGCACCTGGGAGCGCAGCGACCAAGCGCTCACCCTGGAAGCCCAGCGCCTGCCCGTGCTGCGCGGCATCCAGGGCTGGCAGCTCTTCTACTTTTGGGACAACGCCTGGGCCAACGCCATGTCCACCGGAGGCGAGGCCCCTCCGCCGCCCAAGGACACCGGCAATCCGACCCAGCCCCCGGGGAACCCCGCTTCAAATCCGCCCCCCACGCAAGAGCCGCGCGTGCAAATCCCGAAGGGCATTCGCATGCAACTGGAGTTCGGCCCCGGAAGTGGCTACAGCGGCACGCTCACACGGCAACTGGCCTTGCCGAGCGGCACATGAAGCGCGCATCGCACCGAGGCGCCGCCTTGCTCACGGCCATGGTCATCGTCACCCTGGTGGCGAGCTTGGCCGCCGCCATGGTGTGGCGGCAATACCGGGCGGTGCAAATTGAAGCCGCCGACCGCGCTCGGGCTCAAGCGGGCTGGGTCTTGGTGGGCGCGCTCGACTGGGCGCGACTCATCCTGCGCGAAGACGACCGCGCCAGCCGCGACGTGGACCACCTCGGCGAAGTCTGGGCCGTTCCCCTGGCCGAGGCGCGCCTCTCCACCTTCCTCGCCGCCGACAAAGCCCAAGGCGGCAGCACCGAAGGCGACAGCGGCGACGAAGGCATTGAGGCCTTTCTGTCGGGCTCCATTGAAGACGCGCAGTCGCGCTACAACCTGAGCAACGTCATCGAGCCCAAAGAGCCCAGCGTGGTGGAGCAAAGGGTGATGGACCGGCTGGCCGATGCAGCCGGCATCTCGCGCCCCGCATTGCAGCGCTGGATCGCGCAAGTGCGCAGCGCCCGCCATGCCAGCCCCGATGCCGACGACGCCCCCTTGAGCCCCCGCACCCTGGAACAACTGGCCTGGGTGGGCATGGACGCAGATTCCCGCCGCAAGCTCGAACCCTGGCTGACCTTTTTACCCACTGTGACGCCGGTCAACTTCAACACCGCACCGCGTGAAGTCATGGCCGCCACGGTCGAGGGCCTTGACCTCGCCAGCGCCGAGCGCTTGGTGCAAGTGCGGCGGAACAAGCCTTTCCGCAGCCTTGAAGACATCAAACAGCAGCTCCCCGAACCGCTGCGCCCCTCCATCGACGACAAGCGCATCTCCGTGAACAGCAGCCACTACATCGTGACCGGGCGCTTGCGCCTGGACGAGCGTGTGATGGAGCAGCGCTCGCTGGTGCGTCGCCGAGATCAAGAAGTCGTCCTTCTGCGCCGAGAGCGCGTGAGCAGCCTTGCCGAAGCGGAAACCACCAAGCGGGCGCCCTTGCTTGCTCCCTAGAATCCGCCGCCCTCTGCCCCCTCCATGAGCACCCTCGTCCTCCTCCTCCCCGAACGCCCGCGCCTGGCTGGCGCGGAAAGCCAGCCCACGGCGGCCAGCTTCGCCTGGCTCCTGCTGGCGGACGACGGCTCGCTCCAAGGCGAAGGCCAAGACCTACCCGCCGCCTTGCCCAAGAGCGACCAACTGGTGCTGCTGCTGCCCGAGCATGGCGTGAGCTGGCACCGCACCACCTTGCCGCGTTCCAGCAGCAAGCGCTGGCGCGCCGCGCTGGTCGGCTTGCTCGAAGAGCAATTGCTGGAAGACCCCGAGCAACTGCAACTCGCCATTGAAGAGCAAGCCGTGGGCGGCGAAATGAGCTGGGTGGCGGCCACCCCCAAAGCACCGCTCCTGGATGCCCTGACCCGCATCGAGAGCGCGCAGCGCATGGTCGACCGCATCCTGCCCCGCAGCTGGCCCTCGGCCAGCTCGCAAGGTCACTTTTTCACCGATGAAGCCGGCGTGCAATTGCGCTGGGCCCACGCTGACGGCGTGAGCAGCTTGCCCCTGAAAGGCGGCTTCGCGCGCGCCCGATTCCCGGCCTCTGCGGTGCAGGGCAGCGAATGGACGGCGAGCGCAGCTGCCCTGGAGGCAGCTGAACACTGGCTCGGCACCCGCGTGGCGGTCAGCAGCACCGCAGAGCAAGCCCACCGGGCCTTGAGCTCCAGCTGGAACCTTCGTCAGTTTGAGCTGGCACCCCGATTGCACGGCGTGCGCTGGCTGCGCCAGTTGGGCCACCAAATCATGCACCGCCAGTGGCTCGCCGCCCGGCGCGGCTTGTTGGTGTTGCTGGGTCTGGGGCTCGTGGGCATCAATGCCCTGGCTTGGCAGCAACGCACCCTGCTGGCCGAGCGCCAAAACGCGCTGCGCAGCACCCTGAAGGCCAGCTTTCCGCGCGTGGGTTACATCCAAGAGCCCTTGCTGCAAATGCAGCGCGAGCTGAACCTGCTACGCGCCCAAACCGGTGAGCTCGGCGATCAAGACCTCGAAGCCCTGGTGGCTGCCCTGTCCGTGGCGTGGCCCGAGGCGCGCGGCCCCATCCAAGCCCTGAACTTCGAGCCCGGTCAACTCAGCCTGCCCCGCAGCGGCTGGAGTGACGAGCAAATCGAGCAATTGCGCAGCCAATTGGCCAGCGAACGCTGGGCGCTGACCCAGGACCAAGGACGCTTGCTCATCAAGCGCAAGACACCATGAAATTGCCCGAGTCCTGGTCGCCCGCTCTCGAAAAGTACCGCGCCGCTTGGTCGCGCCTCGACGCCCGCGAACGCACTGGCGTTCTGGCCGCCGCCGCCGCGCTGTTCCTGCTGGTTTTTGTGATGCTGCTGGTCAACCCCGCCCTCAAAACCCTGCGCGAGGCGCCGGCCCGCTTGGCGCAGCTCGACAGCCAATTGGCACAAATGCAAAGCTTGGCCGCAGAAGCCAAGCGCCTGCAACAACTGCCTGCCGTGAACCCGGCCCAAGCGGCCGAAGCGCTCCAGGCCGCCACCGCCTACTTGGGGCCGGACGCCAAACTCCAACTGCAAGGCGACCGCGCCACGCTGAGCTTCCAGAGCCTGAGCGGCGAGCAAATCGGCGCCTGGCTGGCGGAGGTGCGCAGCGCCGCCCGCGCTCGGCCGGTTGAGGCCCAGCTCCAGCAGGGCCCGCGCGGCTACGGCGGCAGCATCGTGTTGGCACTGGCCAGCGGAAACCCCTCATGAGCCTCTTGCAGAACGCCCTTCAGTCGGCTCAAGCCGCCACCGTGCGCAGTGCACCGGGGCGCAGCGTGCGCCAGCGGCCTTGGGCCATTGCCGGCTTGCTGCTGGGTTTGTTGCTGGTTCTGGTGTGGCAAGCCCCTGCGGTGTGGCTGGCGCGCTGGGTCGCCAGCAGCAGCAACGGCCATGTTTTGGTGGTGGACACCCGCGGTTCCGTGTGGAGCGGTTCGGGCGAAATGATCCTGACCGGCGGCGCAGGCAGTCGCGATGCGAGCCGCCTGCCCGGTCGTGTGCATTGGCAGCTCGGCTGGGCCGGCGGCGCGCCTGAACTTCGCTTGCGCCTTGATTGCTGCAGCGCGGGCGAACTGCCCCTGCGCATCGACCCAGGTCTCGGTCGCTTCAAGATCACCCTTCCGAGCCGGGCCGAACCGCTGCTGCGCCTGCCGGCCGCTTGGCTGGGCGGCCTGGGCACGCCCTGGAACACGCTGCAGCTGGGCGGCCAGCTGCGCCTGGCCAGCCGCGACTTTGTGCTGGAGTGGGCCGCCGGGCGCTGGCTCACGCGGGGCCAGTTGGACATCGACTTTGCCAACCTCAGCTCCCGCATTTCCACCCTCTCCCCGCTGGGCAGTTACCGCTTGACGGTGCAAAGCCAGCAAGACGGCTTGGCGCGCATTCAGCTCAGCACGCTAGACGGCGCTTTGCAATTGCAAGGCGACGGCAGCTTTGGCGGCAGCAGCAAAGGCCGCTTCCAAGGCGAAGCGCGTGCAGCACCGGGTCGCGAGTCGGCCCTCAACAACCTTCTCAACATCATTGGGCGCCGTCAGGGTGATCGCTCAGTGATCACGATCGGATGACGGTATGAAGTTCAATCTTTTGGCGATCAGCATGGCTTTGGCAATCGCCCTGCCGGCGCTGGCTCAAACCCCGGCCGCTGCGCGCGGTCCGGCGCTGCGCAACGACACCCCCGTGACGCTGAATTTCGTCAATGCCGAGGTCGATGCCGTGAGCCGGGCCATGGCCAACTTGATCGGCCAGTCCATCGTGGTGGACCCGCGCGTGAAGGGCACCGTGACGCTCTACAGCGAACAGCCCATGAAGGCCAGCGAGGCGTATGCGCAATACCTCGCGGCGCTGCGCGGGCTCGGCTTCTCGGTGGTGAACAGCGCCGGCTTGCTCAAGGTGGTGCCCGAAGCCGACGCCAAGCTGCAAGCCACCGGCGTGCTGCTCGGCGAAGAAAAAGCCCGCGGCGACCAAGTGCTGACCCAGGTCTTCCTGCTGCGCCACGAGAACGCCAACAACTTGGTGGCGGTGCTGCGGCCGCTGGTGAACGTCAACAACACCATCAATGCCAACCCGGGCAACAACAGCTTGGTCATCACCGACTACGCCGACAACCTGCAGCGCATTGCCAAGATCATCTCGGCCCTGGACACCCCAGGCACAACGGATGTCGAAGTGGTGCCGCTGCAGCACCAAGTCGCCGGAGACATCGCCGCCCTGGTGCAGCGCCTCGACAGCGGCGCTGGCGCCATTCCGGGCCAAGCGCCACTGGGCGGTGCCAACACCGTGCTGGCTGACCCGCGCGGCAACGCGCTCATCTTGCGCGCGCCCAATGCGGCAAGGCTGGCCGCACTGAAGAAGCTGGTGCAGCAGATGGACGTGCCGGTGGCTGGTGGCGGCGCCGCCAACATCCGCGTGGTGCACCTGAAGAACGCCGACGCCCTGAAGCTGGCCCAAGTGCTGCGCGCCGCCTTTGCCGCGCAGACGGGCAACAACAATGGGGCAGCGGGAGGTGGTGGCTCCAGCAGCCCCGCCTTCACCACCGGCGCCGCCAACAACCAAAACCCCAACATGCCGATCAATTCGGCAGCGCAGGGCGGCAACACCGGCACCCAGAGCCAAGCGGCTACCGCGCCCATCGGGCAAAGCCAAGGCCCCTCCACCGGTGGCAATGTGCAGGCCGACCCGAGCACCAACTCGCTCATCATCACGGCGCCTGAGCCCCTGTACCGTCAGATGCGCCAGGTCATCGACCAGCTCGACACCCGGCGCGCGCAGGTCTATGTGGAGGCCATCATCGTCAAGGTGGATGCCACCAAAGGAGCGCAGTTCGGTGTGCAGTGGCAGAACCTCTTTGGCGACAAAGGCGACAAGACGCTCAGCGGCCTGGGCACCAATTTCGGCGGCGGCAACAGCAACATCTTGAACCTCAGCGCCGCCGTGGCCCAGGGCCGCACCGGCGCGGGCACGGCACTGGCCAGTGGCGGTGTACCGGCGGGCTTGAACCTCGGCTTCCTGAAACAGATTGGCAGCTTCTACACGCTGGGCGCCATCGCCAACTTCCTGGAGACGCAGACCGGCGCCAACATCCTCTCCACGCCCAACTTGGTGGCGCTGGACAACGAAGAGGCCAAGATCGTCGTCGGCCAGAACGTGCCCTTCATCACCGGCAGCTTCACCCAGGGCAACACGGGCAGCACCAACCCCTTCCAAACCGTGGAGCGCAAAGACGTCGGCTTGGTGCTGCGCGTGACCTCGCAAATTGGCGAGGGCGGCGCCATCCGCATGAAGATCGTGCAGGAAAACTCTTCCTTGGTGCCGGGCGGCAACACCACCAGCGGCCCCATCACGGACAAGAGCGAAATTCAAACCACCGTGACCGTGGACGACGGCGACATCTTGGTGCTGGGCGGCCTGATGCGCGACGAGTACACCGATGGCAATGACGGCGTGCCCGGCCTCTCCAAGATTCCGCTGCTCGGGAGCCTCTTCAAGAGCGAAAACCGCACCCGCAAGAAGAGCAATTTGATGGTCTTCCTGCGCCCTGTGGTGATGCGCAACGCGGACGACAACGCCAAGTTCACCATGGACCGCTACGAGCAAATTCGCGCCCGCCAGCAAGAGGCCCAGCCGCAGCGCAACCTCGTGCTGCCCGACACCGGCGCCCCGGTTCTGCCCGAGCGCCCGAAAGCCGCCGGCCCGCAAAACTGATGGCGCGTTTTCTCCTTCCCTACGCCTACGCCAAGGCCAACACCCTGCTGCTGGAAGAGCAGGCGGGTGAGCTGGTGCTGTGGGCGCCGCCCGAGGTGCCCTTGAGCGTGCTCTCCGAGGTGCACCGGCTCTACGCCGTGGCCCGCATGGAAAGCCAAGACGCTGCGCTCTTGATGGAGCGCATCCAAGTCGCCTACGCCGGCAACGAAAGCAGCGCCGCCACCGTGGTGGGCGAGGTGGAGTCGGCCGTTGATTTGTCGCGCCTGATGCAAGACCTTCCCGCCGTGGAAGACCTGCTGGAAGCCGCGAACGACGCGCCCATCATCCGCATGCTCAATGCGCTGCTGACCCAAGCGGCCAAAGACGGCGCCAGTGACATCCACATCGAGCCCTACGAGCGCTCCAGCTCGGTGCGCTTCCGCGTGGATGGCTCTTTGCGCGAGGTGGTGCAGCCCAACAAAGCGCTGCACGCGGCGTTGATCAGCCGGCTGAAAATCATGGCCGAGCTCGACATCGCCGAGAAGCGCTTGCCGCAAGACGGGCGCATCTCCTTGCGCATTGGTGGCCGCGCCATTGATGTGCGCGTCTCCACCCTGCCCTCCGCCCATGGCGAGCGCGCCGTGCTGCGCTTGCTGGACAAAAGCGAGAACAAGTTCAGCCTTGAAGGCCTGGGCATGGACGGCGAGGTGCTCAGCGCCTTCAAGAAGCTCGTGGCGCAGCCGCACGGCATCGTGCTGGTCACGGGGCCTACCGGTTCGGGTAAAACCACCACGCTGTACGCGGCGCTGCAAACCATCGACACCGCCACCACCAATGTGCTGACGGTGGAAGACCCCATCGAGTACGAGCTGGCCGGCATTGGGCAAACGCAGGTCAACGCCAAGATCGACCTCACCTTCGCCAAAGCTCTGCGCGCCATCCTGCGCCAGGACCCAGACGCCATCATGATTGGCGAAATCCGCGACTTCGAAACCGCGCAAATCGCCATCCAGGCCTCACTCACCGGCCACTTGGTGCTGGCCACGCTGCACACCAATGACGCGCCCAGCGCGGTCACCCGCCTGACCGACATGGGCGTGGAGCCCTTCCTGCTGTCGAGCTCCGTGCTCGGCGTGCTGGCCCAGCGCTTGGTGCGCAAGCTGTGCCCGAGTTGCCGCCGGCAAGATGGTGAGGGTCACTGGCACCCTGTGGGCTGCCCTGAGTGCGGGCACACGGGCTACAAGGGCCGAACTGGCGTGTACGAATTGATGGTGGCTGACGAGCCGGTGCGCGCGCACATTCACCAGCGCTCGGCCGAAAGCGAGCTCACCCAGGCAGCCCGCGCACGGGGCCTGCGCTCCATGCGCGAAGACGGGGAGCGCTTGGTGGCCAGCGGTGTGACATCGCTTGAAGAGGTTCTACGGGTCACGAGGGACTGATGCCCGCCTTCAAATTCGAAGCCCTGAACGCCGCCGGACGCTCCCAGACCGGCCTGATCGAGGCCGACAACCCGCGCGCCGCCCGCGCCCAGTTGCGCGAGATGAAACTCACGCCGCTCAGCGTGGAGCAAGTGGCCCAGCAAGAGCAAAGCACTGGCGGCTTCAGCTTCCTGCAGCCGCGCGCCTTCAACGGCAGCGCGCTCTCGGTGTGGACGCGGCAGTTGGCCGGCTTGGTGGGCAGTGGCCTGCCGCTGGAACGCGCACTCACCGCGCTGGCCGAGGAATGCGAGCAGCCGCGCCAGCGCGAGCTGCTGGCCCAGCTCAAGGCGGAGGTGAACGGCGGCTCCAGCTTCGCCCGCGCCCTGGCCACGGCCCCGCGCGAGTTCGATGAGGTGTACCGCGGTGTGGTCGCTGCCGGAGAAGCCAGCGGCGCACTCGGGCAAGTGCTTGAACGCTTGGCCGACGACCTGGAAGAACGCCAGCAGCTGCGCGCCAAGCTCATTGGCGCCATGGCCTACCCGGCTGTGGTCACCTTGGTGGCCATCGTCATCGTCATTTTTCTCGTCACCTATGTGGTGCCGCAGGTGGCGCAGGCCTTCACCACCACGCGCAAGCAACTGCCCTTCTTGACGGTGAGCATGCTGGCGCTGAGCGACTTCGTCATCGCCTGGGGGTGGGCCATGCTGGCGGGCGTTGTGGCCAGCGTCACCGCCTTCATCATGGCCCTGCGCGGCGCGGCATTCCGCCTGCGCTTTGACGCCTTCTGGCTCACCGTGCCCCTGTTCGGGCGTTTGGCACGCGGCTACAACGCGGCCCGCTTTGCCGCCACGCTGGGCATGCTGGCCAATGCGGGCGTGCCCATCTTGAAGGCGCTGCAAGCGGCGGCCGAGACCCTTTCGAACACGGCGATGCGCGCCGACGCGCTCGATGCCCTGGTGCAAGTGCGCGAAGGCGCGCCCCTCGGTTCGGCCCTGGCCGCCAAGAAGCGCTTCCCCGGCTTGCTGGCGATGTTTGCCCGTTTGGGCGAACAAACCGGCAAGATGCCGGAAATGCTCAGCCGCGCCGCCGTTCAACTCTCCACCGACGTACAGCGCCGCGCCATGGCGCTGGCCACCTTGCTGGAGCCCCTGCTCATTGTCGGCATGGGCGTGGTGGTGATGGTCATCGTGCTGGCCGTGCTGCAGCCCATCATCCAGTTGCAGAGCTTTGTGAAGTAAGGCCTCCATGAAAACCCACCGCATCGAACTGCAAAAGTTCAAAGCCGCCACCAATTCCAGCGCTCGGGGCACGGTGAGCTTTCACATCGACTGCCTCATCAGCCCACAGCGCCCCGCGGAAGACGCAGAGCCCGCCAGCGAACTGGTGATGAGCGAGGCCGATGCCCGCGTGCTGCTGGTGCTGCTGAAAAAGCAAATCGCCGCCTTTGACGGCCGCAAAGCCAAAAGCCGTTTCTAAGGATTCCATGAGCCTGCCCGCCTACAACCCTGCCTCGGACGACCTGCCCCTGAGCGACGACGAGCTGGCCCAGCTCGACCACCTGCTCAGCACCCTGCCGGGCGACGCCGTCATGAACATCGAGGCGCTGGACGGCTACTTGGCCGCCCTGCTGCTCAGCCCCGTACCCCTTGAAAGCCTAACGGGCGACGACTGGATGCCCATGATTTGGGGCGGCGAAGACCCCGACACCGTGTTTGCCAGCGGCAAGCAACGCAAGCGGCTGCAACTGCTGGTGCTGCGGCAAGCGCAAGCCACCGCCCTGCAGTGGCAGCGCAAGCCGGAAATTTGGGAGCCTCTGTTCACTCTGGCCGAAGAAGGCGAGCAGCAGTGGGTAGACGCCGAAGACTGGTGCATCGGCTTCATGATTGGCGTGGACGTGCACGCCGAGGCCTGGAGCCCCCTCTTTGAAGCCCCCGACAGCAAAGCCGCCCTGGCACCCATGCTGCTGTTGGGTGGCGATGAAGAACAACTCGACGCCGACGACCTCTCCCGCTTGGACGACGTGGAAGAACGCGACGCCATCAGCCGCGAAGTGCACGCGGGCGTGCTCCAGTTGCTGAAGTTGCGCAAGCCGGCGGTAGGCGCTTGAAAGCCGCCCTGCGTGGCGCAGCCCGCTTGGCGGTGCAGGCCACGTTGGGCGTCACAGACTTGGTCGAGGCCGTTCATGCGCGCATCGCCTCGGTGCCGGGCCTGCCCGCCACCCGCGAGCGCACGCTGGGCATCACCGGGCTGGTTTACAAAAGCGTGCGCGGCGTCACCCGTGTGGTCGGCAGCCAGCTGGACGGTGCGCTCAACGCCCTCACGCCAGCGCTAGAAGAGCTGAACCACGCCAAGCGCAATGCGGAGCACGAAGTGCTGCTCGCCGTGTTGAACGGCGTGCTGGGTGACCACCTGGCCGACACCGGCAACCCTCTCGCCATCTCCATGAGCCTGCGCCAGCAAGGCGTGCCGGTCGACCCCAAGCTCCTCCCGGCAGCCCCTGGCAGCAAGGGCCTTTTGGTGCTCCTGCACGGCCTGTGCATGAACGACCTGCAGTGGCTTCGAAACGGGCACGACCACGGCAGCATGCTGGCGCAGCAACTGGGCCTCACGCCCGTCTACCTGAACTACAACCGCGGTCTGCCCATCTACCAAAACGGCGCCCAGTTCGCAGCCCTGATGGCCCAAGTACCGCCCCAGCGCATCGTGCTGCTCGGCCACAGCATGGGCGGCCTGATTGCACGGAGCAGCCTGCACCAAGCCCAAGGCGAACCCTGGACGCGCCAAGTCACCGACCTCATCTGCCTGGGCAGCCCGCACCAGGGCGCCCCCATGGAGCGCGCAGGCCACGGCATTGACCGCCTGCTGGACGCAGCCCCCTATGCCGCACCCTTCTCCCGCCTCGGCAAACTGCGCAGCCGCGGCATCACCAGCCTGCGCCACGGCCAAATCTTGGCCGATGACAGCCCGGCGCCGTTGCCTGAGCATGTGCGCTGCTTTGCTTTGGCGGGCCGCCTTTCAGGTGCCGTGAAGGCCCAGTTGCTCGGCGACGGCATGGTGCCCGTCAACAGCGCACTGGCCCGCAACCGCGACCCGGCCAAGCGGCTCGCCTTTGCGGAAGACCGGCAAGTTTTGATCGACGGCGTGGGGCACTTGAACCTGCTGAGTGACGAGCGGGTGGCGGCGCAGTTGTTGGGTTGGTTGAAGGCTTTGGCTTAGGGGCAAAAAGCCGAGGCTTGGTCTCCTGACCCGTGGCCCGTGAACCGAGTTCTTCGGGCGCTACGGCAGGGACAAATGCTTTAAGTTCGCCAAACATGCCCCGCACGACCTCGGCGCCTTCGCCGACCGCTTCAACCTGCGGCTCGACTTGCCAGCCCCGCGCCACCTGCGACTGCGCTTGACGGCCAACTCGGCACTGATCCTAGATCCCCCATTCCGGACCCACCTGGGATTCATGACAGGCAAGCCGGCAAGATCAGGCCTCTACCAGTCCATAAAGTTCGTCAGAGCACCCACTTGCTACGGTGAGGGTAGACGTCAATGAACCAGCCTTTCAAAAGCCTCAAGTAGCCACCCTCGTACACAACACCCCGCTCCCGGAAGAAAGGAGCTGATGCCCTCACAAGCTCCGCCATGCCATACCAAGGCACCCGAGGGAAGATGTGGTGGAGGATGTGGCAGTCACCCGAGTCCGCAAGGAAGATGACTTTTGAGAAGACTCCGGTCTTGTACGGTGTTGCCAACCAGTATTTGTTCTCCGGATCCACATGAGCATGCTCAATGATGATCCGAGCTGTGTTCAACAGTGGCGCAACCAACAACACCGGGAGAAGCCACCCAAACACGAAAATCTTCCAGCTGTAAAAAACTGAAATGGCCAGAACGGCAATCACCATCGCCAACACGCCCAGCATTTCAAGCTTCGCGCTGCGCGCTTCCCCCGTATCTGCGCCGATGAGCCCCTGGTAGCCATGCTCCGTCTGGCTGGACCACCTTCCCGACGTTGCCGCCTTGAATCCAAAGACCGTCGTGAACAAGATGCGACGCCATCCCGTGTTCAGGTCCTGCTTGTAGCGCTCGGTATCCGCTTCAGTGCCGATGTGAGCGTGGTGACGCAGGTGGCCGATTCGGTACTTGGTGAATGGCACCGTAGCGGGAATGAACAGCAAAGAAGCCAACATGTGCCCTAGCTTCCCGCGAAACATCATGCGGTGCACAAACACATCGTGGCAGATGAGCCCCATCAAGGTGATCAGCCAGCCTTGGACCAGCACAAGCGCCAGCGTCAACAACGCATTGAGTTGAAAAAAGCCCAGCACTCCTAAGTTGAGCGCGAAGGTTCCGAGGGTCGCAAAAACAATGGCCAGGTCGAGCCAGGGGCGTTGCACATGTACCTGTCGCACACATTCATCACCCAAGAAATCGCGCAATTCGCCCCGAATCTCTCGCAGGCTTGCGATGTCTTGAAATGCGGCCACGCCCGGTGGCTTGCCTTCAGATGAACCGGTCATGCGTCACCCCGTCACAACCAACAGCACCATATGGTGCGATGGTCGGACAAACGCGCCCTTTGGGCAAGGGCAGCACAGACTGTGCTCTGCTTGTCGTATTGCGCACCTCAAGGCTGGATGCACACATCCGCACAAGACACCGGGCGCATCAAAAACAGGTTGGCCGAGGGCTTACCCAGGAATTGGGAGGCAGTGGATTTGAAGCTGGGCTGGCTATTGGCGATAGCCCTGCATCCAGGGCTGAGCTCCTACGAGCGATGTGGGTGGCGAGGGGCGGACCACGTCAGTTGCCACTTGCGGTGAAGCGCCCCGACCGTCTGCACACCAGATCGTCGTTCCGTCTAGATCTCAGGCCCCGGGAGGCGTCCATCCCGGAGCCGTTCAGGCTGGAGATGCAGGACCGCTGATCGCGTGACCGGCCACGTCCAAGCTCAAAAGGTTTCCCAATCCACATCGGCCGCAGGGGCCGACACAGGCGCCGGTACCGGCGCGGAGCTGGGCGCGGGCCGAGGGGCACTGGCCACGGTGGTTGGCGGCGGCGTGGCGCGGGCGGCCTTCTTCACCCCGGGTTTGAGGCCAGGTTTAGGCGCGGGGGCAGATGTGGAGGCCGAGCTGGGCGTCATTGCGGCCGCCGGGGGCCTGTAGGCCATCGTGCTGCTGGCGCCCGGCAGGCGGAAGGTGGACACCACCTCGGCCAGCGGCGGTGCTTGCTCGCGCAAGGAGGGGGCGGCTGCGGCCGATTCTTCCACCAGCGCGGCGTTCTGCTGCGTGGCTTGATCCAGTTGCGCCACCGAGGTGTTGACATTGCCGATTCCGCCGCTTTGCTCGCCCGCTGCGGCGCTGATCTCGCCAATGATGTCGGTCACGCGCTGCACCGCCGAGACAATCTCGCCCATGGTGGTGCCAGCATCGGCCACCAGACGGGTGCCGGCATCCACGGACTCGACGCTGGCACCGATCAAGCTCTTGATCTCGCGCGCCGCTTCCGCGCTGCGCTGGGCCAGGTTGCGCACTTCGGCGGCCACCACGGCGAAGCCCCGTCCAGCCTCGCCGGCGCGGGCGGCTTCCACGGCTGCATTCAGGGCCAAGATGTTGGTTTGGAAGGCGATACCGTCGATGGTGCCGATGATGTCGCTGATGCGGCGGCTGGAGTGGTTGATCCGCTCCATGGTGCTGACGACCTCGCTGACCACAGCGCCACCCCGCTCGGCTGTGGTGCTGGCGCTACCGGCCAGTTGCGCCGCTGTGCGGGCCGAGTCGGCCGTTTGGTTCACGGTGGTGGTGAGGTCGTTCATGGCGCTGGCCGTCTGCTGCAAGCTGGCGGCGGCTTGCTCGGTGCGGTGGCTCAGGTCTTGGTTGCCGCTGGCCACCTCGGAGCTGGCGACTTGGATGCTGTCGGCCGCTTGGCGCACATTGCCCACGATCTTTTGCAACGAGCCTTGCATGTCCATCAGGGCCGATTGCAGCCGCGCGACTTCGACCTTGTCACTGACTGCCATGTCCCCAGTGAGATCGCCGTTGCTCACGCCACGCGCAAACTCAGACGCCAACTCGATGGGTCGGACGATGGGTCGCACAAAGCGCGAAGTGATCAGCATCGTCAGGGCAGCAATACCCAAACCGAAGCCCCACAACAACAGCGGTGCGCGACGGGCTCCATCCTCAAACTGGGTCGTCGCGTCGGAAACCATTTTGTTGGCTGCAACGACGGTTTCATCCACGCCAGCCCGGTGGTTGACATACAGAGCGTGTACTTTAGGCAAATTGGCCTGGGCGCCTTCTTTGTCCCCTTTCGATAGTTTCTCTAACACGTCTGCCCGGGCTGCTGCCATGAATGCTTCGGCCGCTTGATGTTGCCGCCCGGACAGGCTTTTCAAAACCACCCCGGGTTGGTTTTTGTTCCAGAAAGCCATGCGCTGCTGGTACTCGTTCAACAACCGTTCGTGGCTCTTGATGGCTTCTTCGGTTGTGATCGTGCCCTCAACGGCCTGGGACAGCACCAAGCGCATCTCGACGAGGTAGAGCGGGGGAGGCAGGATGTCGGCGACCACATCTTTGCCCACGAAAGCCGCCTCGGCGCTCGATACCAGCCGTTTCTCCTCCGAACGCGCGAAGATCACGAAAATCAACAGCATCAGCAGAAAGAGGCCGCCCAAGCACAACAAGGAACCTTTGATCGATTTCAACATCACGCGCCCCTCGGGTTAATTAATTCAGATTTCATGTATCCAGCGCTCCAGACTAAAACTGACATCAAGAGCAGTTTCTCCACGGCCTGAACCACGTGGGCGAATCATGGCGCCCATATTCAAAAGCCCTTTTGGCCTGCTTGCACAGCGGCTTGGGCCGCAGCCACCCACTGCCCTCCAACCGCAGCATGGCCCTGGCCACGATGTCGTGGCCGCCGCCGAGCCCAGCCTCGCCTTGCGAGAGCTCCTTTGGCGCTGACGGGTGCTGAAGCTGCGCATCATCGGACGGGTGGGTGAGCCATCCCCTTTTACTCTAGCCATCAGGCAGGCCCCTGACACCCTCGGGTTTCCGAGAGACCCGGATTCCGTTTCAACCCAAATCCGGCTGTTGACCGCTTGCTTCCGCTGGAATGAACCTAAAACCGCAGTTGCCCGCCGCCACACGCCGTTTCCTTCAACGCTGGCGCGGACTTAAGGTGATTGGGCACACTCACCCATTGGATGAAGCCGACAAGCGCAAGAAGACCGTGCTGGCGAGGGCCAGCGAACAGGCCCTGGTGGCACGCCCGGACAAAGCTGCTCATCGCCCGGTGAAGTGCTATCGCCCGCTTGCAGGCCTCAGGGGCCGTTCTTTGTCGATTTCCAGCAGTGCATGGCCAACGCGTGTGGACTCCCACCGGAACAACCGCAACTTCCGACCGGCTGCAATGTGCAGGGGATTCCTGGTACGGTGGCCTTCAATGAGTGGGTCATTTCAATCGACGGCCAGCCCAACTACCATAGAGAAACCTCGCAAAGGTGCCGCTTCAGCACCACACAGAGCTCGTGGGTAGGTGAGGGTCAGGCTTACATGTGCACGCCTGCCGGAACCCTAGAAAATCTCTTTCAACCTTGGGAGTGCACAGGTTTTGGTCCCAATGACTGGCGCTGGAAGTAGATTGATTTTGAAAGTCAGCGTTGCTTCTTGAATCAGGGCGTATGGATAGGTAGGGGTGAGAACCAACTGTGCACGGACACTGGGACGGTCGAACCCCTCTTCCAGCCATGGATCTGCACAGGCATGGGGCCCTATTCGTGGACAGAGATTTGAGTGACTTGTTGCATCCAGGTTTCGAAGCCGGGCCAGCAACGGGGCTTCGATCACTCCGTACATTACGGCCGGGTTGATCAGCCCTCCCTCAAGGGCCTTTCCTGGCTTGGTTGATGGAACCAAGGTGGCGCGCTAAGTTGGGATCACCACAGCAAACTTCGGAGCACCAAGTGCAAAAGATTTTGAACAAGTTCGTCGTAATTGAGACCAAGCTTCGCTTGGCGCTTGCCATCGCCATTGGCTTGGTCGTGGCCGGATGCGGGGGCGGTGGTGGTGGTGGTGGTGGTGGCGGTGGTGGCTCAACGCCCACCCCGCCCACCCCAACACCGCCTCCGCCGCCTGCTTTGGTGGTCCCCCTGACGGGCAACTTGCAGCCAACGCCGCCCGCACTCACTTACGCTGCCTCAAGCTACGAGTTGCCCTTGATCACTCGGTTCAATGAAATCCGGGTACGCGCTGGGCCAGGTCGCTCGAGTGAACGACGCGCCCACGCTCCAGCCCGGCGCCCCCGCGCTCACCAAGACCCGGAGGGTCCCCGCGAACGAGACGGCG
>JBKCVH010000084.1:0-4451 GCA_046317675.1 Burkholderiales bacterium
TGGGCCTTTGACATCGGCACCGGCACCGGCGTGATTGCCGCCCTGCTGGCCAAGCGCGGCGTCAAGCACATTGAGGGCACCGACCTCAACCCCACGGCCCTGGCCTGCGCGCTGGACAACCTGCAGCGCATGGGCCTGCAGCACCGCGTCAAGCTCAGCAAAACCGACCTCTTCCCCCAAGGCCGCGCTGCCCTCATCGTCTGCAACCCGCCCTGGGTGCCGGCCAAACCCACCAGCCCGCTAGAGGCCGCCATTTACGACCCCGACAGCCGCATGCTGCGCGGCTTCCTGAACGGCTTGGCAGCGCACTTGGTGCCGGGCGGCGAAGGCTGGCTCATCGTCTCCGACCTGGCCGAACACCTGGGCCTGCGCGACCGTGCCGACTTGCTCGGCTGGATCGAAGCCGCCGGCCTGCGCGTGCTGGACTTGCTGGAGATTCGCCCGCAGCACCCGAAGCGCGACGACGCCAGCGACCCGCTGCATGCGGCGCGGGCGCAGGAGCTCACGGGGCTGTGGCGACTGGGGGCAGCCTAGAAGCTGCGGATGGACCAAACCGCCAGCGGAATGAAACACAAGGCCAGCAAGCCATACAGCAGGTAGTTGCCGGTCCTGGGGTTGAAGTCGGGCCAAATCTTGGCCCAAGACTTCCGCATGAGTAGCTTGCCAATGGCGATGTCAAAGCTGGCCATAAAGGCCGCCAAGACCAATCCAAGGATGACGTGCGCTCGGGCAGTTTGAAGCCCGATGCCTGGCACCAGCACCATGCAGATAGCGAAGGCCAGCAGCGTGCCCGTGAGCGCACTGAGCTTGATGGCCCGCTCTTTGCCGATGCGCGGAATGAGCAGCTTGATCCTGGCAATGCCATGCAAGGTTTCAGCACAGGCCAAAACGATGCACAGCGCGGCGATGCGAATCAACATTTCGGAACTCATGCTGGCCTCGCCTCCATCACTTCAGATGTGATTCACGCTGGATCAAAACCTCAAGCGACTGCAGCGCCACCGCCAGACATGCGCTTGGCCAGCGCTTGACCCAGCCAAGCTGCCGGTAAGTAGGCAAGCAGCAAGTCCACCAAAGTGAACCAGACGGGCGCTGGCAGCATGAACGCATTGGCGATGCCGCCCACCAGGAAGAAACCCCCAACAACATAGGCCGGAATAGGCGCCTGACCTGGGGCCAGCAACGAAGCAACCCATGCACCCACCAAGGCGCCCAGTGCGTGCGCCAAGAACGGGAACACGAAGTGCCTGGCTTCAAACAAATGAAGCGACGCCTTCAGCCCCTCCATGGTGGAAACGTCAGCCCCAGCCGGCGGCGGAATGACCTTGCCGCTGACGGTGATGAGGGCCATGTTCACAACACTGCCGAGTACGAGACCCGCCAAGACAGCAAGCACTATGCGAAGGAACTTGGGCATCAAGAGACTCCAGGTTTGAGCGGGTCAAGAAGCAGCGCAGCTTGGCAGCCTAAGCTCGCAGAGGCGCATGAACTCAATGTTGCCCTGCGCTTCCAACTCACCCCGCTGAACAAGCGCCGCAATGCGCTGAGCGTAGAAGCCGAGGGATACCCCTGGGAACTGATTGTTCAGATCGACCAAGGTATGCCCAATGACACGCGTGGCTCTTTGCCAAGTTTCGGTCGAATTGGCGACGAGTGTGGAGTCGACGACTTCGATGTCAGACGCCTTGAGCCGGGAGACCGCCTCGTGTTCTAGCGCATCCAACTGCGCGTCGGGAATTGGCTTTGCGTGAGCCAAATCCGGGCACTGTTCAATGGCCTGCGCCCAAGCCTCTTCGGAACTACCAACCAAGATGGTGGCAATGCCCTTGAGCCGTGCGTCGCGTTCTGCGCCGAGAGGCAGCGCCGCGATCTCAGCTAGCGCCAGAGACAAGGCAATGCGAGCGCATTCAACCGCAGCGGTCAAGTTGGCAGGATCTTGATTCATGTTCAATCGTGACAGGGCTGGATGAAGCCAGCATAGCCGCGCTGCGACCCCAAAACCAAGCCCCAACCTCAGCGCTGAAAAACCAGCGTGCCCTGCCCCTCGGTGCCCACCCAAGTCATCCGACTGCCCGACACCGTGACCGTGTAGCTTTGCCCCGCAGCGAAATTGGTGGCCGACGTGGTGATCTTGTTGCCCTCCACCTTCCACTGGGTCTTGGCGTAGAGCTTCTGCTGAATCGACTTGTACTTCTCGTCGCAGTCGCTGGCGGAGGCGTCCAGCCGGTAGGTGCCATCAGCGTTGACGTTGTAGCGAATCTTGGCGGCGCAGGGGCGCTGCTGCAGCAAAGCGGCGTGCGAGTCAAACGTGGTGCCGTTGTAAGTGGAGGTGTGGGAGACCAACCTCCAGGAGCCGACGACCTCGCTTGAAAGACCGGCCGCAAATACCGCGCTGGTTGCAAGAAGGCTCGGCACCGCCAAGACCCACCGAACCCGCTTGAGAGGTGCACAAAGGCCAAGAGGGGTGATGCGCATGGCGTTCTCCAATAAGGGGTGAGCGACTCTACAAGAGCAGGGCAAGGTGCTTTTGCTGGACCGCTTGATGGCCAAGAAGCTCGCCCATATACTGTGTTTTTATACAGTTATGGAGTCCTCAGCATGGCTGCCGTGCTGGCCCCACCGGGGCCCTCCACCCCCTTGTTGCAAACCGATCTATTCGGCGACCCGCTGCGCCCGCCCACGCGGCGGGAACGGCACAGGGTGGCCACGGTGCCGCGCGGGGTCGCTGCTGCGATGCCCGCGGCGCCCACGTTCGCTGCAACGCCGCCGCCGCCAAGCCCTGCGCTGGTCGACCCTGCTCTGCCCCCCGGCGTCTGGAAGGCCGATGAACTCAGCCCCGCCAGCGGCCGCTGCCAGTCCAGCGGTTTTGCGCTGCTCGATGCCGACCTGCCCGGCGGCGGCTGGCCCACGCGCGCGCTCACCGAGCTGCTGCTGCCGCAGGTGGGCTGTGTGGAGTGGCGGCTGCTGGCGCCGGGGCTGGCGCCTTGCACGCAGCGCGGCCAGCGCCTCTTGCTGATTGGCCCGCCGCATGCGCCACACCCGCGCGGGCTGGCGGCCTGGGGCATTGGGGCCAGCGCCTGCCTCTGGGTGAACACACCCGACACCCGGCAGCGCTTGTGGGCGCTGGAGCAGGCCATCAAGGCCGATGCCGACGAGCTCGGCGCGCTGCTGGCTTGGCTGCCGCAACTGCGGCCCGAGCAACTGCGCCGCCTGCAAACCCTGGCGGCCCGCTGCCGCGCGCCGGTTTTTGTGCTGCGCGGCACGGCGCAGGCGGGGAACAGTTCGGCCGCGCCGCTGCGCCTGCGCGTGCAGCCGGGGCCGCATTGGTCGCAACTGCAGGTGGAGTTCATCAAGCGCCGGGGCCCGCCGCTGGACACCCCTTTGTGGCTGCACGCACCGCCGCCCACGCTGGCCGCCGTGCTGCCACCGCCGCAGCGCCAAGCCAGTCGGTCGCTGCCCGCTGCGCTGCAAGCGCTGGTGCACGCCTGAGCGGCTGAAAGAAAGTCTCGTGCGCTGGCTCGCCCTGCTCCGCACCGCCACGGGCAGCACGCCGGCGCCGCGCTGGCCCGAGGCCCTGGTGTGGTGGGCGCTGCAGTTCACGCCCCGCGTGGCGCGGCTCGAAGAAGCCCTGGTGCTGGAGCTCTCGGCCAGCCTGCGCCTCTTCAAGGGCCGCACCGCACTGCAACAGCGCCTGCTGACCGAGCTCAATGAACTGCTTGGCGCCGGCAACGCGGTTCTGGCCTGGGCGCCCAACAGCCAAGCAGCCTTGGCGCTGGCCCGCACCGGCGCGCCGGGCGACATCCTGGACGGCTGCCCGGAGCACACCCCGCTGGCGGCCTTGCTCGACCGCCTGCCCTTCCCCGTACTAAGCCAAGCCAATGCCCACGCGCCGCTGCTGGCCCGCCTGGGCTGCCGCGTGCTGGCCGACCTGCGCCGCCTGCCGCGTGCCGCGCTGGCCCGCCGCACCACGCCGCAGTTGCTGCGCCAGCTGGACCACGCCTATGGCCAGCTCGGCAGCGCCGCCGAGGCGCACGACTGGTGCGTGGCCCCCGAGCAATTCGAAGCCAAGCGCGAACTGCCCCAGCGCACCGACGACGCCGCCCTGCTGCAACACCACGCCGAACCCCTGCTGCGCGCCGCCTGCCTGTGGCTGGGCGCGCGGCATGCGGGCAGCCACCACATCGACTTTGGCTGGCAGTACGACAGCCTGCGCGCCCGCAGCCTAGGAGCGTGGGCGACAGAGATTCAGACCCGCGCCGGGGCGAGTTGCGGGGCCAATCTAGGCGCCGACGAGGCGTTGGATCGGACCCAACAACGAGTCGGCAACAACGAGTGGCCCCGCAAATCGCCCCGGCCCGAAGGGTTGAGTCCGCAAAGGGGCTGATTCGGCGTTGGGCCGCCGTCCCCGGGGGGGGGGGCGGGGGGCGCGCCCCGCCGGGGCGCCCACCCCA
>JBKCVH010000085.1:0-6942 GCA_046317675.1 Burkholderiales bacterium
CTTCAAACCTCGTTGCTGCAAAGCACCAGCACTGCCACCAGCGGCAGCACCAGCACCAGCACCAGCACCGCCACCAGCACCAGCACCAGCACCAGCACCAGCACCAGCACCAGCACCAGCACCAGCACCAGCACCAGCACCAGCACCAGCACCAGCACCGGCACCGGCACCGGCACCGGCACCGGCACCGGCACCGGCTTACACATGGGCACTGACCATCAGCGGAGGACCCGCCGTCGCGCGGGGCGTCAGCACCCGGGACGACGGCAGCAGCGTGGTCGTTGGATCCGCTGGTGCCGCGGCTGCGCTACGGATTGGGCAGCAGAGCATCGCCATGGAAGGCAAGGGCACGGATATCTTCATCACATCACTAACTGCCAGCGGCGCCGCGCAGTGGCTGCGCTCCTACGGCGGTAGTGGTGAGGACTACGCCTTCGATGTCGTCGTGGTCCCCGACGGGGATGCTCTGGTGGTCGGTCAGGTATCAGGCAGTTTCAGCTTCGGCGGGGTGGCCATCGACACGGCCAACGCCAGCTCGGACGCCTTCATCGCGCGCCTGGACAACACCGGGGCCGTTCGCTGGGTAACTACAGGCAGCGGCGCTGGCCGGGCTTACGGCAACGAGGTCGCTTTGGACTCGGCCGGCAACGTCCTGGCCACCGGCGTCTTCCGCAGCCAGATCAGCTTCGGCAGCCGCACGCTCACAGCGCCGACAGGGCTCGGCAACGATCAGGTCTTTGTAGCCAAGCTCGACGGGCGCGGAGTGCCGCTGTGGGCTCGCGCGATCACCGGTCCCGGCGTCCTGGCGGGCCGCGGCATCGGCCGTGACGGCGGTAGCCGCGTGCTGGTTGCTGGCGAGTTCAGCGGCGACATTGCGGTGGACGATGGCGCTGGCGGTCAGGTGTCACTGACATCGGCAGGCGGTACGGATTGCTTCGTCGCAGCCTACGACGCAGAGGGCGCCCTTCAGTGGGCGCGCGCCTTTGGCGGCAGTGGTGACGACAAGTGCCGCGGCGTGGGTGGGGACGCGGGCGGCAACGTCGGCATCGCCGGCACGTTCAGCGGCAGCGTCGTCTTTGGCACACAAGTCCTGCGCAGCGTTGGCGCGTCCAACCTGTTCCTGACGCGGCTGGACGCCGCAGGGCGACCGCTGTGGGCGCGAGCGCTGGGCAGCACCGGCACCGACGAAGGCAGCGAGATCGAAGTGGCGGAAGACGGCACGGTGGTCATGGCCGGTGAATTCGGCGGCACCGCCACACTGCCTTGGGGCCAGCAAGTCGTGGCGACGGCAGGCGCGCGCGAGATGTTTGCCACCCGCGTGAGTGCCACAGGCGCCATTGAGTGGTTCAGCACCTCGCCCGGCTCGGCCGACGATGTGAACTATGCGCTGTCGGTGGGGCTGGATGGGGGCGTGACCCTGGTTGGAGCCTATGGCGGCACGCTGCAGTTCGGCGCCACCACGCTCAACACCAGCGGAGGGCCGTCGTCTTTCGTGGCCCGCCTCGGCAGCGGTTCGGTCACCACCCCGACGCCTCCCCCGCCCTCCTCGACATTGAACTTCAGTGCTGCCGCCGATTTCCTGAAGTCCATCGGCAGCTCGGGCACGGTGGTTATGCAGGATGGCCGCTTGGTCTTCGAGGCCTACATGAACGGCTACGACGGGCAGTCGCCAAAGGCCATTGCCAGCGGTACCAAGAGCTTCAGCTGCGCTCTGAGCGCCGCTGCTGAGGCCGACGGCCTGATGACCCCAAGCCTGCTGGCGTCGACCGTCATGCCGGCGTGGGCGGCTGGCGGCAGCGCGCCACAACCGGCGTCAAAGTCGAAGATCCGGCTTCAAGACCTGTTGTCGCTAAGCGCCGGCCTGAGGGCCTCGGGCGTCTCCGGCAGTGCGCTGAACAACGTCGACAGCTACGCGCAGGCTGTGGCCTCGCCATCGGCCTTTGACCCCGGCGTGGCCGCGATCTACACCCCAAACAACTTTCAGGCCGTGGCAGCGCTGTTCGAGCTCTCCACGGGCGGGCGCTACAACGCGCAGGGTGTCATCGCCGGCGGTAGAGACCCGCTGGAGTATCTAAAGTCGCGCGTGCTGGACCGCATCGGCTTGGTGTTGGGTGAGTGGCAGCGAGACCTGAATGGCAAGCCCAACTTCGGCGGCGGCGCATCGCTGACCGCGCGTGATTGGGCCAAGTTCGGCCAACTGATGCTCAACGATGGCGCCTGGAGCGGCGTTCAAGTGCTGCCACCCAGACTGCTTTCACGCTGCGCCAGCTACCGCACGGATGCCTTCTGGGGCTACGGGATGGCATGGTGGCTGAATCGCGAGGTCGGCGCCACATACCAACCAAGGCAGGATTCGGTCGACGTCACCAAGTCCCTCGGTTGGGCCACGGGCGGTCGCCTTGCACCCAGCGTTCCGGCCGACATGTACATGGCGGCAGGGTTCGGCGGGTACAGGCTTTACGTGATCCCCAGCTTGCGACTGGTCGCAGTTCGAATGGGCGGACGTGATCCAAGCGATGCGACGGTCTCGGCAGACGATCGATTCTTGGGGCTACTTATTGGAAGTCAGCGTTAGCCGGGGCTCCTGCAGCCCGAGTTGGTCGTTATCTCGGTGCAGTGGCGCGAGACAAGCGGCTCTCGTCCGGTATGGCCTGAGACCGCCAGCGCCTTCTAGCTGACGTCGAGGCTGAGTTGGCGAAAGGCTGCAACGGGTCGATACCCGCCATCGAGTCAAGCCCTTCGCCCAACGGCCAAACGCGCGCAGCGTCGGTCCTTGGCAACTCCCTCCGTTGACGCTGGTCAAGCCTCCTGCGAATCGTCATCCGGCGTAAAGGCCCGCCCTTGAGAATGAACTGCAGCTTTTTATCCCTCTGAGATAGGGCGCGGTGGCTCGGCATGGCCGGCAGCGGCGCCCAGTCATCCTTTGGTTTTTGACTCTGACTGGAGAGATGCCCCGTGGCTGGCCCGAGTACCGACGACATCGACCCCGTTTGGCATGCCTTAACGGCTGAGCAGGTGCTGGGCCACTTCGGGCCGCAGGCGGCTTCGGGTCTATCGGCCGGTGAGGTGCTGCAGGCCCAGGCGCTGAACGGCATGAATGCGTTGCCGCAGGCGCCAGCCAAGCCGCTTTGGCGCACCTTTGCGCGGCAGTTCAAGAGCCCGCTGATTTACATCCTCTTCGTGGCGGCCGTACTGGCCATTGCCTTGGGGCACTTGGGCGATGCGCTGGTGATCTTGGCGGTGGTGCTGGTGAACGCGCTGATTGGCAGCTACCAAGAGGGGCGGGCTGAGCGCTCGATGGCGGCGCTGCGCCGGCTCTCTGGGCTGCGCGTGCGCGTGCTGCGCGACGGCGGGGAGCGGGTGATCGAGGCGCGCGAACTGGTGGTGGGCGACACCGTGCTGCTGGCCGCCGGAGATGCCGTGGCGGCCGATGCGCGCCTGGTTGAGGCGGCTCAGTTGCAGGTGGCTGAAGCGGCGCTCACGGGCGAATCGGTGCCGGTGACGAAGTCGGTCTTGCAGGTGCCCGAAGCCACCGGGCTGGCCGACCGGCACTGCATGGTGTATTCGGGAACGCACATCACGGCGGGTCGAGCGCGGGCGGTGGTCGTCGCGACGGGCACCCACACCGAGGTGGGCCGCATTGCGGGCCTGACCGAAGGTGCCGAGGAGCCCAAGACGCCCTTGGAGTTGCGCTTGGAACAGTTCGGTCGTGCCCTGGTGGTGGCGGCGCTGGGGCTTTTCGTGGTGGTGGTGTTGCTCGGGCTGTGGCGCGCACTGCCCCTGGCCGAGGTGCTGATGGTGGCCATCAGCCAAATGGTGGCCATGGTGCCCGAGGGCCTGCCCGTGGCGATGACGATTGCATTGGCGGTGGGCATGCAACGCATGGCCGACCGGGGCGCCATCATCCGGCGCCTCTCGGCGGTGGAGACCCTGGGCTCGACGACCGTCATTTGCAGCGACAAAACGGGCACCCTCACCCGCAACGAAATGACGGCGGTGGCCCTATGGCTACCGGGCGGGCGAGAGATCAAGGTCAGCGGCATCGGTTACGTTCCTGAAGGCGAACTGGTGGAGGGAGAACAGCCTGCACAGCTTGACGACCCCGCCCTGCACGCTCTGCTGGTGGCCGCAGCCCTGTGCAACGACTCGGAGCTGCTGCCCCCCGAGGGCGAACGCGCCGGCTGGACGGTGCTGGGCGACCCCACCGAGGGCGCTCTGCTGGTGCTGGCGCGCAAGGGCGGCCTCTGCATCGATACGCTGCGCCAAGCGGCGCCCCGCGAGGCCGAGCTGCCCTTTGACTCCGACACCAAGCTGATGGCCACCCGCCACCCGATGGCCGATGCGAAGCGCCGCGTTTGGATCAAGGGCGCGCCCGAAGCGCTGCTGCGCCTGTGCACGGCCGAGGGCAGCGCAGCCCTGCACGATGCCCGCGAAGCGGCCGAGCACATGGCCGCGCAGGCCCTTCGCGTGCTGGCCTGCGCCACCGTTGACGACGACGCCCTCGACGAGGGCGCTGGCTTTGAAGCCTTGGTGGGGCGCGCTCGCTTCCTTGGGCTGGTGGGCCAAATTGACCCGCCGCGCGAGGAGGTCAAGCACTCGGTGGCCGAGTGCCGGGTCGCGGGCATTCGGCCCATCATGGTCACGGGCGACCACAAACTCACCGGCTTGGCCATTGCGCGCGAGCTTGGCATTGCGCGCCAGGGTGAACGTGCCGTTGACGGCGCGGAGCTGGAGCGCATGGGCGAGGCAGAGCTGCGCGACGAGCTGCCCAGCATTGCCGTGTTTGCCCGCGTGCAGCCGGCCCAGAAGCTGCGCATCGTCGAGGCCCTGCAAGCCCGTGGAGAGGTGGTGGCGATGACGGGCGACGGCGTGAACGACGCGCCCGCGCTGGCCCGCGCGGACGTGGGGGTCGCCATGGGCATCACCGGCACCGAAGTGGCCAAGAGCGCGGCCAAGATCGTCATCACCGACGACAACTTCTCGACCATCGTCGGGGCCGTTCAGCAGGGGCGCGTGGTGTACGCCAACCTGAAGAAGGTTCTGCTCTACCTCTTCGCCACCTCCATGGCAGCGGTGCTGGTGCTGCTGCTGGCGCTGGTGGGCGGGTTTCCGCTGCCGCTGGCGGCGGTTCAAATTCTGTGGATCAACATCGTGACCGAGGGCACTGTGACGGTGAACTTGGTCATGGACCCGGCGGATGGCGACGAAATGCGCCGCGCCCCAGTGCCGCGCGACGACCGGCTGCTGAGTGCCGAAATGCTGCAGCGCGTGGCCCTGATGACGCCCTTGATCGCTGCGGTGAGCTTTGGCTGGTTCGTGTGGCGACTGCACCAAGGCGCGCCGCTAAAAGTGGTGCGCACGGAGACCTTCACGGTGCTGGCCATGTGCTGTTGGTTCAACGTGCTGAACTGCCAATCGGCACGGGCCTCCGCACTGGGCTTGCAAATTGTTCGCAACCGCTGGCTGCTGGGCGGCCTCTCGCTGTCAGTGCTGCTGCAGGCGCTGGTGCTGTATGCGCCGCCCATGAATGCTTTGTTCCACACCGTGCCACTGCCGCTGGCATCGCTGCTGCCGCTGCTGGCACTGGCCAGCTTGGTGCTGTGGGCTGAGGAGGCGCGAAAGTTGCGGGTGCGCCAGAAGCTTCAGGCTCGGTCGTGAGAGAGACCCCGCCGACCCTCGCGCTCGCATTGTTTGCAGCGTATCCAGCCCATGCCGAGCCCGCGCGAAGGCAAAGTCCCACGGAGACACCCCCATGTTCCATGTTCACGGCGTAAGCGGTCATGTCTTCTCAGGCACCCTGGAGGCCTTGCGACAGCACCCGGCAGTGGGTGGCATCGCGCGCGTGCGGCGCGTGGCCGGCATTGGCAGAGAGGCAGAGCCGCTGCCCACCCCAGCACACGCGAGCCCAGAGGCGGAGCACCGCATGGGGCGGGAGGCCCAAGAAGCCTATGGCCAAGCCACGCGCATTCGGGAACGCCAGCCCTTGCGCAGCGCGGCCGATGTGATGCGCAGCCCGGCGATCACGCTGCCTGCAGCGGCCACCGTGGGTGAGGCGTGGCGGGCCTTGGCCCAGCACGGCATTGGCCAAGCGCCGGTGGTGGACGGCGCAGGCGCTTTGATCGGCTTGGTGGGGCGGGCCGAGCTGATGCCGGCCGCTTCGTTGGATGCTTTGAATGCCGCAACGGAAAGCTCGCGCCTGCGGCAGCCGGTGGCGGCGGTGATGTGGTCTCCTGTGCCGAGCACGGCGCCCGACACCGACCTACGACGGGTCGCCTCGTTATTGCTGGACACCGGACTACCGGGTGTGCCCGTCACCGATGGCAGCGGAGCGGTCATCGGCTTCGTCTCGCGCACCGACTTGCTGCGCGCCCTGGCCACCGACCCGCCGCTGGACTTGTGGAGCTAGGAGCCACCGGTGCGATGCCCGCTTGAAGGCCCCGCTCCAACAAAAAAGCCCGCCGAAGCGGGCCTCGTTTACAGGGCAGTTGCTCAGCCGAAGTTCTTTTCAGCGAACTCCCAGTTCACCAAATTGCTGAAGAAGGTCTCGACGAACTTCTGGCGCAGGTTGCGGTAGTCGATGTAGTAGGCGTGTTCCCACAGGTCGACGGTCAGCAATGCGGTGTCGGCGGTGGTCAGTGGCGTGCCGGCGGCGCCTGTGTTGACGATGTCCACGCTGCCGTCGGCCTTCTTCACCAGCCAGGTCCAGCTGGAGCCGAAATTGCCCACAGCGCTCTTCACGAAGGCTTCCTTGAAGGCGGCGTAGCTGCCCCACTTGGCGTTGATGGCAGCGGCCAAAGCACCGCTGGGCTCACCGCCGCCGGCCGGCTTCATGCCGTTCCAGAAGAAAGTGTGATTCCAGATTTGCGCGGCGTTGTTGTAGATGCCGCCCGAGCTCTTCTTGATGATCTCTTCGAGCGTCATCGATTCGAACTCGGTGCCCTT
>JBKCVH010000086.1:0-7931 GCA_046317675.1 Burkholderiales bacterium
GTCCGGAAGCTTGGCACCCGGCAAGCGCTGCACCCAGTCGGGGTGTGGCACCAGCAGCACCAGGTTGTCTAAAAAAGCGCTGCCCCCATGGCGGCGCTTCAGGCTCTTGTCGAACCAGCCCGGGATGACTCGCGGTTCAAAGTGCGGGTAGAGAACCAATGGAGCTGGCGTGCTTTGCAATGCACGGTAATCCATGTGGAGGTGGTAGTCGGTGATGCCGCCATCCCAGTACGCGCCCTTGGGAGCCCCGGCTGGCTCTTGCTGAGCCCGCAGCCAGAAAGGAATCGAGCAACTGGCCAACAAGGCGGACCGAAGGTTGAATGGGCTGAGCGCCACCCTCCGGCTTCGGAAGTCACTGAGGCTCAAAGGCAGTGGGTCCCTCGAGTCACTGAAAACAACCCGCTCGAGCCACTGCCCCAACCAGGGCCGGTGCACAGCATTGGCCGCAAAGGCACCCAGGTAGCCCATGGGAGTGCGCAGCCTGCCCTCTCTCGCGAGCAGCAGGCCTCGACCCCGCGAGGTCACGATGTGGGGCCGCCAGAGCGGATGCTTGAGCACGTCGGCCTCTTGGCCCTCAAAGATCTCGCGCAGGATCTCGCCAAAGCGCTCACTGACGTGGGCGGGCCGGGGGCGCCTTTCACCGGGCAAGGTGTCGTAGCGCTGGCCCACGTAGGCCTCGGCCATGGCGGCGAAGTTGGCTTCGGTGTTGCCCGGCAAGCAAGCCGTGCTCATGCGCCAGGCGCCAATGCTGGCGCCGAGCAGGTGGACCGGTCGATCGCTTTGCGGCAGCCAATGGCCGAACAAAAAGCGATCGAGCCCATTGAGGATCAAGCCCTTGGGGCCGCCCGCAGCGGCCGGCACCAAGCCAATGTCCTCCGGGCGAAGTCCACGCTCCGCCAAACGAGCTCGGGCCATGGGGCCCGCAAAGATGTTTAGAACTTTTGGTCCCAACCGATGGAGTAAGTGGCCTTGGGCTGACGCTCGTTCAGGCTGTAGTCGCCGTTGGAGAGTTGCGTGCGGCTGCGCGCGCCCAAGGGCTGGAAGTTGTTGACCGCGAAACGCAAGGATTGGGTCCGGCTCAGGGTCCACATGGCGAAGGCATCCAACGAGCGGGCGCGGCCGGTGTCCAAGCGCTGAAGGTTGGTCTGCTGCACTTCGTAGCTGGGCGTGAACGCCAAGCTGGCCCCCATGGCCACAGGGAGGCTCTTGAGGCGGTAGTCGAAGCCCAGGTTCGCAGACCACGGCTGCTGCCCATCCAAGCGGTTGTCAGGCCCGTTGATGTCCTTGACCTTGGAGGCGTAAACGCTCAATGAGCCGCGCATGCTCAGGGCGAGCGTCGGCTCGAACAAGCTTGGGAACAACTCATTGGCTCGCCCTTTGACTTCCAGCTCCAAGCCTGAAGTGCTCGCACGGCTCAAGTTGACCGGCTTGGACACCCAGCGCGGCACCGTTGACCAAGTCACGGGTTCTTGCACCAAGGTGTTCCGCACAAGCCCCGTGATGCGGCGGTGAAAAACACCGACCGACACCAAACCGCCGGCCTTCAAATATTTTTCCCAGGCAATGTCGAGGCCGGTCGCCAGTTCGGGCTTGAGCAGCGGGTTGCCCACTCGGTCGGGCGCTGTTTCGGTGTTCGGGCCATTCACCGGGAAATTGGTGTTGATGGTCGGCCGCGCGATCAACTGCTCAATGTTCGGCGCCTTGTATGAGCGCGTCAGGCTGGCGCGAATCAAGTCGCGGCCCTTGGGATCGAACTTGTAGTTGAGGTGCAAGAGTGGCGTGGTGACGCTGCTGGTGCTCCTGAACGTACTCCCCTGCCCTTCGCTGAGCACACGAATGCGCTCGTTGCGAACGCCGAAATAGGTCGACCACTGTGGGTTGATTTCCCACTCGTTTTGGGCGTAGATCGCACTGCGCGTGCTGGTGGCGTCGAAGGGCTGGCCTTCAATGCCGGGCAACAGGTCACGGCCGTTCTCGACCGTGGTGCGCCGTTCGTCGCGCGTGCGACGCTCCAACTCGCCACCGGCCGTGAAGGTGTGCTCGTCCCCGATCAGCACCCAGTACTTGGCGCTGAGTTGCCCGCCGCGTTGCTCGTTCTCGCCGGTCGTGACGCGATCGATGGTTTGTAGGCCTTGTGCATTGCGACCCAAGAACCGTGTTTTGAAGTCAGCTCCGCCCGCACCGCCGCTGGCGCGCAGTTCAATCCGGTGGTCCTCATCAAACCGGTTGTTGTATTGCGCGTTCAAGCGCCAAGCGCTGAAGTTGCCTCGGTTGGTGAACGTGTCGTCCACACTGCTGGGGGTGCTCCCACGCACCACGGTGGTGTCGGTCTCACCGCGATTGCGGAAGTTGTTGCTGATGACGAAGCCCTGGAAAGTGAGCGTTTCGTCGTCCTTGATCTTGAAGTTGACGCGTGGTGCCACGTTGAGGCCATAGCCCCAAGGCACATCGAAGCCCTCTGTGCGCAGCAACTGAGGCTGCAAGCTGGAATCCCGACCCAGCCGCTCGCCAGTGCTTTCGTTCTGGGTGCGCCAGCTGAAAAAGCTCACGGGCATCACAAAACCAAGTCCGCCTTTACGGTCTCCATACGTGAAGCCACCGTTGAAAAATGGCTGGTCGTCGCTGTAGCCAAGACCGACGCGGAGGTCTTTCTGGACCACCCGTGGCGCATCTTTCAGGATGATGTTGACCGTGCCCGCAATGGCCTGTGCGCTTTGATCTGCGGTCGGCGACTTGGTCACTTCAACGCGTTCAACCTGCGCAGGATTGACCTGTTCGAGCGAGAAGCCTGGGGGCGCTTGCTCGCCATTGACCAGGATCTGCGTGAACGCGCCGCCCAAGCCTCGCATGCGCAACTGCCCGCCCTGCACATTGACACCGGGAAGTCGCTTGAGCACGTCGGACAGCTGGGTGTCGCCGTACTTGTCGAGTTCCTCGCGCCCGTAAATCTGCTTGGCTACCGGGGCACGGCGCCGCATTTCGTTGTCGTTGGCGCGTTGCCCGCGAACTTCAACCCGCTCCAGCTGGCCAGGTTGAGCCTGGGTCTCAACCTCTTGCTGTGCGAATACGGGAACGGCAACAAGAGCAGCGGCGAGGGAGAGGGCGTGGCGTCGGAATCGCATGTCAGGATTTGTTCTGGGCGCGTGAAAATGCAGCGGCCAGAGCATTACCGACAGGCGGATTCTTGGCGTTTGTCATAGTGGGGTTTGCACCACGATGACTTCTGTCACCACTTTCGTGCTTGCGCGGGCCGGTGGACTGCCCCACCGGCGCATCCATCTTCATGGACAGCGAAATGCGCTGGCGTTGAAGGTCCACTTCCAGCACCTTGACGCGAACGATGTCGCCGGTCTTCACCACCTCGCGCGCATCGCTCACGAACTTGTTCGCCAACTGACTGACGTGAATGAGCCCGTCTTGGTGAACGCCAAGGTCCACGAAGGCGCCAAATTGCGCCACGTTGCTGACCGTGCCCTCCAGCACCATGCCCGGCTGCAAGTCCTTCACGTGCTCAACGCCCTCGTTGAAGCGCGCCACCTTGAAGTCGGGGCGGGGGTCGCGGCCTGGTTTCTCCAACTCCGCCAGCACGTCTTTGACGGTGATCACACCGAAGCGTTCATCGGCCAAGCCGTCGACGCGCACGCGGCGCAGCACGTCGCTCCGACCCATCACCTCCGTCAAGGGCTGTCCCAACTGGGTCAAGAGCTTGTTCACCACCGGGTAGGTCTCTGGGTGCACGCCGCTCTGGTCCAGCGGGTTGTCGCCGTCGCGAATGCGCAAGAAACCGGCTGAGAGCTCATAGGTCTTGGGGCCAAGCCCCGTCACGTCGAGCAACTGCTTGCGGTTCCTGAATGGGCCTTGTGCGTCCCGGTGCCGAACGATGGCGCCGGCCAGGCCCTGCGTCAGACCCGACACGCGCGCAAGCAGCGAGGTGCTGGCAGTGTTCAAGTCAACGCCCACGCCGTTCACACAGTCTTCGACCACTGCATCCAGCGAGCGAGCCAGCTCACTTTGATTGACGTCGTGCTGGTACTGGCCCACGCCGATGCTCTTGGGGTCAATCTTGACCAGCTCCGCCAATGGGTCCTGCAATCGACGCGCAATGGACACCGCGCCGCGAAGGCTGACGTCCAAATCGGGCAACTCTTTGCTAGCCGCCTCGCTGGCCGAATAGACCGAAGCACCGGCCTCGCTCACCACAACCTTTTGAATCACGGCCTCTGGCGCCAAAGCGCTGAGCTTTTTGATCAGTTCGGCGGCGAGTTTGTCGGTTTCGCGGCTGGCCGTGCCATTGCCGATGGCGATCAAGTTCACACCATGCGTTGCGCACAGCTTGGCCAGCGTGTGCAGGCTGCCGTCCCAGTCGCGGCGCGGCTCGTGGGGGTAGACGGTGTGGGTGGCCAGCACCTTGCCGGTTTCTGCCGTCACGGCCACTTTCACGCCGGTGCGAATGCCAGGATCCAAGCCCATCACCACACGACGGCCCGCGGGCGCTGCCAGCAGCAAGTCACGCAGGTTCTCGGCGAACACCTTGATCGCGGTGGCTTCGGCGGCTTCCCGCAGTCGTGCGAACAGATCGCGCTCCAAGCTCATGCTCAGCTTGACCTTCCAGGTCCAGGCCACGCACTTGCGCATCAATGCATCGCCAGGGCGGTCATTGCTTCGCCAGCCCAGGTGCGCCCCGATCTTCATTTCCGCCATCGTGGGCTTGCCAGGCACGAGCTCTTCGTCAAGCTTCAACTTCGCGTCAAGGTGCCCAAGTGCGCGGCCACGGAACACCGCCAGCGCGCGGTGCGATGGCACCTTGTGAATCGGCTCGTCGTAGTCGAAGTAGTCCCGGAACTTTGCGATGTCGGCGTCGTCTGGGTTCTGGCCCGCCACGAGCTTGCTGTCAAACAAGCCTTCGGCCCACAACCACTCACGCAGCTTGCCGAGCAACTCCGCGTCCTCGGCCCATTGCTCGCTGAGCAGGTCGCGCACGCCGTCCAGCACCGCCAAAGCGTCTGCAAAGCCTGCTTCCGCATTGATGAACGCAGCCGCTTCAGTCGCCGGGTCAAGGGAAAGATCGGCGCGCAACTTCTCAGCCAATGGCGCCAAGCCAGCTTCGCGAGCAATCATGCCCTTGGTGCGGCGCTTGGGCTTGAAGGGCGCGTACAGGTCTTCGAGAACCTGCTTCGTGTCTGCGCCGTCGAAAGCAGCCCGCAAAGCGGGCGTGAGCTTGCCTTGTTCTTCCACGCTCTTGATCACGGCCGCGCGGCGCTCTTCCAGCTCGCGCAGGTAAATCAGCCGCACGTCCAGCTCACGAAGCTGAATGTCATCGAGGCCATCGGTGGCCTCCTTGCGATAGCGGGCGATAAAGGGCACTGTGGCGCCACCGTCGAGCAATTCGACGGCAGCCTGAACCTGGGCCGGGCGAACCTTCAGTTCGGCGGCGATTTGGAGAACGAGTCGGTCCACAAAAACAGCGGGCGCCCGCTGGAGCGCCCGAGAGGAAATGCAAGGGGGGCGATTCTGCCAAAGTACCCCCCGGGGCGATAAAGCCTTTTCCATTGCTCCATCACCATGCAAAACCTTGGCCCACGTTCCTGGGAAATGCTTGCCTCGGCAGGCATTGCGGATGAAGCCGCGCTGCGGCAAATCGGCAGCGTGCGTGCCTTTGCAAAGGTACGGCTGCATTCGCCAAGAGCCAGCCTCAATTTGCTTTGGGCCCTGGACGGGGCGCTGCACGGACTGGCATGGCAGCAAGTGGCGCGCGAGCACCGCACCAGCCTTTTGCTAGCCCTTGAAGACCTTGAGCGGCTTTGACACGAAGCCCAAACCGCAACTCCCACGTTTGAAGAAGACAAGCGCGAGGCGCTTCGTTAGGCTCAGTCTTTGCTTCAGGAGCCCCACATGGCTGTCCAGCTTTCTCTGCCCGCCCTTCAGCAACTGGCGCCCAACGCGCGCTCCAGCTACCGAGAAGCCGCCGCCACCGCGCAGCCCGTGCTGGACCGCCACGGCATCACGGAGAACAAGCTGCGGCTGGCCCATTTCCTGGCCCAGGTGCTGCATGAGAGTGGCGGGCTGACCTTGCAGGTCGAGAACATGAACTACAGCGCGCCCCGCATACCCAAGGTTTGGCCCAAGCGTTTCAAACCACTGGGCCCTTTGAACCCTGCTGACTTCGCCAACAACCCCGAAAAGCTTGCCAATGAGGTTTATGGCGGCCGCATGGGGAACACCCAAAACGGCGATGGATTTCGCTACCGGGGTCGTGGGCTGCTGCAACTCACCGGGCGCGAAAGCTATCGGGAGGCGACTCGCATTCTGCGCAGCTTCAACGCGGATGCGCCTGACTTCGAGGCAGAGCCCGACCTCGTCTTCAGTGCGGCCTGGGCCGTGCCCATTGCCGCTGCCGAATGGGAATCCAAGGGCTGCAATGCATTTGCCGACCAAGACAAGCTATCCATGGTGACGCAGCGCATCAACGGCGGGCAAATCGGCCTCAATGAACGACGCGACTGGTTGGTGCGCGCCAAGGCTTTGCTGGGGGTCTAGCGCCTGCTCAAAGCAGCCTAGCCTCAAGCTCGCAACGCGGCACGCAACTGCTCGCCAATCTCGGGGCGCTCGGCAAACGGGTCGGCGGGGTTGAGTCCCTTCTGAATCTCCTCCGCACGCTGGCTGACTCCGGCCAAGGAATGCGGATGGCTGAAGATCCAGAACTGCTGCTTGCGAACGGCCTCCAGCACCATGGCCGCCACATCGGCGGCCGTGAGCTTGCCACTGGCCACCGCCTTGCGACTCATCGCATAGCTGATGCGCTGGCTGGGCGTGGCGCTGCCCAACTCTGCGGGGTCCCGGTTGCGATGGCTCTCGGCGATGCCGGTCGGCACGAAGTAAGGGCACAGCACGCTGGCATGGACTTGATCGGTGACCAAGGACAAGTCGTGGTGCAAGGTCTCGCTCAGGCTGACCACGGCGTGCTTGCTGACGTTGTACACGGCCATGTTTGGTGCATTCAGGACCCCGGCCATGCTGGCGGTGTTGACGATGTGTCCGCGGTACTGCGGGTCGGCTTTCGCAGCGGCCAACATCATGGGTGTGAACAGGCGCACGCCATGCACCACGCCCATCAAGTTGATACCCATCACCCAGTCCCAATCCTTGGCACTGGCTTCCCACACAAGACCACCAAAAGCCACGCCGGCGTTGTTGAAGATGAGGTGGGGCGCTCCAAAGCGCGCTTGCACAGCGGCGGCCAAAGTCTCCATCTCAGCGGCGCTGCTGACGTCCACACGCTGGGCCATGGGCTTGTAGGCCGCCAGCTCGGTGGCCACGCGGTCTAGGGCATCGGCCTGCACATCAACCAGCACCAGTTGCATGCCCTCTTGGGCGCACAAACGGGCCAACTCCAGGCCAAAGCCACTGCCAGCACCGGTGATGACGGCGGTCTTGTTCTTCAATTCGATCATTGCTTCGCTTCCTTTTGCATCTCGCGGTGCGGGATGCCGTCTTCCATGAATTCTTCGCCCACGCCGACAAAACCTGCTCGGCCGTAAAAGCCTTGCAAATGCGCCTGGGCAAAGAGCGTGAGGCCACGCTGAGGCCACAGGCGCTCGCAAGCCGCCACGGCCTGTACGTTGAGCTCATGACCCAGACCGGTTCCGCGCGCCGAGGGCGCCGTGATGACGCGACTGATAACCGGGGTGGGCGCCTTCACGCCCGGCGCCAAGAGCCGCGCGTAGGCCACGGGCTCAGCCCCGCGCCACGCGGCCAGATGCAAAGCGCTTTCATCGAGCCCATCGAGGTCTAGGAAGGCGCAGTTTTGTTCCACCACAAACACCTCGCTGCGCAAGCGCAGCAAGGCATAAAGGCGTACGGCGCCGAGCTGCTCAAACCCCTCACAGGTCCAAGTCAAAGGCACGTCGGGTCCAGCTCATCGAGCAAAGCGC
>JBKCVH010000087.1:0-33690 GCA_046317675.1 Burkholderiales bacterium
ACGCTGTTGTTGCTGTGCAAGTCAATCGCTGCATACAGTCTCATGTCGGTCTCCTTCTTGGGCGTATCCGCTTGATGTGGAAACCAAACGGTAGGCCCGTGAACGGAGGCCGGCAACTGGGCTAGATGATTCTTCAGGTCTCGACTTTCTCCTTCCTCCTGCATCATTTCTATCCATGGGGCGACTCATCGAGGTAATTCAGGCCGAGGGAGGAGAAAGTCGAGACTGACCCCCATCGCTTGCAGCCTGCCGCCATGACATTGCTCGGCAACCTCTATGGCCTGCTGATGGAGAGAGACTTGGCCGCACCCTTGCGGCGCTCGAGGTCGTTTGCTGTGCAGTGATGCCGCCGAAGCAAGAATCGAGACTTGACCCTCGCGGCTGCTGACGGCCCCGAGCAGACGGGGGGCGAGTGTTTTGGGGTTGGCGCAGGCGTTCAACTGTGTAGGCAATTGATCAGCGCGAGAAGGCTGCTAGCTGGAAAAGCAAGGCAACGGCGTAGACCGACAGGAAAATGAAGCCAGCGGCGATCAGTGCCAGTGTGAGCTTCCACCCTTGCCGAGCAATTGAGACTGCGAGTGCGACTCCCAACGTCCCAATGGCCGATGTGCCTAGCTCCCAGCCTCCCTCCCTCGACCAGATAAGTAGCAAAACAAGGCCTACAAGCACCAATGGCGCCGTTACGAGAGCGCGCACTGCGACAAGTAGCCATTTGCGGATTGATGCTCGTTGATCAAAGTCGCTTCCGGGTGTGGGTGTTCCGCAGGCCGGACACACTTGAGAGAACTTGGCCACATCGTGGCCACAGCTTGAACAGAGGTAATTCAATGACATCTCCCTGGTGTCTGCCTTCTTGTTGATCGATCTTGCGCTTGGCTGCTGTCACTCTTCCATTCGAACGATGTGGCCTCGCGTGGATCGAAGTTTGAAGACTTTAGTTCTGAGTTGCAGGCAACCAATCTGGTTGAGGTTAAGCAGTCGGCGGGGTCCGCTCATGGGCTTGAAGTCAACACCTGCCGGCCCGTCGAACACCGCACCTCAGTCGCTCTTCGTCGGGATTGCAACGATGTCCTGACGGTCCCCCAGCAGCCGGACGGCATTCAGGTGATCCCCCGCTTCGAAGTAGAGCCACTGCAAGGGGAAGTCGGCGACGCGCCAGCAGCGCAATCCGCGGATGTCGCACAGCTGCCCCCTGGCGGGGCGAACCCAGCGCCGGCATGCGCTTGATGGATTGGAGTGCCGCCAGCGCGGCATCGAACAGGCGTTCGGCCAGTTCGGGGCCACCTTGCTGGGTTTAGAACTGCGTCGCCTCCACCCAATCGGTCTCGCCCTGCGGGCGAAGGCGGGCCTCTTTCCGCCTCAGCGCGGCTTGCCGAGCGCTTGCTTCTTCAGCTGCGCGGCACGCTGCGGCGTGAGCGCTCGGCCGGGACCGGAGTCCAGGCCTTCCGCGATCAGCGCGCGCTAGCGCTTCTTGGCCTGCTCTTTATGGTTGCGGCGAATCAGTTCGCGCAGGTGTTCGCTCGTGTTGCCATGCTGTTCGGAACTCACCGGCTGCGCATGGCCTGGAGGCCGCGTTCACAGAGCATTGGGCCTCGATCGGTCATGCGGCGCTGGGCTCGAACCGGCTAGGTTCCGCCCGGCCACAACCGAGCAAAGTCAAACGAAAGCTCACGGTGGTGCCGAATGGACAGCAGGTAGACCGTGGGCTTGTCCTTGTGAGACGCATCCACCACCGTGTAGAGCATCAAGTAGTCGCCATGCAGGTATTCACGCAGCGCATCGGGTGCACCCACTGGCATCGCGGCCAGTTGCGTCAGCGCTTCGGCAGACTGCGGTGGGTGGGCCAAGTAGCGCCGGCCCATGCGCGGGAAGCGCCTAAGGTTGGGGATGACGGTGGCGCGCAGCTCGGCCAGCAGTTCATCAAAGGCAAAGCCGGCGTCGGCTTCCAGCAGGAACGCCTCGATGGCGTCCAGGCGCTCCAGGAAGCTCGCGGTCAGTTCGACCGTGTAGGCCTCCTCAGCCACGCTTCTTTGAGGCCTTGCCAGTCGTCAAGGCGGCGCGGCGTTGCTGCAGTTTGCCGATGGCGCCGTCTGCCTCGAGGGTGCGGCCGGCTGCGATGTCGGCCAGGCCGCGTTTGGCGTCCTCGATCAGCAGCAGGTGGATGCGCTCGCGCTCCAGGCGGTGGTAGTAGTCCAGCCGGTCAGCGTCAATCAGCGCCACGTAGCTCTCACCGTTTTTGGTGATGATCTTCTCGGCGCCGGCCTTGGCCTGGTCGGCCAGCTCGGAGAGGTTGGCGCGGGCCTGCGTGAAGGGCACCACATCGCTGGCTGAAAAGCCCATGACAAGCTCCCGGAAGAGTGAACAGAATTCTGTACATCTTAGGCGGGGTCAGCGGGGGCCTCAGCCAGCGCGTCGGGGTCTTGCTCCTCGTTTCTGGCGCCGCCTCAGCTAGGCCGCTGCGAGAACAGCTTGGCGGCGCGGCCCTTGAGCTCCAGCAGCTCGCTGGCGGTGAGCGAGTAGCGGCCGCTGATGGCGTCGGCCTCAACGCGGAATTCCACGACGCGCCCGACGCTTCGCAGGGTGCCGATGCTGCACTCGTAGTCTTCTTTCGCTGCGGGGATGCCCTGCGCGGCCACGTCGTAGTCTTCGTAGCGGACGTTGCGGATCTCGCCGGAGGCCAGGTCCAGCTCGCCGCGCGAGTGCACCTCGTCGTCGCTGAGTTCGTCAATGATTTCAATGGGCAGCTTCAGATCCATGGCCGTGCTTCGCGAGCGTGAGAGTGAGTGGGGGCCAAGATTTGGCGGGGGCGCATTGTCAGGGCTGCGGTGAAGAGTGAACGGCCCGTAGACCAAGGCTTGGCATGCCGCTCTAAAGGCGGCCAAGCCGGCTTGCGAAAATGCATGGTTTTCCCGCGCCCTGATCCCTCACACCATGGCAAAAACCAATAACAACAAACCTTTCGTCATCGGTGTCGCAGGCGGCAGCGGCAGTGGCAAATCCACGGTCACGCGCCAGGTGCTGGCTGCCATCGGGTCGGAGCGCGTGGCGGTGGTGATGCAAGACGACTACTACCGCGACCAATCGCACATGCCGCCGGAGGACCGGCGCAAGCAGAACTACGACCACCCGGATGCCTTTGACTGGCCGCTGATGGCGCAGCACTTGTCGGCGCTGCGCAAGGGCGAGGCGATTGAGATGCCGGTGTACGACTTCGCGGCCGACAACCGCTCCCCGGAAACCATCACCGTGAAGCCGGCGCCCATCATCGTGGTGGAGGGTCTGTTCGCGCTCTACGACACCAAGCTGCGCAACATGATGTCGCTGAAGATTTACGTGGACACGGCTTCGGATGTGCGTTTCATTCGCCGCCTGCAGCGCGACATCACCGAGCGCGGCCGCAGCACCGAGAGCGTGATGAACCAGTACCTGGAAACGGTGCGGCCCATGCACAAGCAGTTCATTGAGCCGACCAAGCGCAATGCCGATGTGATCTTGCCGCACGGGGCCAACGGGCCGGCGGTGGACATCATCACCACCAAGGTGAAGAGCTTGCTGCGGGATATCGAGCCGAGCTGACCCGCAGGTCCGGTGCCGGGCGGCTGGGCCTTTAACCCCAGGGCACTCAGGGTTGTGCCCGGGTGAGCTTCGGCACCCGCCGTGCGCGCCACTAGGCTGCGCGCTGTTTTAGCCCACGGCTCACCATGCACCGCTTCACTTTGCTTGCCGGCCTGTTGGCCAGCGCCCTGTTCGCCGCCCCTGTGGCCGCCCAGCAGGCCCCAGCTACCGCCGCACCTGCCGCCGCACCGGCCACAACACCCGCCGCCGCCGACCCCCGCTACGTGTGGGACCTGAGCCCGCTGTTCGCCAGCGATGCCGCCTGGGACGCCGAGCGCCAGGCCATCTTGGCAGCGCTTCCCCAGTTGCGCGGCTTGCGCGAGGGCTTCGGTGCTGACGCTGCCGGCTTGGCCCGCGCGCTGGACACCCTGTCGGGCTGGACTCAGCGCTTGAGCCGCGTGGGCGTGTACGCCAACGCCCAGGCCAGCACCGACAACCGCAATGCCCGCAACCAAGAGCGCCAGTCGCTGATGCGTTCGCTCAGCGGCCAGTACGCCAGCTCCGTGAGCTGGTTGGATGGCGCTATTCGCGGCTTGGGTGCGGAGCGCCTGAACGCTTACCTGGCCGCCGAGCCGGCCCTCAAGAAACACGAGAAGCGCCTGCGCGACGTGCTGCGCCTGGCCGCCCACCAACTCACCCCCGAGGCCGAAGCCGCCCTGGCCGCCTTTGGCCCCGTGATGGGCGCAGCCACGCAAACGCGCACGCTTTTGACCACCGTGGATGCCACCTGGCCCACCATCGAGGTGGACGGCAAGACCGAGACGCTGAACGACATCGGCTACCAGCGCCTGCGCGCCCACCCCGACCGCGCCGTGCGCGAAGAGGTGTTCAAGCGCTTCTTCGGCGCCTACGGCAAGCTGCAAAACAGCCTGGGCAGCTTGCTCGCGCAGCGCGTGGAGGGCGGCGTGGTCAATGCCCGCGTGCGGCAGTACCCCAGCGCGGTGGCGGCCAGCTTGGCGTCGAACGACATTCCTGAGTCGGTGTACCGCACCTTGGTGGCCTAGACCAACAAAGGCCTGCCCACGCTGCACCGCTATTTGAAGCTGCGCCAGCGCCTGCTGGGCCTGAGCGAGCAGGGCTACCACGACCTGTACCCCGACATCGTCAAGAGCGACCGGCGCTACTCGCCCGAGGAATCGGCCGAGCTGACCGTTGCCTCGGTGGCACCGTTCGGGGCCGACTACCAACGCCGCCTGCGCGAAGCCCTGGGCGCGCGCACCATGCACGTGTTCCCCGCAGCGGGCAAGAGCTCGGGTGCTTACCAAAGCGGCGTCTATGGCCTGACGCCGCTGATCTTCCTGAACCACCAGGGCACCTTTGACAGCCTGAGCACCTACACCCACGAGTGGGGCCATGGCATGCACACGCTGCTGGCCAACAGCACGCAGCCCTACGAGACCGCCGGCTACCCGCTGTTCCTGGCCGAGGTGGCTGCCTTCAGCCACGAGTTGCTGCTGCAGCGCCACATGCTGGCCCAAGCGCGAACCAAGGAAGAGCGCTTGTTCTTGCTGGGTGAGTCGGTCGAGCGCCTGCGCGGCGCCTACTTCCGCCAAACCATGTTTGCCGAGTTCGAGCTGATGACGCACGACGCGCTGCAGCGCGGCGAAGCGCTCACCGGCCAGCGCATGACGCAGATGTATTGCGGCCTGCTCAAGAAGTACCACGGCCACGACGCCGGGGTGATGAAGATCGACCCCGTGGTGTGCAGCGAGTGGGCGCTGATTCCGCACTTCCACCGCCCCTTCTACGTCTACCAGTACGCCACCTCGTATGCCGCTGCGGCCTACTTTGTGGAGCAGATCGGCGCCAAGAAGGCCGGCATGCCGCAGACCTACCTGGACGTGCTGCGAAGCGGCGGCAGCGTGCACCCGGTGCCGCGCCTGCGCGCCGCTGGGCTGGACATGGACAGCTCCGCGCCCTACCAGGCGCTGATTCGCCACATGGACAAGCTGATGGACGAGATGGAGCGCTTGATTGCGCAGAAGGCCTGAAAGAAGGCCTAAATGAAGGCCTGAAAACGCCCTGAGAAGGTTGGGGCGCATTAGGCCTTTGGCCTTAGGCTCTCCACCCGTGTCGACTCCTTGCCCACTGCCTGCCATGCGCTCTGTGCCGCCGAGCGCACCCCTTTTCATCGTCTTCAACCCCGGCTCCGGCCATGGCGACGCCGATCAAGCGCAGGCCAGCATCCGAGCCGCTTGCGCAGCGGCTGGGCGTGCGGTGGAGTTGCTGGTGGTGTCGCCCCTGCACGGTGTGGTCACGCGGGCTCGCGAGGCTGTGCAGCGTGCAAAGGCTGAGGGCGGTGTGGTGGTGGCCGCCGGCGGCGACGGCACGCTGAACGCCGTGGCTCAGGTGGTGCTGGTCAGCGGTTGCGTGTTCGGCGTGCTGCCGCAAGGCACCTTCAACTACTTCGGCCGCGCGCACGGCATTCCGGCCGACTTGAGCGAGGCCCTGCAGGTGCTTCTGCACGAGCCGGCTCGGCCGGTGCAAGTCGGCTTGGTGAACGAGCGCGTGTTCTTGGTCAACGCCAGTCTGGGGCTGTACCCCAAGCTGCTGGAAGACCGCGAAGGCTGGAAGGCGCAGTTTGGGCGCAGCCGCTGGGTGGCCATTGGGGCCGGCCTGTTCACCTTCTTGCGCGGCCGGCGCAGCTTGCGCTTGCACATCGAGGTGGAGGGCGCAGCGCGCGAGGTGCGCACCGCCACCGTCTTTGTTGGCAACAACGCGCTGCAGATGGAGCAGCTGGGCTTGCCTCTGGCCGATGCCATCGACGGTGGGCGCTTGGGCGCCGTGATGCTCAAGCCCGTGGGCCGGCTCGCCATGGCTTGGTTGCTGTTGCGCGGCGCCTTTGGGCGGCTGGGCGATGCCGACCAGGTGCTGACCCAAGCCTGCACCCAGCTCACCGTGAACCGCCTCCGTGCCTTCGGGCCGCGCCGCCTCAAGGTGGCCACCGATGGCGAGGTGCAGCGCATGCCGCTGCCGCTGCGCTTCTGCGTGGCGCCCGAGCCGCTGTGGTTGATCAAACCTGCAGCCCCCGCACCCGAGCGCAGCGCACCATGACGTTGCTGCTGCAGGTCTCTGACCCCCACTTCGGCACCGAGCGCCCGGCCGTGGTGGCGGCGCTGGAAGCCCTGGTGCGCGCAGAGCAGCCCGATGTGCTGCTGCTCACCGGCGACATCACCCAGCGCGCCCGGCGCTCGCAGTTCGCGGCTGCGAGAGCCTTTGTGGACCGGCTCCAAGTGCCCGTGCTGCTGGCCGTGCCCGGCAACCACGACATCCCCCTCTTCAACCTGCCCGCACGCCTGCTGCGGCCGTATGCCGGCTTTGTGCGCGCCTTCGGCCCCGACTTGGAGCCCGAGTTCGAGAACGAGGCCGTGCTGGTGCTGGGCCTGAACACCACGCGCCCCTGGCGGCATGTGGATGGCGAACTGAGCACGGCGCAGATCGAACGCGTGGCCCAGCGCGCCGAACAAGCCGCCCGCGCCAAGCCGCATCAATTGCGCCTGGTGCTGGTGCACCAACCCTTGGCCGTGACGCAGCCGCAAGACGCCCCCAACCTCCTGCACGGCCACGCCGCCGCGCTGCAGCGCTGGGCCGCCGCCGGGGTGCACGCCGTGCTGGGCGGGCACATCCACCTGCCGTATGTGATGCACGCCAGCGCCGCCCCCGCGCCGCCTTTGTGGGTGGTGCAAGCCGGCACGGCGCTCAGCCACCGCGTGCGATCCGAGGCGGGCAACTCGGTCAACTTCATTCGCGTGGAGCACACCGGCGCTGCGCCGCGCTGGCAAGTGGAGCGCTGGGACCACCAGCCCAGCACGCAGCGCTTCGAGCGCGTGGCCGCGCACGCGCTGGGCGGATGAGGGGCGCTCTGGGCCGCCGGGCCATACTGGCTCCGTCGCCAACTCTTGTGTACCGGAGCCCCAGATGCTGCAAGACGCCACCTGTTTCGCCATGTCGCTCCTGGGCCAGAACGCGAACGCACCTCAGTCGCTCAGCGACATCGACTGGCCCGCCCTCGACACCCAAGCCAGCGCCTGCACCGTATGAGCGAGTTTTGAGGGTGCTCAAACTGGAGAAACGCTGGCTCTTCGCTGCCTTGGCCGCGCTGTGTGTGGGCGCTGCTGCCGCGCAAGCCCCCGCCGCCACCGCCCGCCCGGCCGACACCATGGCCCAGCGCATGCAAGCCTGCACCGCCTGCCACGGCGCGCAAGGCCGCGCCACGGCCGATGGCTACTACCCCCGCATTGCCGGCAAACCCGAGGGCTACCTGTATGCCCAGTTGCTCGCCTTCCGCGATGGCCGCCGCCGCAACGCCGCCATGGCCGAGCTCATGGCCCCGCTGACCGACGCCTACCTGCGCGAAATCGCCGCGCACTTTGCCGCGCTCGACCTGCCGTATCCCGCACCGCCGCCGCGCCGCCTCAGTGCAACCCAAGCCCAACGCGGAGAGCAACTCGCCCTGCGCGGCGACGCCGCCCTCAAGCTGCCCGCCTGCGCCGCCTGCCACGGCGCGCAGCTCGGTGGCCGCCTGCCCGGCGTGCCGGCGTTGCTCGGCCTGCCGCCCGACTACTTGATGGCGCAGCTCGCCTCTTGGCGCCTGGGCACCCGCCACGCGCTGGCCCCCGACTGCATGGCCCAAGTGGCCAAAGCCATGCGCGCTGAAGACATCGAAGCCGTCAGCCAATGGCTGGCCGGCCAAACCCCCTCGGGCCTGAAACCCGACCCCGTGGGCGCGCCTTTGCCCCTGGCCTGCGGGATGCTGCCGTGACGCGCCGCATCGCCATCGTTTTCTTGCTGGCCTTGCTCGGCTTTGCGGCCTGGGTGGCCTGGGCCAACCGCATGCAGGCGGAGCCACCCGCACCGCCCATGGAAGGCTTTGCCGCCGAGCGCATTGCACGCGGCGCCTACCTGGCCCGCGCTGGCAACTGCATGGCTTGCCACACCACCAAAGGCGGCACACCGTATGCCGGCGGCCGAGGCATCGAAACGCCCTTTGGCGTGGTTTACGCCGGCAACCTCACCCCCGACCCCGAAACCGGCCTCGGCCACTGGCGCCCCGACGACTTCTGGCAAGCCCTGCACCACGGCCGCAGCAAAGACGGCCGCCTGCTCTACCCCGCTTTCCCGTACCCCGCCTTCACGCGCGTCACCCGCGCCGACAGCGACGCCCTCTACAGCTACCTGCAAAGCCTGCCCCCCGCGCGCCAGGCCAACCTGCCGCACGAGCTGCGCTGGCCCACCAACCAAGCCTGGGCCCTGGCCGTGTGGCGCGCCCTGTTCTTCAAGCCCGAGCCCTTTGTGCCCGATGCCCAGCAAAGCCCCCTGTGGAACCGTGGCGCCTACCTGGTTCAGGGCCTCGGCCACTGCGCCAGTTGCCACGCCCCGCGCAACGCCCTGGGCGCCACCCTCAGCACGCCCAGCCTGGACGGCGGCCTGATGCCCGCCCAAGGCTGGCACGCCCCCGGCCTCGGCGGCCGGCAAGAAGCCGTTGACCTCGTTGAACTGCTGCGCACCGGCCAAAGCCCACGCGGCGCTGCACTCGGCCCCATGGCCGAAGTGGTGCTGCACAGCACCCAGCACCTGCTGGATTCCGACCTGCAAGCCATGGCCGTCTACCTGGGCACCCAGCCCGAGCCCACCGACCGCGCCCCGCCCCAAGACGCACCGGCGCTAGACCTGCTCCAGCGCGGCGCCCAGCTCTACACCCAGCACTGCGCCACCTGCCACGCCGAGCAGGGCGACGGCCACGGCCTCTACCCCCCGCTGGCCGGCAACCGCAGCGTGAACCTGCTGGCGCCGCACAACGTCATCCAGGCCATCCGCAAAGGCGGCTTTGCCCCCAACACCACCGCCAACCCCCGGCCCTTTGGCATGCCGCCTTTCGGGCATGTGCTGACTGACGCCGAACTGGCCGCCGTGGCCACGCACGTGCGCCGCAGTTGGGGCAATACGGCGCCGGTGGTGACGGAGTTGCAGGTCTTGAAGGCGAAGTAGGGCGCGGGCCTGCGGCCGCCGACGGGCGATTCCTCTGAACGGCAACTCAACGCCGCAGTTCAGAGGAAGCGCAGCCTGTGGCGAAGTGCGTCGGCCAGGAGAAGGTCAGCATCAGGACCAACGGCTCCGTTTGGCAACCCCGGTGGTGTCCGATCACGGAGTACCTCGCGGCAACGATTTCGATAGGTGATGCAAGGGTGACAAGAGGGCCTACAAGTTGGCCGCGCCCTGGATCAAAAGCTGGATCGTTCCGCGCGCATCCGCCGTGTCGGGGTGCTGAAGTCAGGTCGGCTGCATGGGTCGTTTTACCGGCCGTCAGACCGACCGCCTCCGGCGACGCTTGAGGTTGATGGACACGCGCCAAACGGCGTGCACCAGCAGCCAAGTGCTCAAGCCTCCGATGACCGCAAAAACGAACAGGCCCAAAAACAGGGGCTTCCCGATGGCCTTGGCACGCTCGGCCCAACTCTCTTGGCTGCCTTGCTCGCTGGTTTGTAAGTCTTCAAGGGCAGTGGCCGCCTCGGCGCTCACTTCCTTTCCCAGCAGTGCTGAACCTGTCTTGTAGGCCATGACACCGATGGGGGCGTACGTGAAGGGGTTCGACACCAGAGTTGAAAACGCTGCCACGGGCAGGTTGGCCCGCAAAACCAAGGCCAGTACCGCTGCCCCCGCGATTTGCAGCACTGGAATGAGGAAGCCGAAGAAAACCCCAATAGCGGCCCCCATGGCCACCCGGCGACGGCTGAATTGCCAAAGCCAAGGGCGGTGCAACAAGGGGCCTAGCCAGCGCAGGCTACGGCTTTGCTGCAATGTCTGGGGACTCGGGATTTTTCGTTGAAGCCAGTCGCGCATCACGAGATGTTGCCAGCTTTGAGTGGGCTACGGGATTGGCGGGCATGATTCGAGCGCGGCAAACGTGACGTATGAAATGGCGATGGCAATGGCGAGTTTGGCGGGACTGTTGGGGGGCTTGGGTCTGTTCTTACTGGGCATGACCATGATGACGGACGGGCTCAAGTCGGCCGCCGGGCCGTCGCTGCATTGCATCCTCTTGCAGGCCACCCGAACGCGATGGCACGCTCTGGGTTCAGGTGTGATGGTCACAGCGCTTGTGCAGTCGTCCAGCGCGGTCACGGTCGCCGCCATCGGCTTCGTCAATGCCGGCTTGCTGAGCCTGGCGCCCGCACTGTGGGTCCTATTTGGCGCCAATGTGGGGACCACCATGACCGGCTGGATCGTGGCTTTGGTCGGGCTCAAGTTCAAGGTGGAAGCGCTGGCCTTGCCACTCGTGGGTCTGGGGATGTTGCTGCGCATGGGTGCTGAAGGTCAACGCCGCGCCGGTTTCGGGTCAGCCCTAGCGGGCTTTGGTCTGCTGTTCCTTGGGATTGCCACCCTCCAGCAGGCGTTCGGTGAACTCGGCGGACGGATCAGCTTGCCTCAGGGGGACGGTTTGGGGGTGTTGCTGACGCAAATTGGAGTCGGCATGTTCATGACCGTGCTGATGCAGTCGTCCAGCGCGTCGATGACGGTGGCACTGACCGCCGCCCAGGGGGGCTTGATTGGACTGGACGGGGCGGCGGCCGTGGTCATTGGCGCCAACATCGGAACGACGGTGACGGCTTTGCTCGCGGTCATCGGTGCCACGTCCAACGCGCGCAGGGCCGCCAGCGCGCACGTTGCATTCAACCTCGTCACGGGGCTGGTGGCTTTGCTGCTCCTGCCTTGGTTGCTTCCGGTCCTGGGGCAAGCCCGAGACGCTCTCGAACTACCCCCTGACCCCGCGACGAAGCTGGCCTTGTTCCACACGTGTTTCAACGTCTTGGGTGTGCTGCTGATGTTGCCTTTGGCGGCACCCTTGACACGATGGCTGGAGCAGCGGTTCCGCGCACGTGAAGACGACGAGGCCAAGCCTCGGCACTTGGACGCCAACGTACTCCCTGTGCCCACTTTGGCCCTGGATGCCATGGCTCAGGAACTGGCCCGCAGTGGCCGCATGGGGCGCGCAGCCTTGCGCGCGGTACTTCAGGGCGAGGCCCCCGGGCCGTGGTTGGCGCGGCGCGATGCCTGGCAGCGCTTGGATGCCGCAATTGCGGCCTTCGTTGAACGGCTGGGACATACGGCCCTCTCCGGAGCCAACAGCCACCGTTTGGCGAACTTGCTGCTGGTTCAGCGTTACCAACAGGCCTGCCAAGAACTCACTTGGGCTGAGGCGCCATTGGTCGTGCCCGCCGACTCGCTCTGTGTACCCTTGCATGAAGCATGGGCGGCTCGCAGCGTTGCCTTGCTGAACGCCTGCGATGGCGACAGCATCGATTGGACGGCCGAGGATGTTGAGCAGGACTACCAGGCGCTCAAAGCTGAGTTGTTGGCGGCTGGCGCTGGCGCACGGATGAATCTGTCCGCCATGGCGGAGTCCCTTCGGCGCATCAGCGGGCTGAGGCGCGCGTTGCAGCAAGCCCTGCAGGCCCACGCTCAATGGGCTGCTGTCATGAGCCCCGCTTGAACGCATCTATTGGGGTGTGGCAGGCGGTAGCTCAACATCAGCCTCAGCGGCGCGGCGAGCAAGGCCTATAGCCCCCGCTGGCCGGCAACCGCAGCGTGAACTTGCTGGCGCCGCACAACGTCATTCAGGCCATCCGCAAAGGCGGCTTTGCCCCCAACACCGCTGCCAACCCTCGGCCCTTTGGCATGCCGCCCTTCGGGCATGTGCTGACTGACGCCAAACTGGCCGCCGTGGCCACGCACGTGCGCCGCAGCTGGGGCAACACGGCGCCGGTGGTGACGGAGTTGCAGGTGTTGAAGGCGAAGTAGGGGCGCTACGGCGTCGGGCCTGGCCCCAGCGTCACTGCGTGGCGTGGGCCAGGTTCTCGAACACCCGCCGTGTTTCAACGACCGCGCCCAAGTCGCGGAGCGCCTTGCCCTCCACCAGCACGGTGCTGTGCGCGCGGCGGATCTTCTCGAACGCCGGGGCGATGCCGTCGTAGCCCTTTTCATCCGGGTAGGTCACGGAGACCAGCACGTTCCACACACCCTCGTCGGTGCCCGTGTCCATCACGGTGAACGCGCTCATCAGGCCCTGCTCTTTGGCCACCTTGTCCATGGCGAACCAATTGAGCACGATGAATCGCTTGAGGTTCTCCCGCTCGCCGGGCTTGGCCTTGAGGAAGGTCAGCTCCACGGCGCGGTCTTTCGCAATGGGCGTCTCAGCCGCGTTTGCGGTGCCGAGCGCCAGCCCACCCGCCAACAGCAGGAGATGGGCGGTGCGGCGGGTCAGTGGGGAAGAGGGTTTCATGGGCGTGTGTTCCAAAGAGGGTGGGCCCCAGCTGCTTTGCGATGGAGCCCCCGGGACTGGGTTCGACGCCATGGACGGTCTGGGGGCGGATAGGGACTCGGTGGCGGCATCAAGCTGCTGACATCGCCTGTGCGGACTCCTCAAGGTACCCAGTGGCGGTCTTCGCGCCTGAAGTCACGGCCACGGAGGCCGTGGTCCAGGGCATCAGCGGTGAAGCGATTGCTGGCGATCAGTGAACAACTGCCAGGGCGCGCAGGGATGCGGGGTCTGCTTACGGGCGCTCCATTTGCGGCGGCGTTTCAAATGGCTGATCGGCCGCTCTCGGCCAGGACCGGACTCTCACCAACGTCAGGCACTGGGTCCGGTGTTAAGGTGATCGCTAACAAACCTCACGTAACAAGCTAGGCATCGACTACCTTGGCATTACTGGATTTCTATGCTACTGCGGAGGACCAAAGAGATTTGGTTCGGTTTCTCTTCGCAGAGACGGACGTTGTCCTCTACGAGGCGTACTCCGAGTTCGACCGCGAAGTTCGATCGTTCCGCTCATTGGTTGAGCTTGAGAAAGCTTTCACGCTCGGAAGCTATCAGGGCCCACGGTTTCAGCTTTGGTCACCGGCTGTGATGTCAAATCCCGTATTGCGTCGCTTCGAACTGACTGGCGTCCCTGGACATTCATTTCGTTATTCTGTTGAAGGAGCTGGGTTGATCCAGCTTTACCTTGATGGCACCAACGATGGCGTACTGCATCACACCCACTACAGCCACTGGAACGAGGCTGGTGCTAGGGGAAGGTCATTCCACTCATCCGATGACTGCGATTGGATAGCCCTTAAGAAGTTGTCTGGGCGCATTCAACGCCATGTTCGGCGCAAACTTGGTGTTGGAAAGTTATACGCGAGACCGATTCTCCGAAATGCTTTCGCGGCTCTCCAAACTGGGATGGCATTGCAGTTTGATGGCAAATTCCATGATGCGAATTCAACTGCCATTACCAGCGTCGCTGTACCTCAATTAGGTCGCGCTGAATAACTTATCCACAAAGCCAGCCTGTAAGAGCAACTTCCTCTTCAGATGATTGTTGGCGCGGGCGGCAATTACTCCGCCAACCCTTCAGCCGAGAGGGACAGCAAACACGCTGCTGTTATTGATTCCCTTCTCTCTACGCGCTCCGGCTGCCACTCACTTCCACGCTGAGTGACAGCTTTCCGGTGGGCTGGTCAGTTTGGCCGACAGACCACTCAGGGTCGAAAGCTTCCAGTCCATCGGTTTGTAGCGAGCGACGGCGTCGGCATTTCGGGCGTAGGCTTCAGCGGCATACGGGGCGCTGTGACGGACCATCGGATAGGCTGCTTTCGCGTGTGGCGTCGCCCATCCCCTGCCCACCGAGGCCGGGCAAGCATCTTCAGCGCTGACCGTCAGAGGACTTGATTCATGCATTCAAACAGCCGGCTGCTGCTCAGGCGCGCCGTGGCCTCCTGCTTCGCCACCGAGGCAAAGCAATCGAACGGAGGTCTCGCGAGTCAGCGCCGCCTTCTGCGCGGCCTTGCTGCATTGGGGTGTTGGGCCGTTTTGGTGCTGGGCCTCAGCCTCAGCCCAGCCGCGCAGGCCCAGCCCTTCAACGCGGCCGCCTACAACCTGCGGCTCAACGTGGCGAGCGACGGGCCCAACGCTTGGCCGCACCGGCGCGACGCGGTGCGGGCCTTGATCCGGTATCACGAGATTGACCTGCTGGGCACGCAGGAGGGCCTCATCGACCAGATTGAAGACCTGGCCGCCCTGCCCGGGCTGACCCGCGTGGGCGTGGGCCGTGACGACGGCCAACGCGGGGGCGAGCACGCGGCGATCTTCTTTCGCACCGAGCGGTTTGCGCTGCTGGCCACGGGCGACTTCTGGCTCAGCCCCACACCCGAGGTGCCCAGCAAGGGTTGGGACGCCCGCTGCTGCAAGCGCCTGGCCAGCTGGGCACGTTTGAGTGACCGCGCCAATGGCCGGGAGTTCTTTGCCTTCTCGGTTCACTTTGACCACGAAGGGGTGGTTGCCCGGCGCGAGTCGGCCCAGCTGATGCTGCGCAAGATGCGCGAGATTGCCGGCGATGCGCCAGCCCTGCTGTTGGGCGACCTGAACGCCACGCCCGACTCCGAGCCGGTGCAGTTGCTGCTGACCGGCCTGCGCGACGCCCGCAGCCTGAGCCAGACGGCGCCCTACGGCCCGGTGGGCACCTTCAATGGCTTCAAGCGCGACGCGCCGCTGTTGGACCGCATCGACTACGTGCTGCTCACCGCGCATTGGCGCGTGCTGCGCTATGCGGCGCTGACGGATTTGGTGGACGGCCGCTTTCCGTCGGACCACCTGCCGGTGGTGACGCGGCTGAGCTTGGACTGAGAGGGTGTGAGGGCAGCACTCGGGGCCGTGACCCCTGCTGCCTCCGGGCCGCGGCCAGCGCTCAACCCAACCACGGCCCACCCACCTGCACCGCCACAAACCAGCCGAACAAGAACAGCGCCAAGAAGCTGCGCCCGCCGCGCGTCCATTGCCCCAGCGCCAAGGCCAGGATGGTGAGCAGGGCCAGCAGGCCGATCAAGCCCCAGGCCCAGGCCGGGCGCTGGGCCAGCAGCGGGGCGAGCAGCAGCAGGCCGAGGCTGAAGGCTGCGGTGGCGCGGCTTTGTAGGCGCGAGGCGCGGCCGCCGGGCAGGGCGTCCGGGGCGCCGTGGCCGGAATCGGTGGCGCCGCGTGCGCCCAGCTCACTGGCCAGCACGCCCCAGGCCAACATCAAGCCGGCCAGCCAGCCGGCGTGCGCGCTGGCGGGGGCGCTGGCTGCGCCCACCCAGGCGGCAGTGAGCACGAGTAGGGCCCAGGGTTGGGTGATGAAGCTGAGCAGCAGTTCGGCACCCGGTGCGGCCACGGCGCGGGGGGCGCGGGCCATGAGCGTGAGCAGGGGCAGCAGCAGGCGGCGCAGGGGTTGCTGCAGGCGCTGCAGCCATGCGCCCAAGCGGCCAGCTGCCGCGCCGGCTTGGCGTGCGCGCACGCGGCTGGGGTCGTAGCGGTGGAACAGCGCCCAAGCCAGCATCAGCGGCAGCAGCGCCAGCGCGCAGCTGGCCAGGCGCAGCTGCATCAGGGTGGGGGTCCAAAAGCTCTCGGGGAACTCGCGCAGCGGCAGGGTGGCGTTGAAATCGACCCCGCCCACGCCGAAGTTTTCCGAGCCCAACAAGAGCGTTAGCCGGTGAATGCTCGTGCCAATGCCGCTTGAATCGAGCAGCAGCAAGGCAGGGGGCTCGGTGCCTTGGTGGCCTGAGAGGCCGGCGGGTACGACCCCCAGCATGAGGCTCCAGAGAATGAAGTAAGCCACATCGCCCCGGCGTCCCATCAGGGGGCCCCAGGCATCGAAGAGCAAGGCCATGGCCGCCGTGAAGAGCAAGGCGGGCGCGAACAACAAGGCGTAGGTTTGCAGGTACACCAGGGGTTGCCACGGCCCCTCGCCGCGCAGTGCGTGCAGCAGCCAGGTGCTGAAGAGCAGGGCAAAGGCCAGCTGGGCAAGAAACAGGGTGTTGGCGAACCAACGTGCCAACAGCAAACTGGCATTGCTCACGGGGCTGGCGGCCAACAGGCCCCACACGCCGCTGCGCAGGTCTTGCTGGGTGTGGCCGCGCACCAAGTAGAAGCCGGCCAAGCTGAACAAAAGCGCGCCCAAGGTGGCGCTGCCAAAGGCCAGAGCGGCGCTGCTGTAGCGGATGCGGGCTTCGTCCACCACCAGCAGGGCCACGCCTTGCGCCGGGTCGCTCAACATCAGCCAACTGATGGCGAGCACGGCCAGCAGCACGACGTAAGTGGAGGTGCTGCGGCTGCGCACGCGCAGCTCGGTTTGCACCGTGGGCCAGAGCAGGGCGGTGCTCATGCGGGGGCGCTTTCTTGGACCGCGTAGCGCAGCGCCATCAGGGCTTCTTCCAGGGTCGGAGCGCTGTGCTCGGCGCCCGCAAAAGGTTGCTCGGGGTGGGCTACGCGCAGGCGCACGCGGCTGCCCACGGTTTGGGCTTGCAGCAGTTGCCAAGGCTTGGCTTGGGTGGCGTAGGCGTTGGCATCCAGCTCGCCCGCCCACACGCGGCCTTGGGCACGCGTCATCAGCGCGGCCGGGGCGTCGAAGGCGACCAGCCGACCGCTGTTCACGATGGCCAGCTCGGTGGCCATGTGCTCGATGTCCGACACGATGTGCGTGGACACCAGCACCAGCTTGTGCTCGCCGAAGCCGGCCAGCAGCTGGCGAAAGCGCAAGCGCTCTTCGGGGTCCAGCCCGGCGGTGGGCTCGTCGACGATGAGCACATCGGGCTCGCCCAGCAAAGCCTGCGCAATGCCCAGCCGTTGCCGCATGCCGCCCGAGAAGCTGCTGGCCATGCGGTGGGCGTGGGCCAGCAGGTTGACTTGCTCCAGCAGGCGCAGCGGCTGCTGCGAGTCGCGCACGCCCTTGAGTGCGGCCATGTAGCGCAGGAACTCCAGCGCCGTGAGGTTGGCAATCACGCCGAAGTCTTGCGGCAAGTAGCCCAAGCGGCGGCGCATCAACTCGGGCTTGGCGACGATGTCTTGCCCGTCCAGCCGGATGCTGCCGCTGCTGGGCTTGGTGAGCGTGGCCAGCATTTGCATGAGCGTGGTTTTGCCGGCGCCGTTGTGGCCGATGAGGCCCAGCACGCCATGGCGCAGGCTGAGGCTGATGCCGTCGACGGCCTTGGTTTTGCCGCCGTCGAAGGATTTGGTGAGTTGGTCGATTTGCAGCATGGAAGCCCTCAAAAGTGGCGGCAGCCTAAGCCGCACCGCGCCGCTGTGCGCGGACGTGCCGACGGCCTGCAGCGACGCCAATCTGAAGCGTTGAAAGCGTGGGATGGACCGGCGTGCCGGGGTAGAGCGCGCCCCACAATGCCGCGCCGCATAAGCGGTGCAGCACGCCAGAGGCGCTCCCCATGCTCAAGTTCTATTACTCGTTGGCCCCCAACCCGATGAAGGTGGCGCTCTTTCTTGAAGAGGCTGGCCTGGCCTACGAGCCGATTCCGGTGGAAACGCGCAAGGGTGAGCAACACGCGTCGGCCTTCTTGGCGCTGAACCCGAATGCCAAGATTCCTGTGCTGGTGGATGGCGAGACGACGGTGTTCGACAGCAATGCCATCTTGCTCTACCTGGCCGAAAAAACCGGGCAGTTCTTGCCGCCTGCGAACGAGCGCGGCGCCATGCTCTCGTGGCTGATGTTTGTGGCCTCGGGCATCGGCCCCTACACGGGGCAATGCGTGCACTTCCGCCACGTGGCGCCGGAGCCCAAGGCCTACGCGCTGAACCGCTACGACTTTGAAGCCTGGCGGCACTGGAAGATCTTGGAGGCGCGCTTGGCCGAGCAAGCCTGGATGCTGGGCAGCGGCTACTCCCTGGTGGACATGGCCGTGTGGGGCTGGGCGCGCTCGGTGCCCTATGCGCTGGGTGACGACTTGTGGGAGCAGCTGCCCAATGTGAAGCGCTTGCTCGACACCATCAACGAACGCCCCGCCGCGCAGCGCGCGGTGGCCCTGAAAGACCGCCACACCTTCAAGGCCGAGATGGACGACGAGGCGCGGCGCGCGATGTTCCCGCAGAACGAACGGCTGAAGGCCTGAAAGAGAGAGGACATCAGTCATGACCGCCCTGCCGTCCCAACCCAGTTCTTTGAAGTCGCCCTTGCGCCGCCAGTGGCTGCAGGGCGCTGCTGCTGCGGCAGCCCTGAGCCCACTGGCCCTGGCCTTTGGCGCCCGTGCGCAAGCAGGGGTCACACCCAGCCGCGCACCCGGCTATGGGCCGTTGCGACCGGTGGCCGATGGCACCACCGGCTTGCCCTTGCTGATGCTGCCCGAGGGTTTCAGCTACCGCAGCTTTGGCTGGGTGACGGAGCCGCTCAGCAACGGCGGCGCCATCCCCGGCGCGGCCGACGGCATGGGCATCGTGGCCGTGCAGGGCGAGGTGTTCACGCTGGTGCGCAACCATGAGCTGCGCGCCTTTTCAGGTGGCTTTGGTCCGGTCAGTTCGCACTACGACGCCCCTTGCAGCGGCGGCACCGTGACCCTGCGCTACGACCGCGCCAAGGGCCAGATGCTGGAGGCGCGCGGCTCGCTGTCGGGCACGCTGGTGAACTGCGCCGGCGGCACCACGCCCTGGGGCAGTTGGCTGAGTTGCGAGGAGATCGTCACGCCCGCAGGCGAGCGGGTCACGAGCCGGGGCGAGCGCTTGACGCTGGAGAAGCCGCACGGCTTTGTGTTCGAGGTGCCGGGCGACGGCGCATCCAACGCCCAGCCTTTGGTGGCCATGGGCCAGTTCAAGCACGAGGCGGCGGTGGTCGACCCGGTGGATGGCACCGTTTACCTGACGGAAGACAACCGCCCGGCCGGCTTCTACCGCCTGCTGCCCACGCAGCGTGGGAAGTTGGCAGCCGGTGGGCGCTTGCAGATGCTGCGTGCCAAGCAGCGGCCCGACTTGCGCACCGGCCTGCAAACGGGCCAGCGCTGGGATGTGGACTGGGTGGACATCGAGCGCCCCGAGCAGGGCCAGTCGGCCACTGGGGTGGACGGCGTGCTGCGCCAAGGTGCCGCCCAGGGCGGTAGCCTCTTCACGCGCCTGGAGGGGGTGTGGGTGCAGGGCGATGAGGTGTGGTTCACCTCCACCGACGGCGGCGACGCCCGCGCCGGTCAGATCTGGCGCCTGCGCCCCAGCCAGCAAACGCTGGAGCTGTTCTATGAATCAACGAGCGCCAGTGTGCTCGACTACCCCGACAACATCTGCCTGAGCCCGAGCGGCGCCATCGTGCTGTGCGAGGACTCCAAGCAGCCGGTGCAGCGCCTGTTCGGCATGACGCGCGAGGGTGGCTTGTTCGAGCTGGCGCGCAACAACGCCGTGTTCAAGGGCGAGCTGCCGGGCTTGACCGGCGACTTCCGTAGAGCCGAGTGGGCGGGCGCCTGCTTCAGCCCGGACGGCCGCACGCTGTTTGCCAACGTGTACTCGCCGGGCTTCAGCGTGGCGATCACCGGTCCGTTCGCATGAGTGTGTGACGGCGCCCGAGGCGAACGGTCGGGTCGCTGCAGGCTGCGCCGTCGCTCTCTACTTGGAGGGCTGCGGGTTCAGCAGCGCCGCGCGCAGCTTGGCGTCGGGGCTTTGCGGGCCCACATAGGCGCTGAGAACGCAGTTGAAGAAGGCAGGGCCCTCAATGAGGCCCACCCGCTCGTTGTTGATCAAGATGTGCGTGCCTTGGGTTTGCACCCAATCGAGGCTGACTTGGTCGCCAATGGCCAGCTTTCTCTTGGCGCTGAAAGCTTGCCCCAGCTTCGCCAGTCCAGCAAAGCAGGGTGCGATCTCATTGCGCGGTACGCCAGCCGTGAAGGCCTGCGAGATCAACTTGCCCAAAAGCTGACTCTCGGCCTCGCGCAACATTTGCATCTGCAGACGTTTGGGGCCGGGCGATGCAACGGCTTCAGCGAGGTTGCGGGAGGCCTTCACCACATACAGGCCGGCCGCATAGGTCTGGCTTTGGTCGCTTCCTGCGGCAGGCAAACCGTTGAGCTTGACCTTGTGTCCGACCAGAAAAAAACTGGGCACAAAGTTGACGGCCACTGGTGCAGTTTCTGATGCCGTTGCCGTCGCTGTTGGCTGTGCATGCAGTGACAGCGGCAAACCGAGGGCAAGGAGCAAGAGGGGGCGAGCTAGGGCGGACATAGGGCGAATGCAATCGAACAGGCGAGCATGTTGGGTGCTCAGTAGGCACTTGTGCCTCAGTTGAAACCCGTTGTTAGGGCGCTTGCACTACCAAAAAATAACGGGCCCCGCAGGGCCCGTTCCAAGTGTCAACCCGCGTTGGGCTTTATTGCGGACGTGCCACGGTGATGACCGGCGAGGTCCAGACTTCCCAGTCGGCCGGATTGGCCGCATCGCCCAAGGGCTTCAAGGCGCTCATGCGCAAGCGGTAAGTGCCGTTGGGCTGCTGGCCGAGCGAAGTGGTTCCGTTCCAGCTGTAGCTGAAGATGGAGCCGGTCGTTGGGGCCCCGTTGCGGCCGACGAACTCGTCTTGGCTGATCACACCGCGGCTTTCGCCGCTCACGGCATCGAGGGCCTCAAAGCGCATCGTGCGTGCATGGTGGGCCAGTTGCAGGATCACCCAGGGGCTGGTGTTGGCCGAAGCCATCGTGAACGCGGCACAGCCAGCGGGAGCGCCGCAGTTGCTGAAGGTCGAGCCGTTGAAGCTGGTCACCCAGGGGTAGCCATTCGCGGTGGGGCGTAGCAACTGAGTGCTTTGGTAATCGCCCCGCAGGCCGCCGTAAGGAATCGACAGCGCCGTGGCGCCCGGCGTTTGCGGTGTCAGCGTGATGTAGCCGCCGTACAGGCTGCGTTCAGGAAGGGTCGCATTGGCCGTGATGGTCACGTCCACCGTCGCCATGCCGCGTGCCGGCACCGTGATGATCGTGCTGCTGAAACTGACGTTGGCCGGGGCGTCAAAGACTCCGCCAATGTTCCAACTGGCACCCGTGCCTGTCACTGGCACATTGGGGCCAGCCGCCACTGCGCTGCGGTGCCCCAGGGTGTAGGTCACAGCGCTTGTGCTGTCGTTGCGCACCGTCAGGCGCTGCGCGCGCGGGCCGGCTTGGCTTTCACCGGTGGCGATTTGTGCAGGCACGACGAACTGTTGACTCTGGATGGCAGCCACCACGTCGATCATGCCGGCGCCTTGGCGGAAGCTGTGCTCGACCAAGCCGAGGTCGGGGTTGCCCGCCCAGCTCCGCGGCTTCGAGGTGTTCATCATCCGCGTCATCATGTTGATGGCTGGCGGCGTGTTGCGGCCCACGATGGGGCTGGTGCGTCCCAGCGCTGCGGTTGGAACGGCTTGCAAGATGAGTGCTGCCGCGCCGGCCACATGCGGGGCCGACATGGAGGTGCCGGACAGCGTGGCCGTTGGACTGATTTCCAGCGGGTAGGTCGACAAGATGCCGCCGCCCGGTGCGCCCAGTTGCGGCTTGAAGCTCAGGTCGGCGGCCAGGCCGAAGGAGCTAAAGCCGGAGATCAGGCCACCGGTGCCGAAGGGGTGGCCAACGAAATTGCTGGTCCAAGTCAGACTGGTCGCGCCGGCTGCGATCAAGCCGTCCAGCGTTGCACCCTGGGCAGCGGTAATGCCCACCACAGGGATGGTCACAGCCGGCGTTCCCGCAACGCTTGGCGCCAGTGCACCTGGGGCGTTGTTGTACAGCACGACACCCACCGCCCCTGCCTGCTGGGCATTGAGCGCTTTGTTGTAGAACCCGCAAGTGCCACGCCGAATCAGGGCGATTTGCCCTGTCAAGCTACCGGCGGGCAAGGCATTGCAGGCATCGTTGGCGGAGGTCGGGTTGCCGGTGCGCGCCAAGCTTGCGCCGCCCACAACGGGCGCAGCCGGGGAGCCGGTGGCCGCGTTGAAGCCATAGGGCGTTCCGCCCACGTTGAAGGAGCGCTGTGCGTTGTCGAACGAAGCAACCGAAATCACACCGTCGCCAGTGCTCGGGGCGCCCACGGCCCAAAGCCCGTCGGGCTGGCTGCCGCCTGGGCCGTTGTTGCCCGCCGAGGCGATCATGATCACGCCTTTGCGTGCCAATCGAGCGGCCGCCTGCGCGGTTGGGAACTGCGGCCATTGGCGTGAGGCGCCCAAGCTTTGGTTGATGATCTGCATGCCATCGGCGGCAGCGCGCTCCATGGCCGCCAAGATGATGTCGGAGGAGCTGGAGCCGCTGCATCCGAACACGCGGTAAGCGCCGAAGGTGACTTCGGGTGCCACACCGCGGACGCCGCCGCCATTGGCACCGACGATGCCAGCAACGTGCGTGCCGTGACCGCCGCAGTCATCTGGATTCGCGTCGGGTTGGGGGATCAGCGCGCCGCCCGTGCCGCCCGTGTTGTAAGCGTCGCCCACGAAGTCCCAGCCTGTCGGGATGCGTTGGGTCGGGAAGCTCGTGGTGCGGTTCACGCCGCTGCCGCCGAAGGCGGGGTGATCGATATCAATGCCGCTGTCGATGATGCCGACGCGAACGCCACGGCCCGTCAGGCCCAGCTGGTTCTGCGCAATGTTGACACCGGTCAGGTTGATGGCAGCCACCATATCGGCAATCGACTCGGCTTGCTCAGTCGCCGTCGGGGCCGGGACGATCTCGACCGGGTAGAGGGCGCGTACGCCAGACACGTTGGCAAGCTTGCGGCGCTCTTCATCGGTGATCTGAATCGACAAGCCGTTGAACAGGTTGTCAAAGCTCAAGCGCTCGCTGAATTGCACGCCAGCCGCTTGCGCTGCTGCGCGAAAGCGAGCCTTCTCGGCTTGAACCGTGGCCAGATCGGCACCATCGGCTACCGGGCGGCCGGCGAGCTCGATGAACCAGAGGGTGCCGTTCTCAGGGGTGGCCGTGACGGTCTGCGCTTGGCCCGCACTGGCCAAAGTGGCGGCGGCTGCGAGAGCCAAAAGGGTGTGCTTGAAGTTCATGGGTGTTTCCTCAGGGTAAGAGAAAAAGCTCCGCCCAACCGGTGTGCGGTAGCACGCCAGCAGGCTTCAACAGGGATTGGGGTAAGGGCGCTAGCCAGCGACCCACTCAGGGGTCGCTCGGATCAGGCTTTTTGCTTCGTAGCGCGGCGGCGCAGGGCAGCGCCCATGCCGAGCAAGGCAATGGCCGCAAGGCCGTAGCTGCCGGGTTCTGGCACCACGTTGGCCGTGATCGTGAAGCTGCCCTGCTGCCAGAAGGCGTCGGTGGCACTCGCGAAGTCGTCGAAAGCCTCGAAGAATTCGAAGTTCAGCAGACCATTGCTGCCGAGAAAGAAGTCGTAGCCCAATGCGAAGCTGAGGTCGTTTTCAGCGCCGATGAAGTTGTCGCTGCCGGCTGCATCCACGCCGACGCCCGGGCTCAGTTCCAGCCAGTCGCCGGTTTCGCTGGCCAAACGTACAGACACTTCGGAGAGCCAGCTGGTGTCCACCGTGGCCAGATTCACGTCCCAGCTCAAGCCGGTGATCTGCGCACCCGCGCCGATCAGCAGCGAACGGGTCGCGTTCGTGGAGTCACCCAGCGCGCCGTTGCTGGCGATGCCAGACACGTCGAGGTTGAAAGTCTTCACCACCGTGGCGGCATTGGCGCCGGCACACAGGCCTGCAGCGAGGGCGAGGCTCAGGGCGGTGTTCTTGAATGCGTTCGAAGTCATTGCTCTAAATGTCCGTGGGTAAGGGGATGGCGCCGAGTCCTTTCGTGAAGGATTCACGCGGCGGGCCGAAGTGTTGTTGTGGTGGACGTTTGTGAACAGCGGGTTAGCGAGTTTTTAAGGCTATTCACCCCCCCCCACTTGCGGGGTGGGCTTTGCCCCATTAGGGTTGTTGCCAGGTGCGCTTTGGGAGCGAATCTTGCTTCGGTTTGGCTGTGCCATCCCTTCCTCCGCCGTCCTCCCAATCACTCCGCGTGCTGCTCATTGATGACGGCGCGCACCGGGTGCGCCACATTGCGGAGGCCTTGATTCAGCAAGGGCACACGGTGGTGGGTGTGCTGGATGAAGCCACCCGCATTCACGATGCCGTGCAGAAGCTGGCGCCGGATGTGGTCATCGTGGACGCTGAATCGCCCACGCGCGACACGCTGGAGCACTTGGCCCTGCTGAGCGAGCGGGCGCCACGCCCGGTGGTGATGTTCAGTGAAGACGAAGCCGGCGACGCCATGCGTGCCGCTTTGAGGGCGGGTGTGAGCGCCTATGTGGTGGCGGGCCTGTCGCCCCAGCGCTTGATGCCGGTGATGCAAGTGGCGCAAATGCGCTTCGAGCAAGAACAGGTGCTCAAGACGGAGTTGGCAGAGGCTTTGGCCGGCACAGGGCAGCGCAAGCGCATTGACGAGGCCAAGCGCATCTTGATGCAGCAGTTGCAGCTGACCGAGCCGCAAGCGCACCGGCGCTTGCAAAAGCTGGCGATGGACCGGGGCGTGAGTGCTGCGACGCTGGCCCAGCAGCTGATTGCTGCGCACCAACTGTTGCAGGGTTGACCCCAGAGCGGTGCGAGCGCTCTGCTGCACCGCACCAAAACAGCGCAAAGCCGGCCACAACTGTCATGCAGCCGACACCAAAGCCGCAAAAGCCCTGCGCAAAGCAGCAAAAGAAAGCTGGCACGGCTCCTGCAACGGAGGGTTGTCGCCCGCAACGGGGTGGGTGACAAGGGGGTACGGATTTGCCGCAAGGCGGTTCGCACCCTTGAGCTGTGTTGGACAAGGGCGTCCAACCGGTCTGGTGCAGGGAGGTCCGTCTCCCCTCTGCTGCACCAGGCCGGTTGTGACGCCCTTTTTTTTTGCCCTGCGCACGTCGCGTGCTCTGCCCCGTGCTGAGCCGGTCGGGCGCAAGGCTTCGGCCTTGGTCTTTATCGCTTGAAAGAGGAAGTCATGACCCATGAAACGAACGCTGCTGTTTCCCTTAACCGCCGGGAATTGCTGGTGACGGCGGCCGCCGCGACGGCGCTGCCGGGCGCTTGGGCTCAGGGCTCGGACAAGCCCGAGCTTGAAGAGGTCAAGATCGGTTTCATCCCGCTGACCGACTGCGCCAGCGTGGTGATGGCCTCGGTGCTGGGCTTCGACAAGAAGTACGGCATCAAGATCATCCCGAGCAAAGAGGCCAGCTGGGCTGGTGTGCGCGACAAGCTGGTCAATGGCGACCTGCACATGGCGCACGTGCTCTACGGCCTGATTTACGGCGTGCACCTCGGCGTGGGCGGCCCCAAGAAAGACATGGCCGTGCTCATGACCCTGAACCGCAACGGGCAGGCCATCACTTTGTCGAGGAAAGTGGCCGATGCGGGCGGCGTGGACGGCGCCTCGCTGGCCAAGCTGATGGCCAAAGACAAGCGCGAGTACACCTTTGCGCAAACCTTCCCGACCGGCACCCACGCCATGTGGCTGTACCACTGGCTGGCGGCGCATGGCATTGACCCGATGCAAGGCGCCAAGGTCATCACCGTGCCGCCGCCGCAGATGGTGGCCAACATGCGCGTGGGCAACATGGACGGCTTCTGCGTGGGCGAGCCCTGGAACCACCGCGCCATCATTGACGGCATTGGCATCACCGCCGCCACCACGCAAGACGTGTGGCCCGACCACCCCGAGAAGGTGCTGGGCGCCACGGGTGACTTCGTCAAGAAGTACCCCAACACCGCGCGCGCCGTGATCATGGCCGTGCTGGAGGCCAGCCGCTGGATCGACGCGGGCCTGATCAACAAAAACAAGATGGCCGAGACCATTGCCGAAAAGAGCTACGTCAACACCAGCGTCGATGCCATCAACCAGCGCATCTTGGGCCGCTACCAAAACGGCCTGGGCAAAACCTGGGACGACCCGAAGCACATGAAGTTCTTCGACGACGGCGCGGTGAACTACCCCTACCTGAGCGACGGCATGTGGTTCCTGACCCAGCACAAGCGCTGGGGCTTGCTCAAGAGTCACCCCGACTACCTGGGCGTGGCCAAGCAAATCAATCAAACCGCGCTTTACAAGCAAGCGGCAGCGCAGCTCAAGATCAGCGTGCCCAAGAGCGACCTGCGCGAGAGCAAGCTGATCGACGGCACGGTGTGGACGGGCAAGGACCCGGCCAAATACGCCGACAGTTTCAAGATCCGGGCCGCCTGACGGCGCCCGCGAGGAGACCCGCATGGTTGCCGCTGTTTTCCACCTGCCCGAAGTCAAGCCCGATGCCGCCAAGCCCGAGCCCAAGCCCCTTCAGAAGCCGCTGCCGCCGCCAGCGCCCGTCATTGCGCCGGCGCGCCGCTTCGATGCCCGTCGCTGGGTCTTGCCCATCGTGGCGCCCGTGCTGGGCATGGCTCTGTTGATCGGCGTGTGGGCTTTGCTCACGATGAAGGGCGCGGGCCCCTTTCCCACACCGGCGGCCACCTTCGATGCCGCCGTGCAACTGTTCAGTGATCCGTTCTACCGCAAGGGACCCAACGATGTGGGCATCGGCTGGAACATCTTGAACAGCTTGCAGCGCGTTGGCTTGGGCTTTGGCTTGGCAGCGTTGGTGGGCATCCCGTTGGGCTTCATGCTGGGGCGCTTCGCATTGATGGCGCAAATGTTCAATCCGCTCATCAGCCTGCTGCGCCCGGTCAGCCCCTTGGCATGGCTGCCCATCGGCCTCCTGGTGTTCAAGAGCGCCGACCCAGCTGCAATCTGGACCATCTTCATCTGCTCCATCTGGCCGATGATTTTGAACACCGCACAGGGCGTGCAGCGCGTTCCGCAGGACTACCTGAATGTGGCGCGGGTGCTGAACCTGAGTGAGTGGAAGGTCATCACCAAGATCCTGTTCCCTGCCGTGTTGCCCTACATGCTCACGGGTGTGCGCCTCTCGGTGGGTACCGCGTGGCTCGTCATCGTGGCAGCCGAGATGCTGACCGGTGGCTTGGGCATTGGCTTCTGGGTCTGGGATGAATGGAACAACTTGAATGTGGCCCACATCCTGATCGCCATCTTCGTCATTGGTTTCGTCGGTCTTCTGCTCGAACAGTTCCTGATGCTCATCGCCAAGAGGTTCTCCCATGATTGAAGTTCAGCAAGTTGAGATGGTGTTCGACAGCAACCGCGGGCGCTTCCATGCCCTGGCCAACGTCAACCTGAAGATCGAAAAGGGCGAGTTCGTCACCCTCATCGGGCACAGCGGCTGCGGCAAGAGCACCTTGCTGAACCTGATTGCCGGCCTGCTGTTGCCGACTTCAGGCACCTTGATTTGCGACAACCGGGAGATCGCCAAGCCCGGACCGGAGCGCGCCGTGGTGTTCCAGAACCACTCGCTCTTGCCCTGGCTCTCCTGCTTTGACAACGTCATGCTGGCGGTAGAGCGTGTGTTTGGCGCGAGCGAAAGCAAGAGCCAATTGCGCAACCGAACCTTGGCGGCGCTGGAGTTGGTAGGCATGTTGCACGCAGCGGGCAAGCGCCCAGCCGAGATCAGCGGCGGCATGAAGCAGCGCATTGGCATTGCCCGTGCGCTGGTCATGGAGCCCAAGGTGCTCTTGATGGACGAACCCTTTGGTGCCCTAGACGCCCTGACTCGCGCCAAGCTGCAAGACGAGCTGCTCGCCATCGTGGCCCGCACCGGCTCCACGGTGGTCATGGTCACCCACGACGTGGACGAAGCCGTGCTGCTCAGCGACCGCATCGTGATGATGACCAATGGCCCCGCAGCCACCATCGGTGAAGTGCTGGAGGTGAAGCTGGCGCGGCCGCGCGATCGCATCGCGCTGGCCGAAGACCCGGCCTACATGGCCGCGCGCAAAGCGGTGATCGACTTCCTCTACACGCGGCACAGCCACCCCCACGCCGCCTGACCCCTGTTCGCCGGAGACCGATATGAACGCACCCGACCGGGCTGTGCTGGGCGAAGCCTTGCCCGCCGCGCCGCAAAAACTGAAGCTGGTTCTGGTGGGCAACGGCATGGCCGGTGTGCGCACCCTGGAGGAGCTGCTCAAGCTCGCCCCGGACCTGTACGACATCACCGTCTTCGGCGCCGAGCCGCACCCGAACTACAACCGCATCTTGCTCAGCCCTGTGCTGGCCGGCGAGCAAACGCTGGACGAGATCGTGCTCAACCCTTTGAGCTGGTATGCCGAGAACGGCATCACCTTGCACTTGGGCAAGAAGGTCACGCAGATTGACCGCATTGGCCGCAAGGTGGTGGCCGAGGACGGCACCGAAGCCTCGTACGACCGCCTGCTGCTGGCCACCGGCAGCTTGCCCTTCATTCCGCCCATTCCGGGCAAAGACTTGCAGGGCGTGATTGCCTACCGCGACATTGCTGACACCGAGGCCATGATCGACGCGGCCACCAAGTACCAGCACGCCGTCGTCATCGGCGGCGGCCTGCTGGGCTTGGAAGCCGCCAACGGGCTGATGCTGCGGGGCATGCAGGTCACCGTGGTGCACTTGGGTGATTGGCTGATGGAGCGCCAACTCGACAGCGTGGCCGGCGACCTGCTGCGCCGCTCGCTGGAAGCGCGTGGCTTGAAGTTCAAGCTCGGGGCTTCAACCCAGGCTCTGATCGGCGGGGCCGATGGCCGTGTGATGGCGGTGCAGTTCAAGACCGGCGAAGAGATCCCGGCCGACTTGGTCGTGATGGCCGCCGGCATTCGCCCCAGCACGGCCTTGGCCGAAAGCGCCGGCATCCACTGCCAGCGCGGCATCGTCGTCAATGACACGCTGCAGACCATCACCGACCCGCGCATCTACGCCTTGGGTGAATGTGCCGCGCACCGCGGCATCGCTTATGGCTTAGTGGCGCCGCTGTTCGAGCAGGGCAAGGTCTGCGCCACGCACTTGGCGCAATTCGGCATCGGCCGCTACACCGGCTCACAGACCAGCACCAAGCTCAAGGTCACTGGCATCGACCTCTACAGCGCCGGCGACTTCATGGGCGGGGAGGGTTGCGAAGAGATCGTGATGAGCGACCCGTTCGCGGGCGTCTACAAAAAGCTCGTCATCAAGAACGATGAACTGGTGGGCGCCTGCCTGTATGGCGACACGGTGGATGGCAGCTGGTACTTCAAGCTGCTGCGCGATGGCCGCAAGGTCAGCGACATCCGCGACAAGCTGATGTTCGGCGAGGCCGGCTCCAACATCGGCGACGTTGGTCACCAAGGCCAAACCAAGGCCGCCAGCATGGCCGACAGTGACGAGGTTTGCGGCTGCAATGGCGTGAGCAAAGGCGCCATTTGCAAGGCCATCAAAGAGAAGGGCTTGTTCACGCTGGACGAGGTGAAGAAGCACACCAAGGCCAGCGCCAGCTGTGGCTCCTGCACCGGCCTGGTCGAGCAACTCATCATGTTCACGGCCGGCGGCGACTACAGCGCAGCACCCAAGAAGAAGGCGATGTGTGGCTGCACCGACCACAGCCACCAGGATGTGCGCGAGGCCATCAAGGCCGGCCGCCTGCTCACCCAAGCCGAGGTTTTCAAGGCCCTGGAGTGGAAGACCCCCAATGGCTGTGCCACCTGCCGCCCGGCGGTCAATGACGACCGCCTCTCCACCTGGCCCAAAGAGGCGCTGGACGACCCGCAAAGCCGCTACATCAACGAGCGCAGCCACGCCAACATCCAGAAGGACGGCACCTACAGCGTGATTCCGCGCATGTGGGGCGGAGAGACGACGAGCAGCGAGCTGCGCCGCATTGCCGACGCGGTGGACAAGTACAAGATTCCCACCGTCAAAGTCACCGGCGGGCAGCGCATTGACTTGCTCGGCGTGAAGAAGGAAGACCTGGTCGGCGTCTGGAAAGACATCGCCATGCCCAGCGGTCACGCCTATGCCAAGGCGCTGCGCACCGTGAAGACCTGCGTGGGCTCCGAGTGGTGCCGGTTTGGCACGCAGGACAGCACGCAAATGGGCAAAGACCTGGAGCGCGCGCTCTGGCGCATGTACGCGCCGCACAAGGTCAAGATTGCAGTGAGCGGCTGCCCGCGCAACTGCGCTGAGGCCGGCATCAAGGATGTCGGGGTGATCGGCGTGGACTCCGGCTGGGAGATTTACGTGGCCGGCAACGGCGGCATCAAAACCGAGGTGGCGCAGTTCTTCTGCAAGCTCAAAACGGCTGATGAGGTGCTGGAGTACAGCGGCGCTTTCTTGCAGCTCTACCGGCTGGAAGGTTGGTACCTGGAGCGCACGGTGCACTACGTGGGGCGTGTGGGGCTGGACTATGTGAAGAAGAAGATTCTTGACGACCATGAGGGGCGCAAGGCGCTGTGGGCGCAGTTGCAGTTCTCGTTGGATGGTGAGCCGGATCCTTGGTTTGACTTTGCGGAGGCGAAGGTGGATTTGAGGCAGTTCGCTGCGGTGCCTTCATGATTTGCCCTGGTGACTCGTTGCAGCCCGCCGGGATTTCGCCCCGGCAGGCGAGTTCCTTTCTTTGCTGCGCCAAAGAAAGGAACCAAAGAAAGGCGCTGAATGCGTCCCGCGGCCTAGGGCCGGCGGGACAGACGGTGCATTGCTCATCCTTAGACCAGCCCGTGCGGCGCGGTGCGAAGTTCAGAGGAGCTAAGGTCGCCGGGGTACCGGCGCCACATACCACTGAGCGGTATGGGAGCCAAGCTGCGTCAACAGGGCGCCAACGAGTAAAAGCACGGCAAGCAACACAAGCTCCACAAGCTCCAGGTTTTTGCAGCCTGTTCGTCGCAGAAAGCCCGTGTGCTGCCTCGCTGGTATGTGGCGCCGGTACCCCGGCGACCTTAGCTCCTCAAGTTTTCGCACTGCCAGAACGGGCTGGTGGCCGTATGAGCGATGCACCGCCCGCTCCGGACGGCCCTAGGCCGCCGGAGGCATTGAGCGCCTTTCTTTTCCCCCCTTTTCTTTGGCGCAGCAAAGAAAAGGGGGTCCGGGTGCAGGGGCGGATAGCCCCTGCGGGCTCCAACGAAACCCATCCCATCCAAGCCCAACCAAAATGACCGACTGGAAACTCATCTGCCAAGTCGAAGACATCCCCGTCCTCGGCGCCCGCCGCGTCCAACGCCCCCAAGGCATGGACGTCGCCCTCTTCCGCACCGAGGCCAACGAAGTCTTCGCCCTCCTCGACCGCTGCCCCCACAAAGGCGGCCCGCTGAGCCAAGGCATCGTCTTCGGCACCAGCGTCGCCTGCCCCCTGCACAACTGGAGCATCGGCCTCGCCAGCGGCTGCGCCGCAGCGCCCGACGAAGGCTCAACACCCCGCTTTGCGGTCCAGCTCGAAGACGGTGCCGTGTACTTGAATACCACCGAGCTGGCCACCTTGGCGCTGGACCTCACGCCACCCGTGGCGGGGCCCTGCGGCAAGCACATCGCCATCGTTGCCGTCTGAGATGGAAACCAAGAGCACCTGCCCCTACTGCGGCGTCGGGTGCGGTGTCGTCATCGAACACGACGGCGCGCAGATCACCGGCGTGCGGGGCGACCCCGATCACCCCGCCAACTTCGGCCGCCTCTGCACCAAAGGCAGCAACCTGCACCTGACCGCCACGCCGCTGGTGCTGCAGCGCCAGCGCCTGCTCGAACCCATGCGGCGCGAGCGCGGGGCCGCCGCGCAAGCCATCAGCTGGACCGAGGCCAACGCCCTCGTGGCCGAGCGCCTGCTGGCCATCCGCGCCGAACACGGCCCCGAGTCCATCGCCTTCTACATCTCGGGCCAGTTGTTGACCGAGGAGTACCACGCCTTCAACAAACTGGCGCGCGGCCTCATTGGCACCAACCACATCGACAGCAACAGCCGCCTGTGCATGAGCAGCGCGGTGGTGGGCTACAAGCAAAGCCTGGGTGCCGACGCACCGCCCGCTTGCTACGACGACCTGAACCACGCCGACTGCGTGTTCATCAGCGGTGCCAACCCGGCCTGGGCCCACCCCATCCTGTTCCGCCGCTTGGAAGACGCACGTGCCGCCAAGCCGGCGCAAAAACTCATCGTGGTGGACCCCCGCCGCACCGAGACCGCCGAGCTGGCCGACCTGCATCTGCAGATTCAACCCGGCACCGACGTGGCCCTGTGCCATGGCCTGCTGCACCTCATGATTTGGGAAGGCTGGCTGGACCAGGCCTTTGTGCAGCAGCACACCGAGGGCTTTGACGCGCTCAAGGCCTTGGTGCACGAATGGACGCCGGCCCGCACCGCGCAAACCTGCGGCGTAGCCTTAGGCGACCTGCGACAAGCCGGGCAGTGGTTCGCAAAAAGCGGCAGCACGCTCAGCCTTTACTGCATGGGCCTGAACCAGAGCAGCAGCGGCGCGGCAAAGAACACGGCGCTCATCAACCTGCACCTGGCTACAGGCCAGATCGGCCGAGTCGGCGCCGGACCTTTCTCGCTCACGGGTCAGCCCAATGCCATGGGTGGGCGTGAAAGTGGCGGCATGGCTACCTTGCTGCCCGGGCATCGCGAGCCGGGCAATGCGCAGCACCGCGTCGAGGTGGCGCGCATCTGGGGCTTGCAGGGCGACGAAGCTTTGCCGAGCCACGCTGGCTTGACGGCGGTGGAGCTGTTTGAGGCGGCAGCGCGGGGCGAGATCAAGGCGCTGTGGATTGCCTGCACCAACCCGGCGCAGTCGCTTCCCAATCAAGCCCTGGTGCGGGCGGCGTTGGAAAAGGTCGAGTTCGTCATCCTGCAAGAGGCTTTTGCCCACACCGCGACGGCAGCCTTTGCCGACGTGCTCTTGCCCGCTAGCACCTGGGGCGAGAAGGATGGCACCGTGACCAACAGCGAGCGCCGCATCAGCCGTGTGCGCGCCGCCGTGCCGGCTGCGGGTGAGGCCAAGCCCGATTGGCGCATCGTGTGCGACATCGCCAAGCAGATGGAAGCCGTGCTGCGCCCGGGCCGCCCTTCGCTGTTTGAGCACGCCAGCAGCGAGTCGCTGTGGCTGGAGCACCGCGAAGCCACGCGGGGCCGTGACCTCGACATCACCGGCTTGAGCTACGCGCATCTCGACGTGGCGCCGCAGCAATGGCCGTTTCCTGAAGGCGCGGTGCAGGGCCTGGCGCGCCTCTACCAAGACCACCAGTTCGCCACGCCCAGCGGCAAGGCGCGCTTCATCACCAAGCCCTACCGCCCACCGGCCGAGCGCGTGGATGCGCAGTTCCCCTTCGCACTGACCACCAGCCGCCTGCGCGACCAATGGCACGGCATGAGCCGCAGCGGCCAAGTGCCCAAACTGTTTGCGCATGCACCACTCCCAGCGCTCAAGCTGCACCCGCAAGACGCCGCGCGCCGCCGCTTGGCAGCGGGCGACTGGGTTCAATTGCAAACCCGCCGAGGCCGCGCCGTGCTGCCGCTGCAGCCTG
>JBKCVH010000088.1:0-3763 GCA_046317675.1 Burkholderiales bacterium
GCATTGGGGCCATAGGCGATGGCCAAGTGGTAGCCGGCGTCTGGCGTGGTGGCCACCCAGGCCACGCCCCACATCATGAGCTTGCCGGCGCGGCTGGCCTTGAGGTTTTCGGGGAACTTGCCGAATTTGTATTCGACTTGAATGCCCACGGCCGCCATGCTCTTTTGCCAAATCTCGGCGCGGGCGCGTTCTTCGGCATTGGTTTGGGCGTGAATGATGAGTTTCAGTTCGCTGCCATCGGGCCGGTCGCGCCAACCGTCGCCGTCTTTGTCCACGAAGCCATGCAGGTCCAGCAGGGCCTTGGCCTTGGGTGGGTCGTACTCGTTCATGCTGCTCTTGAACGTGGGGTCGTAGCCCCAAGTGCCCGGCGGCATCAGGCCTTGCGCGGGCACCATTTGGCCGCGGCGCACGAGGCGGATTTCTTGATCGGTGTTGTAGGCCAATGAAATGGCGCGGCGCAAGGCCACCTGCTGAGGCGTGTAGCCGCCCACCATGGGGTCCTTCATGTTGAAGAACACGTGGTTGATGTCGGGGTTCGGGTAGGGAATCTTGCGGATGCCGCGCGCCGCGAGGTTGGGCGCCAACTTGCCGTGGGGAATGGCCACGGGCGCGAACTCGCCCGGCAGCTCTTGCATCAAGTCGGCTTCGCGATTCAAAAAGCTCAGCCAGCGCGGCTGGGCTTCTTCAATGATGGCGATCTCCACGCGGTCAATGATGGGCAGCTTGCGGCCCTTGAACTGCTGCGCCATGGCCTGCAGGTCAGGCCGGTCGGCCGGGGCTTCTTCGCTGTAGCGTTCGTCGCGGACGTTCGGGTTCTTGACCAGCACGATGCGGCTGGAGCGGCGCCATTCGTCGCGCTTGAGCATGAAGGCATTGGTGCCGACCGGATGCTGCGGGATCTTGTCGCCGTACATCTCCACCACCTCGCGCGCCATGGCGGCGGCCAGGGGGTTGGTCAGGTTCTCCACAAAGCGCGGGTCGGGCTTGCCGAGTTTGATCTGCCAGGTGTACTTGTCCAGCACCTTCAGGCCTTCGACCGGGGTGTCGAACTCAAAGGGGGTTTTGTTCTTCAGCGCTTTCTGGCGCAGCTCGGAGAGGCCGAGCAACTGCGCGCTCTCAAAGATGTACAGGTTGGGGCTTTTGGTGGCCGGGTCGTAATGGCGCTTGATGGAATAGACGTAGTCCGCCGCCACCAGTTCGCGCTTTTTGCCCTTGAAGGCAGGGTCGTCCGAGAAATAGATGCCCGGGCGGACCTTGAAGGTGATGGTTTTGAAATCGGCCGAGATCTCGGGCAGCTCGCAGCCGGCCGGCTCCATGCGGTAGGGGCGCGCCAAGTAGGCCCAGCGCAGCGGCGCGTCATAGACGGCGGTGTTGATGATGTTGGAGTAGGTGTCCGACACCTGAGCCGGGTCAAAGCCGGTTTCGGCTGCGCGGAAGGCGTAGCGAAGCACTTTGGCTTCCTGCGCCAGAGCCGGCGTGACGGTTGCTGTAGCCAGTGCGCACGCGGCCAGGGCCGCCATCAGAATCGTTTTCAACATCGACCTCATCCAAAAGCAATGCAGCGCCGCCACCTTGTGGGTGCGGCGCTGGAAGGGCCGCAAGTGTAGGGAGCAGGGCGACGCCCGGCGAGCTTGAAAACCCTGCGCTGCGAGGGGCTTGCGCCATGCACCGGCTCCCTGATGTGCGGGGTGGAGGCCGCCAAAGCCCCTGTGAACCCAGGCTTTCCCCATCGGCGAAATCAGCCTTCTCGCCTAGACTCCGCCGCTTTCAAGGGGCCAAAAGCTCCGAGCCCAGACCCCGCCCCTGGCGGGGTTTGTCTTGTTGGTACACGTTGTTGAGAAGGAGCCGGCACATGGCGGCTTATTTGATTCGGCGCCTGTGGCAAATGATTCCGACCTTGCTCGGTGTCGTGCTGCTGGTGTTCTTCCTGTTCAAGTGGTTTGGCGGCGATCCCGCAGAAATCCTCGGCGGTTTGGCGGCCACTGAAGAGCAGATCCAGTCCATTCGCGAGCAACTCGGCCTGAACAAGTCCACGCCCGAGCAGCTGTGGATCTTTATCAAGCAAATCGTCACCTTCGATTGGGGCAAGAGCTGGGCCACCAACGAGCCGGTGAGCGCGCTCTTCATGAGCCGCATGCCCGCCACCCTCACGGTGATGGTGCCCATCCTCTTGCTGGAAGTGCTGCTGGCCATCCCAATCGCCATGGGCGTTGCCTATGTGCGTGGCAGCCTGACCGACCGCGCCGTGATGGTGACCACCACCGTCGCCGTGTCGATCTCCCTGCTGGTCTATGTGATCGTGTTCCAGTATTTCTTAGCCTTCCGCCTGGGCTGGTTCCCGGTGCAGGGTTGGAGCGATTCCTTCTGGACCAACCTGCTGACCTACGCGCCGCTGCCGGTGATCGTGGTCTCTTTGGTGGCGCTGGCGCCGCAAACGCGGCTGTACCGCAGCTTCTTCCTGGATGAACTCGGCCACGACTACGTGCGCACCGCACGCGCCAAGGGCCTGACCGAAGGCAAGGTGCTGATGCGCCATGTGCTGCGCAACGCGCTCATCCCCATCATGACCAACGTCTCGGTGCTGTTGCCCGGGGTGTTCGTGGGCTCCTTCTTGATTGAGGTCTTCTTCTCAATCCCAGGCCTGGGCCGCGAAATTTTGCTGGCGGTGAACCGCTCCGACTACCCGGTGATTCAGGCCTTTGCCATCTACTTGGCAGCCATCACCATGGTCGTTAACTTGATCACCGACTTGCTCTACAAGCTGGTTGACCCTCGCGTGGTGCTGAAATGAGCCCACCCCGTACCGGCTTCGCCGGCCCCCTCAAGGGGGCGCCACGCACGGCCCGGCAGAGCCGGCTCCGTCGTGGCCGCTCGATGGCTGCAGCTCTGCAGGCTGCTTCGCAACTTTCACCCGAGATGAACTGACATGGGTGCTACTCAAAACTCGCAAGGCGTCTGGGCGCTGGCCTGGAAGCGCCTCAAGGCCGACCGCGTCGGCATGTTCTGCCTGGCCATCGTCACCGCCTTCTCGCTGCTGGTTCTCTTGGCCGCCCTCGACGTGGTGGGCAAGAACTGGCAGAAGGAAATTGGCGTGCCCAACGCGCCGCCGCATTTGGTGGGCGCCAAGCCGGCCGAGGCCATTGGCGTGATTGCCGTGCCCAAGGGCCCGAACGTCGACATCTCCGACATCGACCCGCTCGCCCCGCGCTACAAGGAGTGGGAAGAGGCGGCCAAGAAGTACAAGACCGAAGAGCAGCCGCGCGCCGAGACCTTGATCTTTGGCGGCGACCGACTCGGCCGCGACATCTTGCAGAAGGTCATCAAGGGCGCTGAGGTTTCCATCATCGTGGGCCTGCTGGCCGCCTTGGTGGCCACCACCATTGGCACCTTGCTGGGCGCCATCAGCGGCTTTTTCGGCGGCAAGATCGGCGACCTGCTGGAGTGGGTCTACAACGTCTTCACCGCCATTCCGAGCATCTTGCTGATCTTTGCCTTTGCGGTGATTTTTGGCCGGGGCATCATGAGCGTGGTCATGATTCTTGGCCTCACCGGCTGGACCGGCGTGTACCGCCTGGTGCGCGCCGAGTTCATGAAGCACCGCCAACGCGAGTACGTGCGCAGTGCCGAGGCCATTGGCGCCAGCCAAAGCTCGCGCATCTTCAAGCACATCCTGCCCAACGTCTCGCACGTGTCCCTGGTGCAGTTGTCGCTCTTGGTGGTGGGCTTCATCAAGAGCGAGGTGATCCTCTCCTACCTGGGTCTG
>JBKCVH010000089.1:0-11374 GCA_046317675.1 Burkholderiales bacterium
GGTGGCCCGTTGCGAAGCGGCTGGCGCACGGCAAATGGTGGCGGTGATTGGCGACAGTGCAAACCTCGGCTCCATCGGCTTGCATGCCGCACTGGGTTTTGAGCACACCGGACAGCTCAAGGCAGCCGGCTGGAAGTTCGAGCGCTGGCTGGATGTGGTCTTCATGCAGCGCGAGTTGGGCCTTGGCGCAGGTAGCCCAGCATGAAAAGCAAAGGCATTGCCGCTTGGGCCGCGCTCTTGCTGGGTAGCGTGGGGGGCCATCGGTTTTACCTGTATGGCTGGAACGATCAATGGGCGCTGCTGCACCCGTTACCGACGCTGATGGCTTTGATCGGGTTGCGCCAAGTGGAGACCCTGGGCACTGATGCACCAGCCCTCACTTGGGCGCTCCCGCTCTTCGGCCTGATGGTGGCGATGGGCTGCATGAACGCCATCGTGATCGGACTGACGTCGGACGAAAAATGGAATGCGCGCTTCAACGGGGGCGCAGAGCACGACTCACGCTGGGCACCCGTGCTCGCAGCGGTGTTTGCCTTGATGCTGGGCGGCGGCGCCCTCATGGCATCCATCGCCTTCACCGCACAGCGCTACTTCGAATTGACGCAGTAACCGCTTGCTGCTGCCCGAGCCTCGTCGAGACCGAGCGGCGCCCCTCAAAGCCACAACTCCGTTCGATCAATCTTTTGCCCGGCGACGGCGGGCAAGTAGTCGCACAAGGCGCCGAGCCCTGGCAGTTTGAGCTCAGGCGCCAGTTCGAGCAAAGGGTGAAGGACGAACGCGCGCTGGTGCAGCCTCGGATGCGGCACTTGCAAGTTCGGCTCATTGCACTGGAGTTCGCCCAGCGCCAAGAGATCAAGGTCTAGCGTACGAGGTGCATTGCGGTAGGGCCGCAAACGCCCATGCGCCAGCTCAATGGCTTGGAGAACTGCCAGAAGCGCCTGGGGCGCCAACTCGGTCTCCAAGATCGCGGCAGCGTTCCAGTAATCAGGCCCGCTGCTGTCAATCGGCGCGCTGCGGTAGAGCCGCGAGCCTGCCAGCCAATGGCATTCGGGGTGATTTTTCAAATGCAGGGCGGCAGCGCGGAGCGCCCCTGGCGCGTCGCCCAGATTGGCACCCAAGCCAATGTAGGCACGCACGCCACGACTCATTCGGCGCTGGGTGCCGCCGCTTCGCCTTCACCCTTTTTGCTCGGACGACGACGGCGCCGGCGCTTCTTGGCGGGCTCGGTGAGAGGCAGCTCACCTTCTGCGGCCACTGGCCGGGGCTGGCGGCGCTCGGCTGCCTTGGCGTCTTCGAGCAAAGCGCGGCGGTCGTCTTCGCTGCCCAGCGCAAAGTCTTCCCACCAATCCGCCAGGGTGGGGTCGGCATCGCCCGCGTCGGCGCGCAGGCGCAAGAAATCAAAGCCAGCGCGGTAGCGTGGCTGCTCCACAAGGCTGAATGGGCCAGAGCCGGCACGGCGCTCGAAGCGGGGCTGCATGAGCCAGATCTCTCGCATGTCACCCGCCAGCTTGCCTCGGCCAGAGATGTCGCCAATTCGTGCGTCGAACACTTGGTCGATGGCCTGCTGCAGCGCCGGCACCACCGCCTCGCCCTGGGCCCGAATGGCGGCCCATCGCGACTTCACTTCGCCCCACAGCAGGCAAGCCAGCAAGAAGCTTGGACTGACGCTGCGCCCTTCCGCCACGCGGGCGTCGGTGTCGGTCAAGGCCTGGCGAATCAGCTCGCCATGCCAACCTTCCGGCAAGCTGCCATCGGCCTGCAGCACAGCATCCAAAACCGGAAACAAACCACGGCTTAGACCTTGCAGCTTGAGCTGCTCCAAGCTGGCCAAACCATGCCCGGTTTGCAGCAGCTTGACCATTTCGTCGAACAAGCGGCTGATCGGAACCTCGGGCAATTGCTTTGCGCATTGCTGCAAAGGGGCCTTGGTCGCCGGCTCGAAACCGAAGCCGAGCTTGGCGGCAAAGCGAACGGCGCGAAGAATGCGCACCGGATCTTCGCGGTAGCGCGTTTCCGGGTCGCCAATCATGCGCAGCAACTTGGCACGCAAGTCAGCCAAGCCGCCGTGGTAGTCCACCAGCAGTTGCTTGGCGGGGTCGTAATACATGGCATTGATGGTGAAGTCGCGGCGCGCCGCGTCTTCAACCTGGGGGCCCCAAACGTTGTCGCGCAGCACGCGGCCACTGGCATCCACCACATGGCTCTTGCCGGCCAACTCGGCCTTGCTGCTTTTCTCGTTGCCCGTGACGCGATCTGCATCGCCTTCGACCAAAAGCGCCCGGAAGGTGGACACCTCAACGACCTCATGATCACGGCCGCGACCGTGCACGACGTGAACGATGCGAAAGCGCCGGCCAATGATGAAGGCGCGGCGAAACTCGGCTTTGACCTCTTCAGGTGTGGCGTTGGTTGCCACATCGAAATCTTTGGGGCGCCGACCCAGCAACAGGTCGCGCACTGCGCCACCAACCACATAGGCCTCAAAGCCGGCCTTCTGAAGGGTCTCCACCACACGAACGGCCCGCTCGTCGAGCAGCGCCAAATCAATGCCGTGCTCGGCCTGCTGAACTTCAACTCGCTTACCAAGCACCGAACGCGGGGCAAGGTCCGGCTTCGGACCGAACAGGTTCTGGATGAATTTCTTGATCATGAAAACAGCCTCAGCACGGGCCAGCCGCGCGTTTGAGCCACGGCCGCCAGGGCCTCGCTCGGGTTGGTGGCCACCGGGTGGCTGACCCATTCGAGCAGGGGCAGGTCGTTGGGAGAGTCGGAGTAACAGGTGCTGCGCTGAAAGTCGGCCTTCTGATGCCCTAAACCAGCGAGCCAACTCTCGACGCGGGCGATTTTGCCTTCGCGGAAAGAGGGCACGCCGTGGATTCCGCCAGTGAACCAATCCTGGTCGTCGCGCGCCAATTGAACGGCAATGAGGTGCTCGATTCCGAAGGCTTCGGCAATCGGTTGGGTCACGAATTCATTGGTGGCCGTCACCAGGGCCACCAAGTCGCCCGCTTCTTGGTGGCGCCGCACCAAATCCAGGGCCGGGGCATGAATGGAGGGGCGCAAAACCTCCGCCATGAAGCACTCGCGCATGGCCTCGGCGCTGGCGCGACCGCGATGGCGCCAGCCCGACGTAGCGAACTCCACGTAGGCGGTTTGGTCCAACTGGCCCGCGCAGTAGTCGGCGTAGAACTGGTCGTTGCGGGCGCCCCAAACAGCGCCATCCACCCAGCCCTGCGCGACAAGGAAGGTGCCAAAACTGTGGTCGGAGTCGATCGGCAACAGCGTGCCGTCCAGGTCAAACAGGGTGAGGTTCTTCATTCAACATCTGGCGCAGCAAAGGCACCGTGGGCGCGCGCTTGGTGCGCAGGGCATAGTCATCCAGCCGAGTCAGCAAGGGCACAAGAAAGCCACTGTCTCGGGCGAAACGCAGCAGCAGGTAATCGATCAACTCATCGGGCAATTGCAGGCCTCGATGCAAGCCTTCTTGACGCAGCAATTGGCGCAGGCCGGCTTCGTCAAGAGGCATCAAACCAAAACTCGGCCCCCAAGCCAGGCGCGTGCGCAAATCGTCGCGCAAGGGCAAATCCACTGCGGGCACTCGGCTCGTCGCAACCACGGCCGCGCCCTGCCCCACCGCCTCAATGAAGGCGAGAAAGGCGGCGTGCTGTTGGTCGGGGTCCAGAGCATGGACATCGTCAAAGAGGACCAAACGGGCCGGTGCAGTGAGCTTCCAAGGTGGCCGAGTCGTCGCGTCAAAAGCTTGCACAACGGCGCCGCGGGAGCGCCAAGCCTGCGCCAAAGCGGCCAGCAAGTGACTCTTGCCCACGCCTTCACCCCCCCAAATCAAGGAGGGCGGATCCCCGGGCTGCAGAGCCTGTAAATGCGCCAGAACCGCCCCGTTGTCCCCTGGCACGAAGCGCTCGAAGCGCTGGTCCGGCTCGGGACCGAGATCGAGCGTGAGTTGACTCATCCCTTGTAGAGGCTACTGCTCAAGTAGGTGCGCCGCGTACGCGAAAGCGCAACCAAGCCAACCGCGCTCAAGGGCAAGGCCACAAGCACCCCGACAAAGCCAAGCAAGTGCCCGAACGCAAGCAGCACGAAGATCACCATCAGCGGCGACAGCCCAATGCGCTCGCCGACCAAGCGCGGCGTGAGCACAAAGCTCTCCAGCAATTGCCCGAAGCCAAACACCACGGCAACCACGATGACCGGGTAGAAGCTGGCGAACTCCAAGACGCCAGCCAACAAAGTCAGCACCAAGCCCAAGCCAAAGCCCACATAGGGGATGAACACCGCAACCCCCGTGAACACACCGAGCGGCAAGGCCAAATCGAACCCAGCAATGGCGAGTGCCGCCGAGTAAAACACGGCAAGCACCCCCATGACCATCAACTGGCCGCGCAGGTAATGGCCCAGCATGTCGTCGCATTCCCGAAGAAAGTCGGACACGGTGCTGCGCGCGCGGGGCGGCACCAGAACCCAGACACGCTGCAGCAGATTCGGCCAGTCCATCAACAGGTAGAAAAGCACCACAGGGATGAGGATCATGTTGCCGATCAAGGCGAGCAGCACCGATCCGCCAATGCGCACCGAGCCCAGGATGGTGGTCAGCCAATTGCCGGCGTTGTCGCCGAAGTGCTCAAGCACAAAGGACTTGATGGTCGGCACGTCCAGCGCAACGGGCACACCCAGCTTCTGCAGCCAAGGCGCGAGCTCGGTGTTGAGGCGGGCGGCCAAGAGCGGAATCTGCTCACGCAACAGCGGCAGCTCCTTGGTCAAGATGGGCACGATGAGCAGCACCAGCGACACCAAAACCAGCAGCACCACCACCTCCACAACCACGACAGCCAGCACGCGCGGCAGGCGCTTGGCGAGTCGATCGACCAGAGGCGCCAAGGCATAAGCCAAGACGGCGGCCGCAACAAAGGGCGACAGCACCGGCGCCAGCAACCAAAGCAGACCGAACAAGGCCCCGGCAATGCCAGCCCATGCGAGAAAGCGTCGTTGCGCGGCGGTGAGGGTCATCGAGGGTGCCTTCGAGTGAAACGACATTTTAGGAAGCTGCCCGGCGGCGCATGAGCTGGCGCAGGTCCAGACGCAGCAGCTTCAAGACGCCAAAGTACAGAAGTGCGGAGCCACTCAGGGCCAAGGCCATGAGGCCAGCGCGCGGCAGCTTGGCCAGCTCCGTCCAGACAAAGTATTGGGCCAAGGCGTACTGCAAGGCCCCCATGGCAAAACCCGCCACAACCACTTTGCTGGCAAACAACAACCAACCGGGCGCCGGCTGATAGGCCCCGACGCGACGCAGGCCGATCAACAACCAAGCAGCATTGATCAAGGCCCCGATACCAATGGAGGCCGCCAAGCCCGCCACACCCAGCCTTGGTACCAGGACCAGGTTGAGCAACTGCGTCAAGACCAGCACGACCAAAGCGATGCGCACCGGCGTGCGCACATCCTGCCGTGCGAAGAAGCCCGGCGCCAAGACCTTGATGGCGACGATGCCAAGCAAGCCGACCCCATAGCCCATCACGGCGGCCGAGGTCTGCGCCACATCACTGGCCTTGAAAGCGCCGTTGTGGAACAGCACCGCAGTCAAGGGCACGGCAAACACCAGCAAGGCGACCGTGCAAGGCAATGCCAGCAGCAGCACCAGCCTCAGGCCCCAATCCAAGAGCCCGGAGAACTCGGCCTGCATGCTGTCGCCCTGGGTTTTTGCGGCTGACAGAAGCGGCGTCAGCACGACGCCCAAGGCGACTCCGGCCAGCGCCGTAGGGAACTCCATCAAGCGGTCTGCCATCGAAATCCAGGTCACGGCACCCGGCGCGATGTGGCTGGCGATCTGGGTATTGATCAGCAAGGACAACTGCGCAACGCCCACCCCGAGCAAGGCTGGCGCCATTTGCCTGAGGATGCGCTTGACACCGCTATGCGCCCAAGCCTCACGAAGCCGGCGCCACGACAAACTCGGCCGCGGCAACAAGCCCAGGCGCGTCAAAGCAGGGATCTGAACGCCGAGTTGCAGCAGGCCCCCGGCCATCACGCCGAATGCCAGGGCGTAGATCGGCGGCCACCCATGGGCCTGCAGTGGCCCACTCAATCCATAGCCAGCGGCAATCACCGCCAGATTCAACAAGACCGGCGTCACCGCAGGCAGGGCAAAGCGCTTCCAAGTATTGAGGATGCCTGCCGACAAAGCGACCAAGGACATGGAGCCGATGTAGGGGAACATCCATCGCGTCATGTCGACAGCGGCCGATCGCGCCTCCGCCTGCAGGCCGCCGCCCATGCCCATCACCAATAGAGGCGCAGCCACCACACCGATGAGGCAGACCAACAACAACACCCAAAGCAACACCGTGGCGGTCGCATGGATGAGCAACTTGGTGGCCTCGTCGCCCTTGGCCGCTCGTTCAGCAGCCAATGCCGGCACGAAAGCTTGCGCGAATGCCCCTTCAGCGAACAAGCGCCGCAACATATTGGGAATACGGAACGCCACCATGAAGGCGTCCGTCATGGCCGAAGCGCCAAAAAGCGCCGTGGTCATGATTTCGCGCGCCAAACCCGTGACGCGCGACAGCAGCGTGAAAGCCGACACGGTGCCGGCAGCGCGAAGAAGGTTCACTGTTGTTGTTTGAAAGGCAAGACGCGGATTATCAACGCGCCAACCCATGCCCCTCTGGTTTTTCCCGGGGTCACTGCTATACTCGCAGGCTTTGCACCCAAACCCTTACTGAATATGGCCACCTCGTCAAAAGCCAAAAAGAAGACCGTTCGCCTGGCATCGGGCCTGAAGCGCGCCCGCCAAGACGTCAAGCGCAACGCCGAAAACACCTCGCTGCGCTCGCACTTCCGTACCGTTGTCAAGAACGTACAGAAGGCTGTCGTTGCAGGCGACAAGACCAAGGCTGCTGAGCTGTTCCAGCTCGCACAATCGGTGATCGACTCGATCGCCGACAAGGCAATCTTCCACAAGAACAAAGCGGCTCGCCACAAGAGCCGTCTGTCGGCCAAGATCAAGGCCATGGGCGTCGCTGCGCAGTAAGCGCAGCCGTCCCAGAGTGATCTGGGTGCAAAGATTAGAAAAGCCCGCCGCTCACCCGGCGGGCTTTTTCTCGTCTGTACACCGACGGAGCAGGCGCCTCGGTGCTCAATCGCTTGATGTCTGACCGCTGGAGCTCACAGGCATCAACCAGTCCGCCAAGGAGCGTGCCACCCAACGGGGGTCGTCCAGCAACAAGTCATGGCCCGCTTCAGGGTGAACTCGCAGCGCTGCGCCCCAGGCACGACTGATCGCCGCTGAAACGCGCCAGTCCAACCAGTCGTCGCCCTTCCCTGCCAGAAGGAGCACTTGTTTGTGCGGTCGGCGTCGACTGGTTTCGTAACGCCAAACTGCGAGCGCCTGCGCAATGCCCGTGCGCGCTCGAACCGGGTGCTTCTTGCGCAATGCGCGCCACTCCTGCATGCGCGCAGTCGGCGCTTGGTTCAATTGAGTGTGCGAATTCCAGAGGCGATGCTCGCGCCCAAGTGGAGACCGCCGACCCAGCATCAGGGCGAGAACAGTGGGCCACAAGTGCCAACGCATGGCACGAAACACTTGTGTGAACGGCCGCATGCCGGGACTGATCAGAACAAGCGCCCCAACCTCGTCGCCATAGCGCCGCGTCCACTCCGTCCCAATGCTGGCAGCCCAGGAGCTGGCAATCAGGCCAAAGGGACCGCTTAGCTGGGCCGCTGCAACGCGCTCGCGCAGATGCTCCACCAGTCCGGCCACAGCACTTGGGCTGCGCTCCCGATGCTGGGGACCGGTTCCAGGGAGGTCCAACTCGAAAAGAGCTGCTTCCGGCTGAACGCTCCGAAGCTGTTGCAAGAGATGCACGGAGGCATCACCCCAAAGCCCGCATTCGCGCGCCATCGGGCCGATCAGAAGCCAAGTGACAGGCGTCCCAGGGCTGCAGGCTTCTATCGGGACGGTTATGTCAGACCCGCGAACGGGCTCTTGGACAGGGACCAATTTGGCCACGCTCAAGCGCCTCCGACTTTCGCATCACGGTCTTCAGGCAATAGGCAGGCGTCCACAACGCAGAGCTCGTTGTCGCGCGCGAACTGGAGCACAAAGTCCCAGGCCTTCGGCTCCACATTCTTGAGTGCCTCATTGACGATGACACATTTGACGCCGTTGATCACCCGGGGTACGCAGTAGGGGCTGTAGGTGATGTGCACCCCAGGCCGAACGCGCGAGCCAGGTGGCCGAAAACACGACATGACGCCTGCCAAGCGCTCTGCCCAGTCGCTCGGCCGGAAAGTCCGGCCGTCGAGGGTGACGCCTTGAATAAAGAGCTCGCGCGGTTTGTCGGTCATGCAGTGGATACACGCGAACCCGAGATGGCTTCGCCGGAGGCACGATTGTGCCGCTGGGTTCCCAGCCATTCACGGTGTTGCTGCACTGCAATACGCATAATCGCCGGCTGTTTTTCATTCTTTGCCCGACCTGGAGCCCCCACATGCCCGCCCCTTCTCAAGCCATGCCCCATGTGATGCCGACGTACGGCCGCCTCCCAGTGGCACTCACGCACGGTCAAGGGCTGCGGATTTGGGACGTCGACGGCAATGAGTACTTGGATGCGCTGTCGGGCATCGCCGTCAACACATTGGGGCATGCGCACCCGCGCTTGGTCGCGGCTTTGCAAGACCAAGTGAGCAAGCTCATTCACACCAGCAATTACTACCAAATCCCGCTGCAGGAGCAACTGGCCGCCAAGTTGGTGGCCCTGTCGGGTCTGACCAACGTGTTCTTCTGCAACTCGGGGCTGGAAGCCAACGAAGGCGCGCTGAAGATCGCGCGCAAGTTCGGGCACCAGCGCGGCTTTGAAACGCCTCAAACAATGGTGTTCGAAGGCGCTTTCCACGGACGCTCGCTGGCCACCTTGTCGGCCACCGCTAACCCGAAGGTGCAGGCCGGCTTTGCGCCGCTGGTGCCGGGTTTCGTGCGGGCGCCGCTGAACGACCTGCCGGCTGTGGAAGCCTTGCTGGATGCCAACCCACAGGTCAGCGCCATCTTCTTGGAAACCATCCAAGGCGAAGGCGGCATCAACCCGGCCAGCATCGACTTCTTGCAGGGCCTGCGCCGCGTGTGCGATGCCCGCAACCTGCTGCTGATGCTGGACGAGGTGCAGTGCGGCATCGGGCGCACCGGCAAGTGGTTCGCGCACCAGTGGGCTGGCGTGCAGCCGGACGTCATGCCGCTGGCCAAGGGCCTGGGCTCGGGCGTGCCGGTGGGCGCCATCGTGTGCGGCCCACGCGCGGCAAACGTGCTCGTGGCCGGCAACCACGGCACCACCTTCGGCGGCAACCCGCTGGCCATGCGCGCGGGAGTGGAGACCATCGCCATCATGGAGGCCGACGGCTTGGTAGCGCACGCCGGCGCCATGGGCGAGCGACTGCGCGCCGCCTTGGTCAAGGGCCTGGAAGGCGTCAGCGGCGTGCGTGAGATTCGCGGCCAGGGCTTGATGCTGGGCATCGAACTCGACCGCTCCTGCGGGGCGCTGCTGCAGCGCGCGTTGGATGCCGGCCTGCTGATCAGCGTGACCGCCGACCGCGTGGTGCGCCTGCTGCCCGCCTTGATCGTCAGCGAAGCCGAGACCGACGACATCGCCGCGCGTTTGCTGCCGCTCATCACCGCCTTCCTGGCCGAGCCTCAAGCATGAGAACGCCGCTGCGCCACTACCTGCAGTTCAAGGACCTCACGGCCGACGACTACGCCTACCTGTTCCAGCGCGCCGCCCTCATCAAGCGGCGCTTCAAGAACTACGAGCGCTACCAGCCGCTCGTGGACCGCACGCTGGCGCTGATCTTCGAGAAGGCCAGCACCCGCACCCGCGTGAGCTTCGAAGCCGGCATGTACCAAATGGGCGGCTCGGTGGTGCACCTGACCACGGGCGACAGCCAACTGGGCCGCGCCGAGCCGATCGAGGACAGCGCGCGCGTCATCAGCCGCATGGTCGACTTGGTGATGATCCGCACCTTCGAACAAAGCAAGATCGAGCGCTTCGCCGCCCACTCGCGGGTGCCGGTCATCAACGGGCTGACCAACGAGTTCCACCCCTGCCAGATCGTGGCCGACCTGTTCACTTGGCTGGAGGCCCGCGCCATGGACCGCCATGACGTGATCGACCTCGGCGCGCTCAAGGGCCGCGTGGTGGCCTGGGTGGGCGATGGCAACAACATGGCCAACACCTGGCTGCAAGCGGCCGAGCTGCTGGGCTTCACGGTGCACATCAGCACACCCAGCGGCTACGAGGTGGACCCGGCCGTGGCCGGCGTCACCTCCGCCGCCCACGTCAAGGTGTTCGCCGACCCGCTCGAAGCCTGCCGTGGTGCCGACTTGGTGACCACCGATGTGTGGACCAGCATGGGCTACGAGGCCGAGAACGAAGCCCGGCGCACCGCCTTCGCCCGCTGGTGCGTGAACGCCGAGATGATGGCCGCCGCCCAGCCCGACGCCCTGTTCATGCACTTCCTGCCCGCGCACCGTGGCGAGGAGGTCACCGCCGAGGTGATCGACGGCCCGCAATCGGTGGTGTGGGACGAGGCCGAGAACCGCATGCACGTGCAGAAGGCGCTGATGGAATTGCTGCTGATCGGCCGCGTGGGCTGACGCATGCAAACCTTCGACGTGGTGGTGGTCGGCGCGGGCGCGGCCGGCTTGTTTTGCGCCGGCATCGCTGGGCAGCGGGGCCTCAAGGTCCTGCTGATCGACCACGCGGACAAGCTGGCCGAGAAGATCCGCATCTCGGGCGGCGGGCGTTGCAACTTCACCAACCGCGAGGTCACGCCGGCCAACTTCATCTCCGGCAACCCGCACTACTGCCGCTCGGCCCTGACGCGCTACACGCCGGCGCACTTCATCGAATTGGTGCAGCGCCACCGCATCGCCTTCCACGAGAAGCACCGTGGCCAGCTGTTTTGCGACGACTCGGCCGAGCAAATCATCCGCATGCTGCTGGCCGAATGCGCCGCTGGCGATGTGGAGCGCTGGCAGCCCTGCAGCGTGAGCGGCGTGCGACAGGCCGGCGCCGGCTTTGAGCTGGACACCACCCGCGGCCCCGTGCGGGCCGCGCGCGTGGTGGTGGCCACCGGCGGGCTGCCCGTGCCCAAGATTGGCGCCACCGACTGGGGCTTGCGCCTGGCCAAGCAGTTCGGCCACCGCGTGGTGGAGCCTCGCCCTGCCCTTGTGCCCCTAACCTTCGACCCCGAGACCTGGGCGCCGTTCGCGGCCATGGCGGGCTTGTCGCTGGAGGTGGCGATCGAGACCGGCGAGGGCAAGAAAGGCACCACGCGCTTCCTTGAAGACCTGCTGTTCACCCACCGGGGC
>JBKCVH010000090.1:0-3259 GCA_046317675.1 Burkholderiales bacterium
GACATGCCCAGCACCACCACCTTGGCGGGCGCCACGCCGGGCACGCCGCCCAGCAGCACACCGAGGCCGCCATTGGCCTTTTGCAGCGCCACCGCACCCACCTGGATGGCCATGCGACCCGCTACCTCGCTCATGGGCGCCAGAAGCGGCAAACCGCCGCGTGCATCGGTGATGGTTTCGTAAGCAATGGCGGTGCAGCCGCTTTGCATCAAGCCAGCGGCTTGTTCGGGGTCCGGCGCCAGATGCAGGTAGGTGAACAGGATCTGGCCTTTGCGCAGCAGGACCGTCTCGCTGGGCTGGGGCTCCTTGACCGTCAAGATCAGTTCAGCCGCCGCGAACACGGCCGCCGCGTCGGGCAGGATCTGCGCGCCAGCGGCGCGGTAGTCGTCGTCGCTGCAACCAATGCCCGCCCCCGCGCCGGCTTGCACCGACACCGTATGGCCGTGGTGGGCCAACTCCCGCACGCCGCTGGGCGTCAGGCCGACGCGGTACTCATGGTTCTTGATTTCCTTGGGAACGCCGATGTGCATGATGAAAGCTCCAGTTTCAAAAGCCCCATGCTCGGCCGATTGGCTTCGCAATTTCGCGCGTTGAACGCATGGGAAAACCCTATATTCACGCAATTTCCTGCGGTTGATTGACGATACTGCGCTGGATGAGCCTGGACCTAGACCGAATCGACCGAGAGATCTTGCGGCTGCTGCAGCTGGATGGGCGCTTGAGCAATGCGCAGTTGGCCGAGCAAGTCGCCCTCAGCGCGTCCGCCTGCCTGCGCCGCATGCAGCGCCTGCAAGACAGTGGCGTTATCGAGGGCTACACAGCCCGGCTCAATGGCGCAGCAATTGGGCGGGCGAGCACCGTCTTCATCGAGGTGACCCTGAACAGCCAGGGCAGCGCGGCGCTGGATGCCTTTGAGCGCGCTGTGGCCGCTTGCCCGCAGGTGCTGGAGTGCCACCTCATGAGCGGCGACTTCGACTACCTGCTGCGCGTGGCCGTGGCCGACATGGCCGACTACGAACGCCTGCACCGGCAGCAACTGGCCGCCTTCCCGCATGTGGCCCGCGTGCGCACCGCCTTCGCCATGCGCGCCGTGGTGCCCAGCCGAGGTCACGCGCTTTAAAGATGCGGGCTAAATTCAAGCCAGCCACTGCGCCCAGCGCCCGTGTGGGTGCGACCAAGCCAGGGCCTGCTCGCAGAGCGCGCCTTGTGCGTTGCGCCAATGCAGGCTCCACAGGGTTGCGCTGCCCGGCGGCTCGCCCGCCGGCCGCGCGGGCGCCGCGCGCAGAGGGCTCCGGGCCAAGGGCTCGGCGCTGATCCAGGCCCAGCCGCGTTCGATCACCAAAGCCCGCGCCGCTTCCTTGTGGCGCTGCCAGGCGGCATCGTCCAGGTACGGCAGCACCCAGGCGTTGAACAGCACCGGCAGCGCTTCTCCGGGCAGCGGCTGCGCCGCGAGAAGGGCCAACGCATCCTGGCCGCGCAGCAGCACATCGCGGCGGGCGGCAGCCTGCGCCAAAGCGCGCTGCAGGCGCTCGCGGCGCGCCGCATCACCCGGCCACAAGCAGGCCTGCAGCCAGCGCGCTTGCGCGGTGTCGGATGGGTCGATCGGGGCAAGGTCAGCGCCCACGCGCGCTGCCAAGCGCCAGCGCGCCGGCTCTGCCACGATGGCGGGTCGGGCGCCCCGCCACTGGAGCGCAAGGCAGGGGCGCCGCCCGTCATCCGCCGCGCCGTAGCCGCCTGCGCCATCGGCCACATGCACATCGTCCACGCCCAGGTTCAGACCGGCGCTGCAGCCGAAGTCCAGCAGCGCCAGCTCGCGCTGACCCATGATGCCCGCCAACTGCTGCAGCGCAGCCCACAGCACAGCGGCGCGGCCGATCTCATTGGTCTGCGTGGCGCGCGAGCGCAGCAGCGCAAGGAGCGGCTCGCGCCGATGGCGCACGAAGTCGCGCAAGCAGTCGGGTAGCCTCGCATCGGGTGCTCGGGTGCCGCCGCAGCTCGCGTAGTAGGCGGCCAGCGGGTGGTCCGCGCATTCCAGCAAACAGTCGTGAATGCAAGCGAACAGCAGCACCGGCAGGCGCTGAACCGGCGAGGCTTCGAGCAGGAGCGCGAGCAGCGCGTCGTCCTGCGCGATGGTGGTGGCCAAGGCCACGTAGAGCGGGTCGTCACTCCCGTCGGCTTCGGCAAAGCGCACGAAGCGTTCCCGTACCAGAGCGAATTCCTTGACTTGGTCAGCGTTCATGGCGGCAGCTTACGAAGGCCGCCCGCGCAGAATAGTCAGGTGCCTGACATTTCCACCACCGCCCAAGTCCTGGCAGCGCTTCGCGAGTGCCTACCCGGCCTGCCCGCAGCGCCCGCCGCACTCACTGGCAGCTTGCCGCCGCTGCGACGCCGCACCCTTGCCGCCGGCCAAACCCTGTTTGCGCAAGGTCAGCGCACGCAGGCCTTCTACCTGCTGGAACAGGGCAGCCTTGCGCTGGAGATCGGCCACCACGAGGGCGCCGCATCGCTCCTCAGCGAACTGGCCGGCCCCGCCCTGCTGGGCTTGGCCGCCTTCGTCACCGCGCGCCCCAGCAGCTTCGAAGCGCGCGCAAGCTCGCCCAGCACCGTCTGGGCCATTGGCGACGCGCCGTATGCGCTGCTGATGGACCACTGGCCCGGCTTCGCCCGCGCGCTGATGCGCCGTTTTGCCGAACATTTCGATGGCAACCTGCGCCTGCTCGGCGCCGCACGCCATGCACCCGCAAGCGAGCGGCTGGCGCAAGCGCTGGACACCCTGGCGCACGAACAGGCAGCGCCGGTTGATGCTGACGGCTGGTGCCAGCTGATCGTCACGCAGGCTGGGCTCGCGCAACGGGCCGGCGTGTCCCGCCAAGGCACGAACGCTTGGCTGCGCGCAGAGCAGCGCGAAGGGCGCGTGGTGCTGGGCTATGGCTGGGTGCGCTGGGCGGGGTCGGCTTACCCGCGAGCGGCGTCCTAGGACCCTAGGGAGGGTCTGCATAACCCCTGCGACCGCGCCGCGACTTTTCGGGATGACTGGCCAAGGCGCAAGCCGCCGCCCAGGGTGTTGCCCTGGGCAAGGCTTGCAACGCCGGCCATCGCCCGAAAAGTCGATGGCCCGCAAGGGTTTGCGAGATAACCGGCCTGCTCGGTCGTTGGCGCGCTCGGGTGTCGGACAGGGAGTCCGACCTTCGCGCGCCGCCTACGAGCCGGCCGGTTCTCTCGCAAACGCGGCTCGCAGGGGTTATGCAGACCCTCCCTA
>JBKCVH010000091.1:0-17278 GCA_046317675.1 Burkholderiales bacterium
TACCAGGCATAGGCCAGCACCGTGGCGCCTGCGGCCAAGAAGATGAGCGCCGCCCAAACGCCCAGGCTGGCCTGCAAGGGGCTGGCCAAGCTGGCGCCGCCTTCAAACACCAGTGCGCTGACGAGCAGCAAAACCAGCCCAAAGCCGGCCGTGACCGTGGTGGTGGCCAATGCGTTGATGCCGCCCAGCAGCTTCTTACCCAAGAGCGTGTAGCCGCTCCAGCAGGCCACGCAGCCGAGCAGCAAGAGCTCGCCCACGCCCATGCCCCCGCTGAACAAGGTCCACGGCTCGCCATGGCTGAGCACCACGGTGGCCCCAAGCACCGCCAGGGCCATGCCCACGGCGATGGCGCGGTTCAGCCGCTCGCCAAACAGCCAAGCGGCCAGCAGCACGGTCAGCACCGGGTTGGTGGTCACCACCAGCGCCGCGCGGCCGGCTGGCACATGCTGCAGGCCCAGCAAGAAGAAGCTCGCGTAGCCGAACACGCCCACCGCACCGCCGATGGCGAGCCCCAGCCATTGCCGGCGGCTCAGTCGTTTCAAGGCCGATGCGCCGCCACTGGCCAGCAGCCAGCCCAGCAGCAGCAGCAAGGCCAGCGCAAAGCGCCAAGCGGAGGCGCTCAGCGCCGGCAGCGCTTGCGCCACGATCTTGCCCGTGGGCCAGGAGGCGCCCCAAAGAACGGCCATGCCGAGCAACTTGAGGTGAACGACAAGGGTTGAGGGCGCAGCGGTCATGGCTTCAGTGTCGCCGTGGCAGGATGCCGCGCATGCAATGCCGACCCCACTGCGCTGCCTGCTGCATCGCGCCTTCCATCAGTTCGCCCATTCCCGGCATGCCGGGCGGCAAACCGGCCGGCGTGCGCTGCGTGCAGCTGGACGAGGAAGACCGCTGCAAGATCTTCGGCCAGCCCGAGCGCCCGGCCGTGTGTGCATCGCTAGCGCCCCAAACGGACATGTGCGGCAGCAGCCGCGAGCACGCGATGCTGTGGCTGCATGCGCTGGAGCGTTCAACCGCCCCTTGATCAGACGGCTTCGAGCAGGGCCGAGAACAAAGCGTTCGGGCGCGGCTGGTAGCGGCTCACCTGCTTTGCAATTTCAGCCACGTGGTCGGGCGTGGTGCCGCAGCAGCCGCCCGCAATGTTCAGCAAGCCACGCGCCGCGAACTCGCCGACCAAGCGGCCGGTGATCTCCGGCGTTTCGTCAAAGCCGGTGTCGCTCATGGGGTTGGGCAAACCGGCGTTCGGGTAGCAGCTGATGGGCGTGTCGCTGGCGGCTTGCGCAAGCTCTTCCAGGTAAGGCCGCATGAGGCTGGCGCCCAGCGCGCAGTTCAGGCCCACGGCAATTGGGTGCGCGTGGCGCACCGAGTGCCAGAAGGCGGTTACGGTCTGGCCCGACAGGATGCGGCCCGAGGCGTCGGTGACGGTGCCCGAGATGATCACGGGCAGGCGCTCACCGGTGTCTTCCATCAACTCGTCCAGCGCAAAGAGCGCCGCCTGGGCGTTCAAGGTGTCGAAGATGGTCTCGACCAAGAACAGGTCGCAGCCGCCATCCAGCAAGCCCTTGGCCTGCTCGTAATAGGCGGCGCGCAGGGCCTCAAAACTGGTGTTGCGTGCGCCCGGGTCGTTCACGTCGGGGCTGATGCTGGCGGTGCGCGGTGTGGGGCCCAGGGCGCCGGCTGCAAAGCGGGGCTTGTCCGGGGTCGAGTACTTGTCGCAGGCGGCGCGGGCCAATTGGGCCGCGACCACGTTCATCTCGTAAGCGAGGCCTGCCAAGTCGTAATCCTCTTGGGCCACCGAGGTGGCGCCAAAGGTGTTGGTCTCCAGGATGTCGGCGCCCGCAGCGAGGTACTGCTCGTGGATCTCGCTGATGACATCGGGCCGCGTGAACTGCAGCAACTCGTTGTTGCCTTTGAGGTCGCGCGGGTGGTCGGCAAAGCGGGTGCCGCGGTAGTCGGCCTCGCCGAGCTTGTAGCGCTGAATCATGGTGCCCATGGCGCCATCAAGCACCAAGATGCGCTGCTGCATCAGTTGCGGGAGGTTGGCGGCACGGGTGTAGGCGATCGGGGTCATGGCGCGATTGTCGCGGCCCTCGCAGCCCCCGCCAATCGCGCCCGCTTCACCCCTTTCCGCCCCATAACGGTGCACCCCCGGCACCAGCGTTGCGCAAAAGCAGCACTGGCGAGGTGCAGGGTTTCCCGCAAGTGACTGAAAGCGCATTCATGACGAACATGAAAGCGCTTTCAGACATTCGGGGCTCTTTCCGACCACGAACCGTCGCTCGACAACAGATGGAGACCTCCCGATGACCCCAACTCCCCAAGCCCGCAGCGCCCGCACGCGCTGCCCCCAACGCCTCAAGCCCATCGCCCTGGCCTGCTTGACCGGCATGCTGGGCAGCGTCGCTTTTGCGGCCGAGCCCGAACCCCAGCAACTGGATACCGTGGTCATCACGGGCATCCGGAAAAGCTTGGACACCTCGCTGGAGCTCAAACGCAAGTCCAAAGGCCTGGTCGATGGCATCGTGGCCGAAGACATCGGCAAGTTCCCCGACACCAACCTGGCCGAGTCGCTGAGCCGCATCAGCGGCGTTTCCATTGAGCGCAACAACGGCGAGGGCACCCGCATCACCGTGCGCGGCATGGGCCCGGACTTCAACCTCGTGCTGCTCAATGGCCGCCAAATGCCCGGCGCCAGCATCGACGGAACCGCCCCGAGCTCGCGCTCCTTTGACTTCTCCAACCTCGCCTCCGACGGCGTGGCCGCGCTGGAAGTCTTCAAGACCAGCCGCGCCAGCAGCCCCACCGGCGGCATGGGTGCCACCATCAATGTGCGCACCCAGCGCCCACTGGACGTGAAGCAAACCATCGCCCAAGTGGGCGTGAAGATGGTGGCTGACGAGACCTCGCGCAACGTGCCGCTGGAACAACAAGGCAAGAAGGCCACGCCCGAGCTGAACGCCATCTACAGCACGCAGAGCAGCGACGGCACCTTCGGCATTGCGCTGATGGGTACCTACCAAGTGCGCGACTCCGGCTACTCCCAAGCCGCAGTGACCAGCGGCTGGAAGACCTTCAACGGCATCCAAGACAACGACTGGGGCGGCCCGAACGCCGTGTGGGGTGGCCTGCCACCCGCTGCATGGAACGCCATCAAGAACCGCCCGGTTGCGAACTCCGTTTACAGCGTGCCGCAGAACTTGAACTACGCCTTCACCGGCGTGCACCGCGAGCGCCTGAACGGCCAAGTGGTGGTGCAGGTCAAGCCCACCAAGGACTTGGTGGCCACGCTGGACTTCGTGATGTCGGAGCAAAAGTTCCGCCAGCGCCGCAACGACATCTCGGCTTGGTTCAACTACAACGAGCAGTTCGGTGAATACCAAACCGGCTCGCCTTCCTCGCCCATCATCTACGGCGAGCGCATGACCAACTCCGACGTGGCCATGGGCGCTTCGCGCATCCAGACCAAGAACAAGAACCAGCACCTGGGCGTGAACCTGAAGTGGAAGGCGACCGATGCCTTGCGCTTCGACATCGACGCGCACAAGTCCACTGCCACCTCGGGCGCTGACGACCCGCTCGGCACCAGCGTTGTGCTGGGCACCGCCTCGCTGAACCGTGGCAACACCTACGTCGACTTCAGCAACAAGTTCCCGGTGCTGAACATCCAGGGCGGCGCCCTCAACCCGGCAGCGCAAGAGCTGCAGGGCTCGGTGTTCAGCAACAGCTATCAAAAGAACGAAGTCACGCAACTGCAGACCAAGGGCAGCTGGAAGATCGACAGCGAAAGCAGCCTGGACTTCGGCGTGTCGCTGACCGAAGTGAAAAACCGCTCCGCCTTTGCCAACGTCCAGCGCGACTCCTGGGGTGGTGGCTCGGCCGGCGGCCCCGCCGCCATGCCGGACACCATCTGGCGCGCCGACTCCATCGGCCGTTACTTCAGCGGCATCCCGGGCGCTAGCGACCCGCGCCTCTACGACCAGCGCTTTGGCTTCAAGTTCGAAGACCTGCGCGACGCCGCCATCAAGGCACTGGGCTCCGATGCCCTGCTCAAGGCCTCCTTTGACTTCAAGGACGACTACCGCACCACGGAGAAGTCGCAGGCCATTTATGGCGAGTACAACTTGGCCTTCGAATGGGGCGTGCCCATGGACATCTCCGCCGGCCTGCGCTACGAGCGCACCAAGGTGGATTCCCCGAGCGTCGAGTCCATTCCCACCTCGGTTCGCTGGGTGGCCGACAACGAGCTGCCCATCACCTTCAGTGGTACCCGGGCCGCTGCGCGCACGGGTAAATACGGCTACGCGCTGCCCTCCATCGACTGGAGCGCCGACTTGGGCAATGACACCAAGCTGCGCGTCAGCTACGGCAAGACCATCGGCCGCCCAGGCTGGACGGCCATTCAAGGCGGACAGACCCTGGACGGCTTGGCGCGCCTGAACGGTGGCTTTGGCTCGGTGGGCAACCCCGACCTCAAGCCCCTGCAGTCCAGCAACTGGGACTTCTCGGCCGAGCACTACTACGCCAAGGGCAGCTACGCCGCGGTGAGCTACTTCACCAAGTCCATCAAGGACTACAACGCAGCCGTCATTTCACCGCGCAGCCCCTTCGACTTGCGCACCCCCATTGGCGGTGTCTATTACCGGCAGGCCATCTCGGCCGGCGCTTGCGCGGCCAACGACTCGGGTTGCATCCGCCAGTGGATCTTCACCAACCTGCCCACTGCGCCCGGGGTGAACGTGGCCACGCGAACCATCACCGGTCAGCCGGGCGACCCCTTGCTGGTGTTCAATTTGGGCACCTACGAGAACAACGACCGCAAGAGCAAGCTCAACGGCATTGAGTTGAACGTGCAGCACATCTTCGGCAACAGCGGCTTCGGCTTGTCGGGCAACTTCACCAAGGTCAAGTCCGACCTGAAGTACGACAACAACAAGGCCGGCGCGCAGACCGATGTGCTGGTGGGCTTGGGCGACTCGGGCAACCTCGTGGGCTTCTACGAGAACGACACCTACAGCGCTCGCCTCGCCTACAACTGGCGCGGCAAGTTCTTGGTGGCCAACTTCGGTGGCGCAGAAGGCGCGCAGCCGCTGTACGTGGAGCCCTACGGCCAGTTCGACTTGAGCCTCGGCTACAACGTGGACAAGAACCTGCGCTTGTCGCTCGATGCCATCAACCTGACCGACGAGTACACCCGCACCCACATGCGCAACGAGAACCAAATCGGTTCCGTGACCAAAACCGGTCGGCGCTTCATCATTGGCGCGCGCTACAAGTTTTGACCGGCCAACGGGCCGGCCCGTTGGCCGGTCCGCTTCCTTTCAGTGGCATGAACCCAAGGTGCCGCAGGCCCTGCCCAGATCGGGCAGAGTTCAGCAAATGCAACGCCAGTGGCCGCGCGAGCGGCCCTTTTTTCGCCTGGCGCGGCCGGCCATGAACCAAGCCCAGGCTGAGGCCTTGGCGTAACTTGCTGGATTGACTGAGGACCCGATCGTGAATGAGCGCTTGCACCGGGTGGTGGTGCTGGGCGGCGGCTCCGCCGGCTGGTTGGTGGCGGGCTTGTTGGCCGCCGAACACCCTGAGCTCCAGATCACCCTGATCGAATCCAGTGACGTTCACGTCATCGGCGTCGGCGAGGGCACTTGGCCCTCCATGCGCGACACCTTGCGCCGCATCGGCCTGTCGGAGTCGGACTTCATTCGCCGCTGCCAGGTGTCCTTCAAGCAAGGTTCTCGCTTCGATGGCTGGCAGCGCGGCGGCGCCGGCGCGCAAGGCGACCGCTACTACCACCCCTTCATGCTGCCCATTGGCCATGGCGACCTGGACTTGGTCTCCCCGTGGCTGGCCACGCAGGCCGAGCGGCCCTTTGCCGACCTCGTCAGCCCTTCGGTGCAAGTGTGCGAAGCCGGCCGCGCCCCCAAGCAGGCGCAAACGCCCGACTTCGGCGCCGTGGCCAACTACGCCTATCACTTTGATGCCGGGCTGTTTGGCCAGCTCCTGCGCGAGCACGCCACCGAACGCTTGGGCGTGCGCCACCTCATTGACCACGTGGACGCCGTGCACTCGCACGAGAACGGCGACATCGCTTCGCTGCAAACCCGCGCCCATGGCGAGCTGCCCGGCGACTTGTTCATCGACTGCTCCGGCCTCACCGCCCGCCTCATCGGCCAGCACTTTGGCGTGCCCTTGAAGAGCGAACGCGAGGTCCTGTTCAACGACGCCGCGCTCCCCGTGCAGGTGCCCTACGCCCGCCCCGACGCGCCCATTGCCCCCTGCACCATCGCCACCGCCTGGGCCAAGGGTTGGATCTGGGACATCGGCCTGCCCACGCGGCGCGGTGTGGGCTGCGTGTTCTCGCGCGCCCATGCGAGCGAGGACGAAGCGCGCGCCGCGCTGCAGGCCTCCCTCAGCGCCACCGGCGCCCCCGAAGAGCGCCCGACCCCGCGCCTCATCCAGTTCGACCCCGGCTACCGCGAGCAGTTCTGGGTGCGCAACTGCGTCGCCATCGGCCTGGCCTCGGGCTTCATCGAGCCGCTGGAGGCCTCGGCCCTGGCCTTGGTCGAGCTGTCGGCCCAGCGCCTGTGCGTGGACCTGCCGATGACGCGCGCCAGCATGGACGCAGTCGCTCGCCGCTTCAACGATGACTTCAGCTACCGCTGGGCCCGGGTCATCGACTTCCTCAAGCTGCACTACCTGCTCACCGAGCGCGACGACAGCGACTACTGGCGCGCCCACCGCGACCCCGCCAGCTGGCCTGCGCGCCTGCGCGAGCTGCTGCCCCTGTGGCGCCTGCGCGAGCCGGCGCGGCACGACTTCGGCCGCATTGACGAAGTCTTCCCCGCCGCCAGCTACCAGTACGTGCTCTACGGCATGGGTTTCCGCCCGCAAGCGCAGCCTCCCTCGGCTGCCAAACTCCAAGCGGCCCAAGCTTGCTTTGACGAAGCCGCCCGCCAGGCCCGTCGCTTCGTGCCGGCTTTGCCCAGCCACCGCAGCCTCATCGACCACATTCACAAGACCGCGACATGACCCGCCCCGCTCTGCTCGACAACATCACGCATCGCCATTTGCGCATTCGCACCGAGCGCTCGGCCGCCCTGGGCGACGCCCGGCACTACTGCCTCGCGCTGCCCGAGGAGTTCCGGCTCCTGCAAGCGCACTTCCCCATCGTCTTCCAGCATGTGGAGGGCGAGGTGGGCTTCCAGCCGGTGGCCCTGTTCGGCCTGGAAGAGGGGCAGAACCTGTTTTTGGTGGACCAAGGCTGGGATGCTTCCGTGGTGCCCATGGCCATGCAGCGCGAGCCCTTCTTGATCGGCCGCGCCGACGACGACAGCCTCAAGCTGCACATCGACATGGACAGCCCGCGCATCGTGCGGCCCGAGGAAGGCGAAGTTGGCTCCGCCCTCTTCATGCCGCACGGCGGCTTCAGCGACTACCTCGACAACGTCGTGCAGCTCATGGAAGCCCTGCACGCCCAGGCGCAGCAGTTGCCGTACTTCATCGAGGCGCTCACGCGCCATCAGTTGCTGGAGCCCTTCGTGCTCGACATCGAACTGCCCGGTGGTGAGCAGGGCCGGCTCAGCGGCCTCTTCACCATCAACGAAGACCGCCTGACCGCGCTGCCCGGTGCCGAGCTCGAAGCCCTGGCCCGCGAGGGCTACCTGTTGCCCATGTTCATGCAGATCGCCTCGCTGGCGCAGCTGACCGGGCTGGTTGAGCGCAGCCACCGAGCTTGAAGCTGCCATGCATGCCGTCCCCGACTGGCGCGGGCCCTTCCAGCCCGATGCCATCCCCACCGAGCTGCTGACGGCCGACCGGCCCTACGTGGTGCGCGGCGGCTTTGCGCACTGGCCGGTGGTGCAGGCGGCGCGCCGCTCGGACGAAGACCTGGCCCGCTACCTGATGGGCCTCTACCAGGGCATGCGCATCGGCCTCTTCCAAATGGAGCCGGAAGCCCAGGGGCGGGTTTTTTATGCCGACGAGACCCTGCGCGACTTCAACTTCAAGCGCTTTGCCGCCACGCTGGACCAAGTGCTGACCGGCCTGCTCGGCGTGGCCCAGCACCCCGCGCCGCCCGCGCTTTACGTGGGCTCCACCACGGTGGAGGCGGTGCTGCCTGGCTTCATGCAAGCCAACGTGATGGGCCTGGGCGAGCGCGACGCCCTGGTCAGCCTCTGGCTGGGCAACCGCACCCGCATTGCCGCCCACTACGACCTGCCCGACAACTTCGCCGTGGTGGCCGCCGGCCGCCGCCGCTTCACGCTGTTTGCGCCGGAGCAGATCCACAACCTCTACGTCGGCCCGCTCGACCCCACCCCGGCCGGCCAGCCCATCAGCCTCGTCGACTTCGCCAAGCCAGACCTCGACCGCTTTCCGCGCTTTGCCCAAGCCTGGGAAGCCCGCGAGGAGGTGGAGCTGGAACCGGGCGACGCCATCTTCATTCCCAGCATGTGGTTCCACCACATCGAGAGCCTGGCACCGCTGAACCTGCTCATCAACGCTTGGTGGCGGCAAACGCCAGAGCACGTGGACTCCCCGCTCAGCACCCTGCGCCTGGCCCTGATGACCCTGCGCGACCTGCCCGAAAAAGAGCGGCGTGTGTGGCAGCACCACTTCCAGCATTTCATCTGGGACGCTGACCCCAGCACCTGGGCGCACATCCCGGAGGCCGCACGCGGCATCTTGGGTCCCATTGATGAAGTCTTGTCCCGCCAAGCCCGCGCCCAACTCCTGAATCAACTCAAACGATAGGCACGGCCCACCCCCTACCGGCTTCGCCGGCCCCCTCAAGGGGGCGCCGCCAGTGGCCCGGCAAAGCCGGCTCCACAGCGGCCCCCAGATAGAACGAAGTACGTCAACGAGAGCTACCACCATGCAGGCATTGAAATCCTCCTTCAACCGCGTCGTCATCGCCGGCGGCGGCACCGCCGGCTGGATGCTTGCGGCCTTGATGAGCAAACTCCTCGGCAAGCAGCTGGACATCAAGCTCGTCGAGTCGGAAGAGATCGGCACCGTGGGCGTGGGCGAGGCCACCATTCCGGCGCTGCACACCTTCCACAACCTGCTCGGCATCAACGAGGCCGAGTTCATGGCGGCCACCAATGCCACCTTCAAGCTCGGCATCAACTTCGAGGGCTGGAAGGCCATTGGCGAGGACTACTTCCACTCCTTCGGCAGCACCGGCAACGACCACTGGAGCGCCGGCTTCCAGCACTTCTGGCTCAAGGGCCGCCAAGAGGGTCTGTCGCGCACCTACACCGACTACAACCCCGAAACCGTGGCGGCCTTTGCCAACCGCTTTGCGCATGTGCCACGGGGCGGGCTGAACTACGCCTACCACCTGGATGCCAGCCGCTACGCCAAGTTCCTGCGGGCCATCAGCGAAACCTTCGGCGCCCAGCGCATCGAGGGCAAGATCGCCCGCGTGATCAAGCACGGTGCCGAGGCCGGCGCCGAGCGCGACGGCGACATCGCCGCCCTGCAAATGGAAGACGGCAGCCGCATCGACGGCGACCTCTTCATCGACTGCACCGGCTTCCGCTCCCTGCTGCTCGGCGAGGCCCTGGGCGTGGGCTACGAGGATTGGTCCTACTGGCTGCCCTCCGACCGCGCCGTGGCCGTGCAGACCGCCTCGGTGCGCGAGGCCTGGCCCTACACGCGCTCCATCGCCCACCCCTTTGGTTGGCAGTGGCGCATTCCGCTGCAGCACCGCGTGGGCAATGGTTTGGTCTACAGCAGCAAAGAACTCAGCGACGCCGATGCCCCCGACATGCTGCGCAAGAACGTGGAAGGCGAGCTGCTCACTCAGCCGCGCGTCATCAAGTTCTTGCCGGGGCAGCGCAACAAGGTGTGGGAGCGCAATTGCATTGCCATGGGCTTGGCCAGTGGCTTTGTGGAGCCGCTGGAGTCCACCAGCATCCACCTCATTCAGCGCGCCGCCATCCGCCTGATGCAACTGTTCCCGGCCGGCGGCATTCAGCAGGCCGATGTGGACGAATTCAACCTGCAGTCCAAGCGCGAGCTGGAGCACATCCGCGACTTCATCGTGCTGCACTATCACGTCAACGAACGCACCGACTCCGCCCTCTGGAAGCACGTGCGCGAGATGGACATCTTGCCCACGCTGCGCCACCGCATCGAGCTGTTCCGCGAGACCGCCCGCGTGTTCCGCCCGAGCGACGAGCTGTTCGCCGAGAACTCCTGGATTCAGGTCATGATGGGCCAAGGCATCACCCCCAGCCGCCACCACCCGGTGGCCGAGCTCATGGACCGCCAAGAGCTGCAGAAGTTCCTGGGCGACATCGAGCTCAAGGTGCAGCGCCTGGTGGCCGGCCTGCCGGCGCACCAAGCCTATGTCAGCCAGCTGTGTGCGCCCTACCGAACCCAGGACAAGCCGGCCTGATCAGGCTTTCTGCAGCAAGGTCGCAATGGCCCGCGCCGGCAGCTCGAAGCCGGCAAAGCGGCCATCCCAGCGCAATTGCAGGGGCCGGGCCTCGTCGCTGCGGTTGAGCAGCACCGTGGCCAAGCTGCCATCGGGGTTGCGGAAGGCCACCACCTCCACGGCGGCGCTGCCGCTGGCGCACACGATGCGCCGCGCCCCCGGCCGAATGAAGCGGCTGAAGTGCCCCAGCGCCCAGTAGCTGCTCTGCTTCATCACCTCGCCACGGGCGCGGTCCACCAGCATCGGCGCGCTGCACAGGTTCCCAACATGGTTGGGCCCACCCGTTTCGTCCAGCATCAAGTTCCAGTCGATGAAACCCTCGCAGCCGTTGCGCAGGTCCTGAATCAGCGAGCGCGCATACCGCTCCCCCAGCGCCCAGGAGCCGTGGTGCGGTCCACCCTCTTGGCAGCCCTCGGTGAAGATCAAGTGCTTGTCGGGCCAAGCCTCGCGCACCTGCGCAACCTGCTCAAAGTGGTCCTCGCCGTACCAATGAAAACCCATGCCCCACACGTAGCGGGAGGCCGCTGGGTCGCCATAAATGACGCTGGCCCGCTGCACCATCTGGTCGCGGTTGTGATCCCAAACCAGCAGGCGCACATGGGACAGCCCGGCCCGCTCTAGCGCCGGCCCGAGGTGGTCGCGCACGAAGTCGCGCTCGGCCTCGGCGGTGTAAATGCAGGAGTCCCAGCGCTGCACCGCCATGGGCTCGTTCTGCACCGTCACACCCCAAATCGGCACGCCTTCGGCCGCATAGGCCTCAATGAAGCGCACATAGCAAGCCGCCCAAGCCTCCCGGTACTGCGGCAGCAATTCGCCCCCGTGGTTCATCTGCCCGTTCGTCTTCATCCAGGCCGGTGGGCTCCAGGGCGAGGCCAAGATCTGCAGCGGCTGCCCGGCCACGCGCTGCGCGGCTTTGATCATCGGCAGCAGCGCTTGCCGGTCGCGCTCCATGCTCCAGCCCGCCAGCGCCACGTCGCCTGCCTGCTCCACGTGCGCGTAGTTGCCCAGCGCAAAGTCGCAGCTCCCCATGTGCACCCGGCACAAGCCATAGCCATGCCCATCGGCAGCGTTGAAGTAGTCGCGCAGCGCCGCCTCTTGCTGCGCCTCCGGCAAAGCCAACCAACTCACCGCCGCTGCCTCGGTGAACGCACCGCCAAAGCCAACAAGGCTTTGGAACTGGCGGCTGCTGTCCACGGTGACTTCGGGCAGGGCGGCGGCCGAAGCCTGGGCCTGCAGCGCCAGTGTGGGCAAGGCGCTGAGACGGTGCGCGCTGTGCTGCGCGCTGAGGAAGGGGAGGAGGGTGGGCATGGGCGCGTGGATCTATGAAAGCGGTTTCAGCATACCGCTCGCGCCGGGATGTTGGGGACTAGGTCAAAGCCCAGGGCCAATACCGCCACGGCGCACCAGCTAGCTCGGCTGGCGCATCTCAAGCTGATGTGCGACGAAGCCTTCGTCGATCAGGGCCAGCAGCGTGGAACTGCAGCTTCAGCGCTTAGTCGCTGCGCTTAAGCGCCGCAGCGCTGGGCTTTGCGCTCACCCCCGCCCAAGCCTTGGTGCCGCCTGCGGGGTGAGATGTTTCTCAAGAGATTTAACTACCGCGAACCCTCGAAATGAATTCTTCAGGCCGATCGACATACAGGTAAATCGTGCGCACATCGCGCAAGTTAGATCCGAGCACGTTAAGTTCACATCCACCTTCTCTCAGCGCAAGCGCCACATTTGGGTTGCAGCAAGGGGAGATTACAACGTCCTTGGCTGACACACTCTTGGGCTTTAGCGGGCCGGTAAGTTTGGTTGCCGAGATGATTGCATCCAACGGAATCGTTCCATTTGCCCGAGCACCAAGCGAGATTAGGAGATCTGTTGACGTTATTTCATGTTGACCCGGTCCAATCAGAAACCTATCGCCAATGAGCGTTGAGAACGCAAGAACATGAACCAACACAATGAAAACGTGCACGCCAAGCTGCGTACTTTCCGGCAGATTTGAATAGCCAATTGCCAAATGAGCAAGGGGTATATCAACCAATGAGGAAATGGCGAGAATGGGCATGAGAGACGTGTAGCCACTTCGTTGGAGATACGTAAATCCTGCCGGCCGCTCTTCTATCTTGCTAGCCTGACCAAACGCTTTGCGCAAGAAAGCAATTTGTAGGGCTAGAAAGGTGCGCCCCCAACCGCGAATCTCCTCTGGAATGGCGACCCAGATTGCCAGCCAAAAGTTGCGGCGTTCCCGATAAACAGCACGAGCTCGTCCCCAGTTGACCGGGGCATCTACCAACTCCTTAGCCGCGAACGCAAACACAATAAAGCCGAGAAGAACGAATTTAAGTTGATGCCGAACGTCCGCGTCCCGAACCAAGACCAACGCGACGAGGAATACCCAACTTGCGCCAAACACAAGCCCAATGTGCTGACGCCATGTGCGAGTTTGCAAAGCGAAAACGAATCGACGCATAGCAATGCCTCCCTGTGAAATCTACCGTTTGAGCTAACCGGCCCGCGACGGCAGGACGCCGCAGGGCAAGAATGAAACGAGGCCCGAAGGTGGCATGCCGTTGCGGGTCCGGTTGAGCGATGGGGTAGGCCCCACTGCGCTACACAACGACTTCAAAGTCATCTGGTGCTGCCGGGCGCATGCGCCTGAGAAGAAGCTCTTCCTCCTGCTCCATCTCGCGCGTTACAGCCGCATGGACCAGCTTGAGACCTTGTGAAAGCTTGTCGGTCAAGATGATCTTGCGCTTCTTGCTTACGCGTTCGCTGAATTCCTGCTTGAGCCAGTCGTTTAAGTACGAGGCGCCTTCGTGGATAACCCCATAGTCAGTGTCTCGAGTCACGATGACTACGTGCTTGCCAGTGTCGTTTGAGCATTTCACGATCCACTCCCAGTTGACCGCGTCGCCGATAGAGGTGTCGTTATTCTTGCGAGGCGGATAGCCGAGAACGAATCGTTTTCGAGCGAGATTGCGAATAGCAAATCTTTCCTTCCTCTCGCGCGACAGATTCAGTGGTGAGTCGTGCTTGAAAAGTCGTTGCAGGGTCTGGTAGACCGGATCGCATCTGGAAGGGTCGCCAAGAATCTTTGTGATGGTGGCGCTGAGTTTCTTCTGCTGGGTGACGAGTTGCTTTCTGTGCTTCTCGAGCGTCTTTGTTGCTTGCAATTCAGCGACGAGCGCTGGTGGAGTTAGGCGGCTCCAGTCGGGTCCTGTGAACGCGTTCATCGCCTCGACGATGACCCGCTGGCGATTTTTCTTGTACTCCATCTCAACCTGAGACCCCAAAATCAGCCGGTCCTTGCAGGCTTCGAGCTGCTCAAGATACTTCGTGCTGACGTCTGACTTCTTGATGCGGTAGAAATCAAGGAGCACGTTCGTATCAACGAACATGATTGTGTCGAGGGTCGGTATTTTGGTGGTGGCCATGGTGAATGGTGGGGCCTAACGCTGGAGCTAAGCGGCAGCATCAATCGCGAAGCGATTGATCTGTCCGCTTGAGCGAGTAGTTAGGCAAGACCACTTTCCGGGCCTCGCCAGTTGTGAACGTAGGGATCGCCCCCGCTACGCAAGAGACGATCTTGAAGGTCGCGGACCACCGAATCGAAACCGTCCGGAGATTCGGAGATGCGCCTCGCGTCCTCCTTCGATACCTCGTCCTCGCGCCAAGCTGCTTGGTGTGCTCCAGCGTCATATCGAATAAAGAAGCGCCCATCACGAAGCACGAGCTCGAATCCGTCTCTCTCAATGTTGCCGTGGACGATCATTTGTATTCGGGCCTAACGAGTTCTAGGGAGACTGCATAAAGCTGGGCGCTGCCGCATAAAAACGATGGCTTGCAACGACCCAAAACATTGATCCGTCATGCATTTCTCCTCCATTGACTGTTGTTTTATCCAGTAGCAAATTGCGCCCTAAGTCGGCCGATCCCGCAGGTGATTTGCAGGCAGGCGCCGATGCCTGGGGGCGATCTTGCTGCAAGCGCCTCACGGCCCCGAGGCTGAGTGTGCCCCAGCGCGGCGCTACCTCAGGCCCCTCAGGCTGCTGGCACCGATGCCGCCTCTCTCCATGGGATTCGCGCCTTCCTCCGCTTTCATGGCCTGCGTCACCCGACAGGAGCGGGGCATGCCCGAAGCCAGATCGGCCCCAAGCCCGCCCCACAAACCCCTTCACTTCAAAAGGCTAGGGGTTCCCGCGCTTGACCCCGGATCGCCTTTTGATGGAACATGAAAGCGCTTTCATTGCTTCGCCCCTCGGCATGCCGGTCGTCAGACTGGCATTCGAAAGTGTGGTTCTGCCACTAGGCCGGCGCTTGGCCCACCCAAGCGCCGGCCCCTCTCCGTGGGCTCGCAAAGCTTTGACAGCGCTGACATTGAAGTCCACCGCCGCTGCCCGTCTGACCCAACCTGTGTGATGCCCATGCGCCTTTGCTCTACCCCGCTCTCCTGGTTCGCCGCTTTCAGCCTTGCCGCCTGTGGCGGTGGGGGCGCGGGCGCCAATGTGACGCCCAACTCGGCCACTGCACCGGCGCCGCCCACGCCCACCTTGCCGCTGGAGCGCCCGGCCGACCACCAGCTCGTTTGGGCTGATGAGTTCGATACCCCGGGCTTGCCGGATGCGAGCAAGTGGGTCTACGACATCGGCATGAACAAGGCGGGTTGGCACAACCGCGAGTTGCAGTACTACGGCAATGCGCGCCCTGAAAACAGCGTGGTGCGAGACGGCAAGCTGCTCATCATTGCCCGGAAGGAAAGCCTGCGCAGCGCGCCCGACTGGGGTGGCCAGGCTTACACCTCGGCCCGCCTCATCACCCAGGGCAAGGCGCAGTGGACTTACGGTTTCATGGAGGTGCGCGCCAAGGCGCCGTGTGGCAAGGGCAGTTGGCCCGCCATTTGGACGCTGGGCAGCGAAGGCCAGTGGCCCGCCAGTGGCGAGCTGGACATCTTGGAGCACATGGGCCAGCGGCCCGATTGGGTCTTCAGCACGGTGCACACCACATCAGGCAGCGGCGCCAACGGCAAAGGCGATGGACGCACCCTGGCCACGGCGTGCAGCCAGTTCCACAACTACCAAATGCTCTGGACGCCGACCGAGGTGCGCTTTGGCGTGGACGGCGTGCAGCACGCCATCTACCGCAACGCGGGCACAGGCTCGGCGCAGTGGCCCTTTGACAAGCCGCAGTTCTTGATCTTGAACCTCGCCATCGGTGGCGACTTGGGCGGGCCGGTGGACGACGCGATCTTCCCGATCCAGTTCGAGATCGAGTACGTGCGGGTGTACCAGCGAAAGCCTTGAGCGCCGCTTCAAAGCGGCGCGAGTTTGAGCGTGAGCCGTTTGGCCGTCAGGGGCGGTGCGGCGGCGCTGGGCTTTTTGCCGGCGGCTGCGTCGGCCGCCCTCTCCCCATGAATGCTGGCCCAAGCATCCCGCAAGGCCGGGGTGCTGAAAAAGAGGCGGTCTAGGCTGCCATCGGCCTCGGCCAAAGCCAGGCCACGGCGAATGCGCTCGGCCAGGGCCCGGTTGCCCTTGCCCACGAAGAAGTAGATGGGCTGTTGGTACTGGAGCAGCAGGCGCGGCTCCAGCGCGAGGTCGAGCTCCGGGTAGGCCACCACATCGCCTTGGGCCTCGGCCAAGCTGCGGGCCATGAAGTCAAAGCGCCGGCCGGCGAGCATCCTGAAGAGCGACTCGTGGTTGGCGGCCGTGACCACGCGCAGCCCGTTGGTGCGCAGCACTTTTGCGTCGCTCCAGTGCAAGCCGGCGCCGGCGGTGAGGGCTTGGAGGTCAGCCAGGCTGCGAACGGATTCGAAGCGCGCGAGATCGCTGCGGCGGACCAGCAGCACGCGGTACTCGTTCACCCCTTTGAGCAAGTTGAAGCGAACCGGCTCGTACAGCGCTTCGCGCTCGGGCGTGGTGCTGCTCCAAATGACGTCGAGCTCGCCCTCGGTGAGCATGAGCCGGTAGCGCTCGCGGCTCATGCCCGGCTGGTTCATCACCACAAAGGCCGGCACCGCCTTGGCGCCGGCGGTTTTCTCCAGCGCCAGCCGGAGTGCGGCCGGGTAGTAGCCGGCCAAGGCGGGCGGCTCCATTTGCGAGGGGTCGGGAATGCGCAGGCCGAGCTGGGCTTGAACGGCGGCCGTCCAGAGCAAGGCCAAGGCCAAGAGCGCAGATCTCACGCGGACGAGCATTCGCAAAGTGGAGTGTGGGCGGGTGGGGGCGGGATTGTGTGGCGCTCTGGCTTCTCAGTGCATCCAAGGCCCATTCGATGGGTGGCGATAGCGACGGAGTCGGGCTTGGCCTCAATCGGCGTGAGCCATGCGGTATGGACAATGCCAGCAATGCGTTTCACCTCTCGTTCTGCTGTGCATTTGCTCGCCCTGCACGGCCAGCCCACCCGTAGCTTGGGGCGCGCTTGAATTCCCTGGAACCCGGCGCGCCGATGGACTCGGAGCTGGCTGGGAATTTGGATTCCCTGCCGCCGCAAGAGCCGCTGCAAGAGCCACCGCTAGAGCCAGCGCACTTCGCCAGCCTGGAACGCTGGCGCCCGCGCCGCTTTTGGCCCCAGCGCGCGCCGTCTCGGCGCTTCACCAGCACGCTCCTGCTCTCCATCGCCCTGCATGCGATCTTGTTCAGCTTGCAGTTTGGTGATGGCGACGGCTTGCCCGGCCTGAGCTTGCCCTGGAAGGAGCGCCGCGCCGAGGCGCCGGTGCTGCGCATGGAGCTGGAAAGCCCGCCCATGCCGCTGCCAGCGCCGCCGCTCGGTGCCGCCGCCTTGCCCACGCCGCCCGAACCTTCGACCGAAGCGCCGTCCGAACCACAGAGCGAAGCCGCCCAGGCGCCGGCCGAGCAGCCCGAGGCC